>PIVU01000085.1 GCA_003354025.1 Nitrospirota bacterium
CTTCTCGAATAGTTCCAGAAAAGTGCTAGCAGGATGTATATTGCCAGGGCAATAAAAAAGGACGGATAGTCTTGGTAAAAATCGGATAATTTATTCATATTGAACTTTGTTTCTCAATTTAGGTCTTTGCTTAGCATACTCTGACAGTTAAGTATTGTAATCTTGACGAATGTCAAAGTTCAAATGGAAACTGTCGCGATAAAAGATCCGGCCCCACAGACTTAATGGTTATTCCTACATCTGCACTTCCACACTTTCACATGTTATAATCAACAGTCATTACGGGGACACAGGCTTTAGTTAATTACAAATTATTTATTACGAGTTTAAAAAAGACGTTAACAGTTTTCGCAATTCGTAATTATATAAAGGGGGGCATGCATGAACCAAATCAATTCTATTCCATCAGATTACGGAAAGTTACTGCAATCAGTTAAGAAACAAATTCAGGAAAGCCGAATCCGTGCTTATCGTTCAGTTAATAAAGAACTTATTCAGCTTTATTGGAATATTGGAGAAGAGATAGCGACACGTCAGGAAAGAGATGGATGGGGCAAATCTGTCGTTGAGAGATTGTCTAATGATCTTTGTAAAGAGTTTCCGGGCACATCAGGGTTCTCGGCACGTAACCTTTGGGATATGCGGCGCCTTTATGATAACTATAAGAACAACCCAAATATGCGACAGCTTGTCGCAGAAATTCCATGGGGGCATAACCTTCTTATTCTTAATAAAATAAAACACATTTCGGAAAGGGAATACTACCTCAAAATGACCGTAGAACTGGGGTGGAGCCGTAATGTACTTATGAATCAAATTATATCTGAAGCATATAAGCGTCACAAGATATCCTCCAAGCAACACAATTTCAAGGACACATTGCCTGCCTCACTTGCTGAACAGGCGGATCAGGCAATGAAAGATGTATATGCCCTGGATTTTCTGGGGATAACTAAACCTGTTATTGAGCGAGAGTTTGAACGTCAGCTGATTAACCAGATTCGTGATGTCCTTCTGGAATTCGGTCATGGCTTTGCCTTCATCGGAAACCAGTATCAGGTGAAACTCGGGGAAGAAGTATATTTTATAGATCTCCTTTTTTATCACCGCAAATTGAAATGTCTTGTAGCCATTGAATTAAAATCGGGTAAGTTCAAGCCTGAATATACTGGTAAGATGAATTTCTATTTAAACCTGCTGAATGAGTCAATCCGTGAGCCTGATGAAAATCCTTCCATTGGTATTATTTTATGCGGAGACCGTAATCGGATGGTAGTCGAATATGCACTGAAGGGTATAAATCAACCCATGGGTGTAGCCGGTTACGAATTAACTAAACACCTTCCGTCTGAACTTGCCGATAAACTGCCGCAGCCGGATGAGCTTGAAAGGCAGATTATGATAGGGATTGAGAAGGATGAGATGAAGGGGTAATCTTGATAAAAATCATCTAGCTGATGGCTGACTACTGAAAGCTGCCTTTCGTCCTTTTCTTCTTGCATCTTTACACGTATTTGTTAAATAATTCATAAATTATGCGGGGATACTGGCTGGGGTTTTCCGGTAAAACAATAAAGAGAAAAGCACTGAAATCCATCCTTGCCGACGCCGGCATTACCATTGAAGAATTTAAAAGGCTGAAAAAGAAATAAAGTGGAATATTATCTGCACAGTGGGACAGCTTTGAGAAATGTTTTTTAATAAGACCTTAACGCTCCTGGTTATGCTATAATCTGAAAATGGCCGGCATGGAAAAGGATATAAATAAAATCACTAGTTATTTTAAGAGCAGAGATGAAGTCTCAGCACTATATCTGTTTGGAAGCGCTGCCCGGAGTAGGTTAACAAAAGATAGCGATATTGATATAGCAGTGCTGATCAATGAAAGGCAATTGAAACGAAAGACCTTCGACGATATTATAAGTGACTACTATGAGGCCTCAGCATCTTTTTCTTTGAGGTCTGTGGACATTGTGATTCTTAATAGTGCCTCACCTTATCTCAAACACCGCATTTTAAAAACCGGAGAGATTCTTTTTGACAGGAGCAGGAAGCTGAGAGTGGCCTTTACTACCAGGGCCATTATCGAATATATTGATTTTAGGCCTATAGAGAAAATCTTCAATAAAGCAGTTGCAAACCGTATCAGGAGACAGACTGTTGGTAGATGAATCTCTTGTCAGCAGAAAACTGGAAAAGGTCGAGAACTACATTGCTCAGATCCGGACAAAAAAGGATCCTGGCCTCAAATCTTTTAAGGAAGATAAGGACCTTCAGAGTATTATTTTGTTTAACCTTATACAGGCCATACAAGCTTGCATAGATATTGGCGCTCATGTCATTAGCGATTCGGGATGGGAAACTCCTTCGTCTCAGGCAGAGATATTTGAAATTCTTGCAGAGAAAAAAGTTATTTCAAAAGCACTCTCGAAAAAAATGATCCAGATGTCAGGATTCAGAAACAGGATCATTCATGAATACGAAAAGACTGATTTGAAAATTGTCCATACCGTCTGGAAAAAAAGCCGTGCTGATATTCTTAAATGCTGTAAGAGTATTGTATCAAAATACAACCTGTAATTCTCTTTTGCTTTAAAATCAATTAACGACCTGAAGTAAAACTAAGTGTTCAGTTCTTTAACCCAAAAAATGCAGTTGAAATCGTAATGAGACGCAGAAGTCGATACGACTCGATTCCGAGAGGCACGAAGGCAATTGTGGAAGAGGAATATCGGGATATTTTGATGACACAATTGTTTTCGTAACGCGGCCTGTGGTGATGATTTTCCTCCTCAGCGGATCCGCCGGGGCGGTCCATCCAGGCCCTCTCCGGCCCGCACAAGTACAAATAACCCCGCAAAATACTTCTTGACATAGTGGCATAATGCCACTATGTCATGTAATACCATGACAGGCTAAGCTAAATATTTACCTTGCAAATCGAAAGCTAGTCTTTCATAATACAAGGCATGATAAAGAGAAGCATCCAGGGATCTGTTGAAGCATCTTTAAAAAAGTACCCGGTTGTAGGCATCGTTGGCTCACGCCAGGCAGGCAAGACAACCCTTGCGAAGATGATCCGGAAAGGCATTTCAAAAAAGGTGATATACCTTGATCTTGAACTGCCCTCCGACCTGAACAAACTGCATGACCCGGAACTGTACATGGGGCAATTTACCGGTTCCCTTGTGATCATTGATGAGATACAGCGGATGCCGACACTATTTCCCCAGATCAGGGCCCTGGTCGACAAAAAGAGGACCGGCGGACGGTTTCTTATCCTCGGATCTGCATCGCCCGAACTGATAAAGCACTCTTCGGAGAGCCTTGCGGGCAGGATAATCTATCACGAGCTTTCTCCCTTTAAAGTGCACGAGACAGGACACAAGAACATTCAGCAGTTATGGCTGAGAGGCGGTTATCCATTAAGCTATCTTGCCGGAAGTGTTGAAGACAGTTTTTCGTGGAGGGGCGCGTTTATAAAGACGTACCTTGAGATGGACATCCCCCAGCTCGGCATACGTGTGCCTTCCTCCCAGCTCCGCAGGTTCTGGACCATGCTGGCACATTCACATGGGCATCTCTGGAATGCAAGTCAGATTGCAGGAAGTCTTGGAGTGTCAGCGCCGACAGTGAGAAGATATCTTGATATCCTTGAGGAAACATTTGTCGTAACGCGGCTGCAGCCGTATTATATCAACATAAAGAAAAGGCTGGTCAAATCGCCGAAAGTGTATGTCCGGGATTCAGGAATTCTGCATTCATTATTGAGGATAGGTGACCTTGAAGACCTCATGGGCAATCCAGCACTGGGCAGATCGTGGGAGGGTTTTGTTATTGAACAGATAATCGGTTTACTACCTGAAGGCTGGTCGTACTTTTTTTATAGGACCGGCGCAGGAGCGGAGATAGATTTATTGCTCATTGACAAAAAGAACAGGCCGATAGCTGTAGAAGTTAAATATTCGGCGAGTCCGAAGGCTGAAAGAGGATTCTGGAATGCTCTTGAAGACCTGTCGTGCCGGAAGTCGTTTATTGTATATCCTGGTGAGGAAACATACCCATCGGGTAAAAACACGGTTACCTTATCTATAAAAGAGCTTTATAAAATTATCGAGTAAGATAAATGTTTAGCCAACTCCTTATAAACTCAATAATAGCGGGCACTACACCTTGATTGCCCTCAGCTTCTCGCTCATTTGCTCCACAACTAAATTCTTCCACTTCGCCCACGGCAGGCCTTGATGCTAAATCCTGACCTCCCTTTACTCGACGAACCATCACTCGGCCTTTCCCCAAAGGCGATCAAAAAGGCCTTTGAAGCGATCAAAACGGTACGGGAAAAGTTTGATACAACGATACTCATTGTTGAGCAGAAGGTCAGGGAAGTCCTTGAGATTGCTGACAGGGTTAATGCCCTTTCAATGGGACAAGTTGTTCTGGAAGACAGTGCAGCCAATCTCATGGACGGGAGCAGAATCAAAAAGGCATTTTTAGGAATGTAACAAGATAGTGTAAAATACGACAGAGCTATCAGTAACCAGCGATCAGTTTTCAGTTCAAATGTTGAAGTAAAGAAAGTAGAAGCCAACAAAAAATCTTGCTTTTGTATTCAATTCTGAATACAAGTTATGGATATCATCGGGCTCTTATTTAAATCAAAAATCAGGTAGAAGATTTTAACCAGATTCTTTGCTGATGAAGGCAGGAAGTTCTATATCAATGAAATGGCACGGCTTGTGGATACGTCGCAGGGGACATGCAGACGGGAATTAAACAGGCTTGCAAATGTTGGACTACTGGCCTCTTCGCGCACGGGGAACCTCCAGTATTATGAGATAAATATTAAATCTCCTTTTTATAAAGAATTCAGGGCTATTATTCAAAAAACCATAGGAATTGAAGGCATTCTCAGGAAGGAACTGCAGGAACTGCAGGGCATTGTCTATGCCTTTATTTTCGGGTCATATGTGAACAATGATTTTAAGCCTGACTCGGACATTGATATCGTCATAATTGGGACCATTAGTGAAGACCGTCTTGTAAAAGTATTCAGAAATGTGGAAAGGGAAATCAGCAGGGAAATAAATTATCATCTATATTCGGTGAAAGAATTTAAGAATAGAATTAATACAAATTCATTTACCAAAAACATTATTAAAAAATATATACTTGTAGCAGGGTATAATGGGGACTTTAGAGCACTACTTAAAGAGGCTGGAATCTGAGGGATTTCTCAAGAAAGAGAAAATCGGCATTGATCAGGTCAGGGCCCTCCTGATGAGCGCGTCAAAAAACATTATTGCCTCGTGAAAAAATCTTTCTTATAGATGAAGAAGCCTGTTACACTCTTGCCTACAATGCAATGCTGAAAACTGCGCGGGCCCTGGTATTTCTCCAGAACTATCGTCCTTCAAACGGCCGACAACACATGACAACCGTGGAAGTTGCCGGAATAATACTGGGAAAGAGTTTTAATGATCTGATCCACATGTTTGATCAGATGAGAAAAAAGCGAAATCAGTTTACGTATGAGCCAATGCTCCCTCTAAGCATGACGGAAGCAAAAAAAGCGCTAATGACTGCTAATAAATTTTATGGTAAAGTCCGAAATTATCTTGACAACAAATATCCACAGCTTAAACTATTTGAATGAATAACACTCAGTGCGAAAAATGAAAAGAGTGTTGTGTTGGAAAATCTGTATATAAGCAAATATGCAAACGTTGCCTAAAAATAATAGTAGGGTTTAATGTATGATAAGTCCGAAAGTACTATTTGATTATTTTAATATTTATTGTAACAACGCACCGCTACAGCTTGCTCCTGCACCGGCTGTGCACATAAAGCAAAGTGCGTTTGTTACGATTTCCCTGCTGCTGAGGGCCCTGTAATTGAAATTGCTGATATCAGTATGTTTGCTTTTTACCGGCAAATTAAGCATCTGCCAGAAATCGCAGTCATATATATTTCCATCAGGTGATATGCTTAAAAGGCTTTTGCACATTACCTGATCTAAAGTGGCCGGATTGAACTGGTCCACCAGTTTTCGTACATATTCCGTATGCTCTTCTGCAGAAATGGATTTACCGAGTCTACCGATTGGCATGTTACTCAAGGCAATGAGACTATTGAAACTGATGCCATGCATTTCATGTAATTTCCCCCTGTATGCATTCTCGAGCATTTTCTGGTCAGGTGCTACTTCTGCCTTTGCCGGGTTATACATTAAATCCAGTGAGAGTCCTGTACTATCCCTCCCATACCCTAAAGTATTTAACTCTTTCAGTGCGCTAATGGCTTTTTCATATGTACCTTTCCCTCTCTGACTATCAACTCCTTCTTTGCTGTAACAGGGAAGGGAAGCAACTAACTTTACTTTATGAGCCGCAAGAAACTTGGGGATGTCCTCCATGCCCGGTTCTGAATAGATTGCCAGGTTGGTCCTGACAATAATTGATTTCCCGAGAGATGAGCAGGAATTAATGAACTCCCTGAAATGCGGGTTAAGTTCAGGAGAGCCTCCGGTTATGTCTACCATAGTAATATCATCATTGCCATTTAATATGCCTAAAATTATTATAATTGAGCTGAGTGACATAGCTTCTTCTCTCTGCGGGGATGCTTCAACATGACAGTGAGAACAGGTAAGATTGCATTTATATCCAATGTTTACCTGCAGTGTTGAAATGTTATGTGCGGTTAAAGGATATTGGCCGCATTCTTCAATCTTGGTATCAAAAGTATTCATATTATTCGGTTGTCGTTGCCTAATTAATTCTCTACTGTAGAATGTTTTTGTTTTAAAGTCATTCTGAACTCATTTCAGAATCTCTGAGGATTAAAGGCGTAAGAGACACTGAAGCCAGTTCAGAGGAGTAATGTAAATCCTGCCCCCCTTTGCAGCGGCAGCTTACGAATGGGGGCAGGATATGTTTTACATTAAAACTGTATTACCTGGGCCACACCCAAGGTTTGTCTTTTCCGAAAATATCTTCCGGGAGTCTTGGTCTTGCATTGATCGGAAGAGGGAACTTACCGTCAGGGCCGAACCAGGTCAGGTAGATTTTTTCATATGCTCCGTCAGCCAACATGTCCTGAATGATAAAGCTGATGGTGTCTCTCCATTTGCTGTCATTAGGTGCAACGCCGAGTCCGTACAGGCCCGGGCTGAAGATAGGTCCAACTGCTTCATAGCCAACACCTTCAGAGCCTGCTACGCCTGCGATGATCGGTGTGTCCTGAATGTAGACATCAGCCTTACCCTGTCTGAGAGCAAGAAAGCATTCTGCATTTGTCTGAAATGCAATTACTCTGAATTTTTTAGTGCATCCCAGTTCTTTCAGGTAATCCTGTCCGGCGAGATAAGCATTAGATCCCTGAGTTATTGCAACTCTGGCACCGCAAACATCAGCAGGACCGCTGAATTTACCTTTTTTAGCATAGAAAATTTTACCGCTCCATAAATACGGAGGCTCAGCATAATCAATCTGCTCATCACGGCTTCTTGTGTGGCTCATGCTTGATACGGTAAGGTCAATTCTTCCGTTGGCAAGGAATGCGATCCTTGTTTTGTTATTAACATTAACTCGTTCTACTTTTACGCCCAGTCTCTTTGCAATTTCGTCACCGATTGCAATGTCAAAGCCGGTCCAGTTTCCGTTTTTGTCAATATAATTGACCGGTGGAACTGTGGTTCCGGAACCGATTCTGATAACTCCGGATTTCTTGACTTTGTCAAGGATAGATTCTTTTGCTACTGCGGTTGAGACCAGGCTCACAAGTAATGTGAGTACTGCAAATAATACTATGCTACGTTTTTTCATACTGTACTGCTCCTTTCTTTGGGTTGTTATTGGCCCGGGCTTTATAAGCCCTATATTTAAGATGGCACTAAATAAGTGCAAAAGCATATAGTAGAATGCAAAAGTAATGCCACGCATGGAATGTCTATAAAACGTGTAGTTACGAGATTCATGATGTTTTTTGCTGTTCAATTATTGAACATGGTGCCATATTTTTGAACATTGGAGTATTAATCTTTATCAAGTTTACTTCTGAGAGTATTTCTCGATATCCCAAGGAGTTTGGCTGTTAATACCTGGTTGCCATTTGTCATTTCCAGAGCCTTTTTCACTAAGATATGTTCAAATTCAGACACACCATTTTTATATATATTGACTCCGCCCCTTTTCATGAGAATATTTGCGGCGTCGGTGAGCAGCCTTTCAACATCTCCATCCTTTTCATCCGTAGAAGTAATCTGCGGCGGCCATTCGCAATCTTCAATTGAGAGGAAGTCTTTTTGGCACATGACCATTCCTCTATGAATAATTCCCTGTAGTTCTCTCACATTGCCGGGCCAGTGATACTCTGTGAAACTATTCAGCATGTCCGGTGAGATACCTTTTACTGATTTGGATAGCTCTCTGTTGTATTTTTGAATGAAGTAATGAACGAGATTTTCAAGGTCATCTTTTCTCTCCCGCAGCGGCGGTACGAGTACGGTTACAACATTGAGTCTCCAGTACAGATCCTCCCTGAAGGTCCCCTGTTCCACCATTTGCTCAAGATTTGTGTTTGTGGCGGTAATGATTCTCACATCTGTTTTGACCAGCTCTTTGCCGCCTACCCGTTGAAAACATCCGTCCTGGAGCACCCTAAGCCATTTTGCCTGAAGAGGCAGAGGCATGTCGCCAATTTCATCAAGAAACATTGTACCTGATGTGCACTGTTCAAACTTACCAATCCGTTTCATATCAGCGCCTGTGAAAGCGCCTTTTTCGTGACCAAAGAGTTCACTTTCGAGAAGTGTTTCAGGAATTGCAGAGCAGTTAACGGGAAGAAAGGGTTTGTTGAGCCGTTTGCTATGGTGATAGATGGCCCGAGCAATAAGGTCCTTTCCAGTGCCCGTCTCCCCCCTGAGAAGGACAGTGACATCGCTTTCGGAAACCTGCCCGATTTTTTTGAATATATCGAGCATTGCAGGACTCTTTCCGATTATCTTGTCTCCCTTGTCATCAGTTGTTTCAGCGAATGTGACAGGGATCGTCATCTGATTGTCTGCTAATGCTTTTTCAATAAGAGAGATAACCTGACTATTGTCAAAAGGCTTGGAAAGATAGTCATATGCACCGTACTTCATTGCGGTGATGGCCTTCTCCGATGTACTGTGGGCCGTCATCATTATTATCGTAAGGTCGGGATGGAGAGCTTTCAGACGCTGCAGTGTTTCAAGCCCGTCAAGTTTCGGCATTGTGACATCCATAATTACAAGGGCAGGGTCTTCTTTTTCTGTTTTCTCAATCGCTTCAAGTCCGTCTTCTGCAGTAATAACATCATATCCGCGTCTGCCAAGGATTTTTTTAAATGAGTGACAGACGCCTTTTTCATCGTCTACCACAAGGATCTTATTCATTGCTTACCTCGTTTGGTAATCTCACCGTAAATACTGTTCCTTTACCATCGTTGCTGTTAAAGAATAACTTTCCGCCATGTGATTTGACAATGTTATACGCAATTGACAGACCAAGCCCTGTACCGTCTTCCTTGGTCGTAAAGAAAGGTTCGAAAATCCTGGACTGAATATCAGAGGGTATTCCACCGCCCTTGTCCCATATCATTACTTCAGTAAAAAATTCATCTGTTTTGCCTGATATTCTGATTTCGCCTCCGTCGGGCATTGCGTGTACAGCATTTAGAATAAGGTTCAGGAATACCTGCTCAAGGAGTGCGCGGTCTGCTTTTACTTCCGGCAAGTTTTCCAGCATGTCTTTCTGAACGATTATATTGGAATTCTCGATGTCAAATGTTGCGAGAGATAATACGCGCTCTATCATTTCATTCAGATTCACATATTCAAACAGAGAACTTTTCTGTTTAACGAAACCAAGGAAGTTTTTCAATACATTGTCGATTTTTTCAATTTCATTGTTGATGATTTCTGCATCTTCTTTAGTCATGTCCGGCTGCTCTTTAAAAGCCTGGAAGAGCATTTTAAGCGTAGTCATAGGGTTCTTCAGCTCATGGGCCAGTCCTGCGGAAATCTGTCCCACCGATGATAGCTTCTCAGCCTGAAGCAGATGAGTGTATGTATAGGCTTCTTCCATTTTTTCCTGCGCTATTTTCAGCTCCATTGACAGCCTGTTAAAGTTACGGGCAAGGTACCCAACTTCATCAGCTGACGAAACGTCAACTTTCTTCCCGTATTCACCCCTTCCCAGTACTTTCGTAAACTCCACAAACTTTTTTAACGGTTCGGTAATGAAGCGGCTGAAAATAAAGGAGGCAATAATTCCCAGGAAGATGACCAGAAGGACAAGTGGAACGGTAATGTTTCTCACACGTGTGCGGGTATGGTTAAGGTTGTCTTCACGTATGCCTAAATGCAGCTCGGACTTTGTCCCTTTAAATATGCTTATGCCGATGTCTCTTATATAGCCTTTTTCCGTATCCAGAAGCTGTATATGACGTTCGTTGTTATTGAGAGGATTCCACTGGATTATGTCCGGGGGAGTCCCCTCGCTGAATGTGTGTGCAATGACCCGTCCTTCTTCACTTGTGACAAATATATATTCAACGTCTTCTTCTTTGTGCATAACTTCGTTCAGGGCTTTTGATGTCTGAAAATAATCTTTCAGAAGAACATGATTGGCAATTCTATCAGAAAGGTTTACTGCTATTGAGACAGCTCTTTTTTCCAGCTCTCCCCTGAAGGCGTTAATGATTTCTCCACGAATAGAGACGATTATTAATAAGCCGACGCTTACAGCAATTGCTGTTGTAAGGATAGTTATTTTTGTTCTTAAGTTCATTCTGTAAGGATACCGTATTTTTGTGCCAGGATTTTTACTTTATTAATTTCAAACTCATTGAGTACGGTAAAGCCGAGCGGCATTTCAGTTTTGTCCCAGTCAAATAGCAGCTGCTCATGCTTGCCCTCAGGTTCAAATGCAAGCAGTGCGGTTTTGACAGCTTCCACTGTGTCGGGATCAAGACTGCTGTTGTAAGCAATAAGGCTGCTTGGATAGGGAGTTGAAATTTTGATGATCTTTATCTGCTTTTCTGATGCAAGCCTGCCGGCAAGGACATCCTGTATTCCGCCGGCATCGCACTCTCCGTTTAACACTGCCTTCACGGCATTCATATGGGAGCCCGTATAAATATGCTTCTCAAGGTCATCCAGTTCAATGCCTGCGTCATCAAGCATTTGTCTTGGAATGAGATGCCCCTGGGTCGACATCTTTGAGCCGAAGGCAAAACACCTGCTTCTCAGATCACTCATTTCTTCAATGTTGCTGTCCGGCCGGGTAAATATTATTGAATGATACCTCGGGTCGCCTTCTTTATTTACCCCGCTTACAAGGTATTCAGTTCCGTACTTGTTGCTGCCGATGACATAGCTTAATGTCCCGACCGCTGCAAAGTGGGTCATCCCTTTACCGAGATTATCAATAGTATCCTCATAGTTTTTAGTAAATCTGATCCGGAAGCGTTTACCAGTAGCTTTCTCGAGGTATCTGAGAAATGGAGTGTATATTTGAACTTCCTCTTTCGGCCCCAGCCGCAAGTCAAATCCGAACCAGAGAGTGTTGGGCTGAGGGTGTTTTTCTGCTGATGCTGTATCAGCTCTTTTGAAAAGGCTTACTTTTTTAGGGGTTTCTTTTTTTTCGCAGCCTGTACCAACAAAAATGAGCAGCAGTAATGTTATGAGGAAAAAGTGTTTATATGGTGAGATGTTCAACTGTGGCAATGTTCTAATAATCCCCTGCTATTGTGTTTAATTAAATCTATCGGCCAATTTTTAGTATAACTGAACAGGTTTGGAATGTGATATACTCTATTGCTATGCCATTTGATCTCTCCTTCTTCCAGCAAGCCGTCAAATTAATAGAAGAAAAGCAAACCGACACTTTTACTTCTCTTTCCGGTTCATCAGGTGCGCTTCTGTTTTGCATGACCGGTGGACAGTCTCTCCTTCTCTGCTCTTCCGAGAGTTCAGCGGTTGAATTCTATAGGGACTCAGTTTTCTGGTCAAAACTGCTGAATATTCATCCTCCGATTCTCATTGCTCCCGAAGGGAGTCCTGAGCGTCTCAAAAGCCTGGTTAAGCTCCATGAAAACAAAGATCAGAAGTTTATTGCTTTTGTAGATGCAGCTCTTTCGCCAATATGGGAAGATGATGAATTCAAATCTGTCAGGATATCAAAGGGAGTTGCTGTAGACAGAGACGGTACTGTTCAGAGGTTTTATGAACAGGGCTACTTTACGGTCTCCATGGTCTCAAAGGAAGGAGAGATGAGCGTTAGAGGGGGCATAATCGATGTGTTCCCTCCTGACACGGAAAACCCGGTAAGAGTTGAATTTTTCGGCGATGAAGTAGAGTCGATAAGGTTTTTCGATATTGATACGCAGCTCTCACTTAAGGAAATTGATGAAATTACTATTCCTCCTGCTCTCGAGCCTGAAGAGGGGCCGGGTCTGATTGAATACCTGTCTGATGCAATCATAATTTTAAATGAACCCGATGATATCAAGAGACGGCATCCCGATTTCATGAACCTGGTTACGGACAGGGATATCGTAAATATAACAGGCCTGCAGCTGTCCGCAGATGGTGTTAAGTGTGAAATTGACAGTGTGTCAGGGCTAGGTCTGCTTCCCGGAGAAAGACGTACTATTGATGATTTTATTGAGAGGGCGGGCGATCTTGCCGGGCAGTACTATATTCTAATGGTCTGTTCTTCAGAAGGTCAGGCAAAACGTTTGAAGGAACTGTTCTTTGAGCTTGATCTTGAGGCGCCTATCATGACCGTTAATTCTGCGTTCAAGTATACCCGCAGTCCCGTCATTACTACTGGAGAACTTAGCCGGGGATTTAAGTATAAAGATATTATTGTTCTTACTTCCGGAGATATTTTCGGCAGGCGGCCTGCGTTTAAACCGATTAAGAAATCGCGTGTATCAAATCTTATTTCATCGATTGAAGATTTTAAAGTCGGTGATTACATGGTGCATGTTGAGCATGGTATAGGAAAATATCTGGGAATCAAAAAAGAGTCAATAGAAGGGCATGAGGACAGTTTTATTACT
>PIVU01000299.1 GCA_003354025.1 Nitrospirota bacterium
GAGCGGATAATACCTGTCCCTGAAGAACAAAGAAAGAAGTACCTGCTTAAAAGCAGAGACAAAAGCAAGGGACAGGTCCGCATAACACCTGCACTCAGGGCCTCCGTTAAATTTCGAAGGTTGAATTTCCTGCAGGACAACTTCGGTATGCACGAACCAGTAGAAATAATATTTTGCCGCAATGTAATCATATACTTTGACAAGGCAACCCAGGAGATACTGTTGAACAGGTTCTACTCTCATCTTAAGCCGGGAGGATATGTGTTTCTCGGACACTCCGAGACATTACATGGACTGAACGTGCCGCTAGTCCAGGTCGCGCCGACTATTTACAGGAAATCACTATGACCGGAAATGCAGAGTCAGACAAAACAAGACCAACGGTACTTATTGTGGACGACAGCATATCGATCCAGAAATATGTAAGAGAACTTCTCGAAAAAGCAGGGTTCACCACGATCATTGCAGAGAACGGCCGCCAGGGACTGGATTATATAAACTCCAAAAATCCGGACGTGGTGCTCCTTGATGTTGAAATGCCTGTAATGAACGGCCTTGAAGTCCTTGATGCTCTTGCCCGGGACCAGAGGCTGTATTCTATCATCCTGTTTTCTCATCTCTCTGACACCAAAAACAGGATAAAGGGTCTCGACAAAGGCGCTGATGATTACATTATAAAACCCATTGAACCCGATGAATTGATCGCCAGGGTCAGAGTTGCCGTAAGAAACATGACCATTAAAAGAGACTTGGTTAAAGCAAAGACAGACGCTGAAACTGAACTGCAAAAATATCGTTCAGGGCATATGGAGAGCTAAATGAAGAGTCAAATCAAAGTGCTTATTGTAGATGATTCTGCCGTAGTAAGACAGACAATGGAGGAAATCCTTTCGTCAGACGACCGGATCAAAGTAATAGGGACGGCATCGGATCCCTTCATAGCCGCAGAAAGATTAAAGAGTGAGCGGCCTGATGTAATTACCCTTGATGTAGAAATGCCCCGAATGGACGGCATTACCTTCCTGCACAAGATAATGAGCCAGCATCCAATCCCCGTGGTCATGTGTTCAAGCCTTACTGAAAACGGGTCGGAAACCGCCCTCAAAGCTTTAGAGTATGGAGCTGTTGATATTATTCAGAAACCCCGTATAGGCACCAAGGATTTCCTGGAAGAATCAAGAGTTCTCATATGCGATGCCGTAAAGGCAGCCTCTGCGGTAAAGACAAAGCGGATTATTAAAAATACTATTAAAGTTACACCAAAGCTGACGGCCGACGCTGTCATTGCAAAACCAAGAGCAAACGCCATGATCCAAACGACCGAGAAAGTCGTATTGATCGGCGCATCCACAGGGGGGACAGAAGCCCTAAAGGTCTTTCTTGAGGCCCTTCCGCCTGATGCGCCCGGGATAGTTATCGTCCAGCATATGCCGGAGCACTTCACAAGTGCTTTCGCAAAACGGCTGGACATCTCCTGCCAAATCACAGTTAAAGAGGCGTCCGATAATGATACGGTAATCCGTGGACAGGCATTAATTGCGCCGGGTAATCGTCATACACTTCTAAAGAGAAGCGGCGCACGGTACTATGTGGAAGTGAAAGACGGCCCACTTGTAAGCAGACATCGGCCTTCAGTGGACGTGCTATTCCGGTCGTCAGCCCGATATGCCGGAAAAAACGCAGTGGGAGTTATCATGACCGGAATGGGAGACGATGGATCACGGGGAATGTATGAAATGAAAGAGGCAGGAGCATATAACATTGCCCAGAATGAAGCAACGTCTGTTGTCTTCGGAATGCCCAATGAAGCCATAAAGACGGGCGCTGTTAATAAGATCCTTCCGCTTGAAGAAATTTCAGGAGCAGTGATACAGCTTTGCTGGTAAATGGTATGGCGGCAGTTAAAGAGTCGGGGGAAAACTAATGAAGCAGTCACCGCAGGTTTGTACTAAAGGAGCTAATAAATAGTCATGTTTAACAGCCAGGGAAATTACAATAATAATGGATCTCTGCTTGTTATTGATGACAATCCGTTATTGCTCAGAAGTACAACCAAACTATTGAATGAAAATGGATATACCTGCCTCGCATGCACCAATACACAGGAAGCGATCGAAATTGCCCTGGAACTGCTTTTTGACGTAGTGTTGACCAATGTTCACATGCCTTGCGTTACGGGCCTTGAATTACTTGATAAAATGCATTCTCTCTACCCTGACAAACCGGTCATTCTAATGACTGAACAGCCTGAGGTAGAGACAGCAGTTGAAGCACTGCACAAAGGAGCATTTGATATGATCATGAAGCCCTTCATACCTGAATATTTCATTAATACAATAAAACGAGCTGTAGGACATGCACGGGGCAGAGAGACAGAAAAGAACCTTAAAAAAGCTCTTGAAAGCAAGGTACAACGAAGAACACATGAGTTACAGGAAGCCCTTGTGCAGACAAAAACCATGAACAGGGAAATAATAGAGCGATTCATGAAAATTGCAGAGTACAGGGACACCGAGACCGGAGACCATATTTCGAGGATTGGGTTATATTCATTCAAAATTGCAGAGGCGATGAATATGCCCCGTGACTTTGTGAATACGATTACATTCACCAGCTCTATGCACGACATAGGGAAAATAGGGATACCAGACAATATACTATTGAAACCGGGCTCACTCACCAGTAAAGAATTCGGAATAATGCAAACCCATACAATTATGGGACATCAGATGCTGATCGGATCATCTAATCCGTTTATTCAGATGGCGGCGTCAATTGCCCTGAACCACCATGAGAGATGGGACGGCACAGGATATCCCTCAGGACTTAAGGGAGAAGAAATCCCTTTAGAGGGAATGATCGTTATGCTCGCCGACCAGTATGATGCCCTGCGCAGCAGCAGACCTTATAAACCTGGGCTAAGCCACGAGGAAACATTCCGAATAATAACCGAAGGTGATGGAAGGACACAGCCATGTCACTTTAATCCGGACATCCTGAACATCTTTATTCAAAAGTCAGGTGTCTTTGAAGAAATATTCAACAACCAGCGCTCTACAAATGACCTGGACATGTCAGATTTTTGTAGCGCAAGTGAATATACTCATTGTTCCACAGAAAA
>PIVU01000005.1 GCA_003354025.1 Nitrospirota bacterium
GCTAACTCCGAGAGGGACATCGAACAGACGAAAGTTCTCACTCTTCAGAACCAAGTCTTAATGAAGCACAACAAATTCATACCAACAATCACTGCAAAGCTAAAAGAATTCACGGCAAGTCCCTTCTTCCAAGAACGATCAGACACTGGAAAAGGCAAGGGGGTGAAGAAGGAATGAAGGAAACAAATTACAACTTCATTATAATAATTGAAATCATCTTAACTATTATCTGTCTATCTTGCACCATATGGATCACTGTTACTCAACATAGTATACAGAAACAGGTTGATGAAGTTACAAGATTTGAAGAGAAAGTAAAGGAGATCATCAATGACTCTAATGTCACGAATTAAAGTAACATCCTTCCTATCTCTCTCAACTGCTGAACGACTATCTCTTGTCAACAGCATACGAGATCTCAGGACATCTGCTGTTCGAGTATTCAAGAAGGAGGAAGCAGAAGCAATTGTGCTACGTGCTGAGAAGAAAGAAGCAACAAAGGTACGGGCTAAGGTGAAGTCGATAGGCGAGAAGATAGATAAATTATCACCTGAGATGGTGAAGATGGTGCAGAGACAACTGAAGGGAGGAAAGATTTGAAGCGATTAATAGAGATCGAAGATATACCGGAGAATTTGAGAGAGTATATCACGCATAACCATTCTCACAGAAACACAGCAGGTAATACTCAAACAATAATATTTAAATATAATTTGAATGGATGTTTAATTACTTGCAACAATGCATTTGGAGTTACAAGTGGAACAGATTATTATCTAACTATAGTAAAATTTAAAGATGAAATTAATATATATTCAGGATTTGAAGCGAGAACCGGTTATCTCGGAGAACGATCACTCGAAGATTGCTTCAATGCTATCCGTATCATGATCACCAATCAACAGAAAGGAGTTAGCCATGACTAAGAAAAAAGAAGCATCACCAACTCCAAAGAAACCACTTCCTAATCCGCAAGGAGCAAAGAAACCAACTTGCACTCACCTTCATCTCGTCCCCTACACAACAGTTCCAGGACGTTATAATCGTGGTAGTTACATTGTTTGGCGAGATATCAAATGTTCAGATGCCCACATTCTACGAGTGGTTGAGTATTACTGTCCAGCGTGTGAAAAGGTAATCACTCCAATAATCAAATGCATTGATTGTCACATGTGCAAAAAAGATTTTGAATATGGGTCAAAAAATCCATCTAATCTCATGTGTAGAATATTAAAAATCAAAGTGACTGGAAAGAGTGTTCCGAGAAATTGTCCGAAGAAAGGAACTTGATATGAGTAAATTCGAACATAAACAACACATGAGATTATGGGACTATCTTACAAGAACTGGGGAGGTGATGAAAGAAATTTGGCCTGAATGGATGGATATAGAAAATAAATTTTATCGTCCAGCAAGGTGTTTTGCATGTGGTCCATCTCACAGACGAATAGAAAAAATAGAAACAATAGCAACAATTGAGAGTAAAAAATGTTCTCTTTGTCCTATTAATTGGGGAGGTTATAGAGAAGTAGCTGTAGATGCAGATGCTGTAGAAGCTTGTCCATGCGAATATGAGGATACTCTTTACATCCACTGGCTAAGAGCTAAATCACCCACAGAACGCAGTCATTATGCAGCACTCATTCGTGATATTGAATGGACAGAGAAAGGAACTTGATATGAGTAAGTATGAACAAGAACAACACTACAAACTGTGGGATTGGCTTGCTGAAACTGGAATAGAATATAAAGCGGATTGGCCAGGTTGGAAAGATGAAAAGTATTTTTATTATCATGGTACACATTGTTTTGCTTGTGGGAAGGATCTCTTCTTAACTTTAAGTAGTAATCAGGCAAAATGCCGTACATGTCCTATTGACTGGAAAGTTGACTTAAAATCTGATTTTGAATACATCGGCATGTGTGGACATCACGATTCCATTTATATGAAATGGATGGAGACAAAAATAAAAGCAGACAGACAAAAATATGCAGCTCTTATTCGTGATGCAGAATGGAAGGATAGGGATTAATGGACATATCAATTTCAAACAGCAAACCTTTGCTCAATACCAACAAGTATCAGCCACTTGATATCCAATGCTATCCTACCGACAATATTGAAATTGCTGACTTTGCTATCGTTGGTGAACAATCCAGTTCTCTTGAGATCAAAGCAGGTCAGCCACTTGTCAGTACTGTTGGAGCTAATTTCGATCGAATATGTGCAAATGCAAATCTACCCCGCTATTCACTCTATCTCACTAATGCATGCAAGACAAATGTCCCGGTGAGGAAACTCTTCGATGTCAAGAAAGGAACTCGGCACCAAGACTGGTATGAGCTTCAGAGTATGTTAGTGAAGGAGTTGACTGCATTTAATGGGAAAGTTATTATTTGTATGGGAACTTTGCCTATGCTTCTCCTCCTCGACGATCCAAAGATAGATGACATCAACCTTCAGCGAGGATCAATCTATCGAGCTGATGACTACATGCATCTTCGAGATCACCTTCCTGGAAAGTTCATTGCTCTTACTCAACATCCATCAACAACAACAATGGACAAATCCCCTCTCAATAGTTGGAACATCATCATGGATTTCAATAAATTCAAACGTTTACGAGATGATCCCAAACTATTGGACGACACAGCCAGCTATCTCATCGAACCAAGTTACGAAGAAGTTATCACATTCCTCCAAGATGTCTTAGCTTTTACTCCAGAAACATCAGTTGATATTGAAGCCAATCCTAAATACATGACCTGTTTCGCTCTCACTTCTGGTCCATATGAAGGAATGTCAATTCCTCTTGTAGATAACTCAGGCAACTATTGGTCAGCAAATCAAGAGACTGAAATCTTAATTCTCTTCGCCAAGATTCTCAATGCATCAAGTATCAAGAAGATATTCCAACATGGTATGTACGATGTTATGTATCTTCTCCGAACACACAACATGACCACAGACAACTTCGCATTCGACACTCTTCTCGCACAGCATTTGATCTATCCGGATTTCCCGAAAGGACTTGACTTCCTTGTTGCTGCATATACATTCCATCCATACCACAAAGGAGCAGGGAAGAAAGCCCATGCCAGTGTGAAAAAAAATTGGCAAAGTTATTGGCTCTACAATTGCCAAGATGCTGTTTACACCCATCAGATTGCAATCGAGCTCAGAAAACAACTGGCTCAACACGACCAAGAAGAAGCCATGGAATATCAGATGGATCTGCACAAACCTCTCATGGAGATGGAATGGAATGGCATTGCAACAGATCCTGAAAGAATTCAACGAGAGAAACTTCGGATTAAAAGAAAATATCTTGCTCTCCAACACGGTCTGTGGAAACTTACTGGACGAGAACTTTCGATTGGAAGTAACAAACAGATGGTGGATTATTTCTACAATGAGCTTAAGATTAAACCTTATAAGAATAAGGAAGGGAATCCAACTTGTAACTCTGTTGCACTATCCAGACTGAGCCGGAAGAAGCATAAATGCAAAGCTCCTGCCAGACTTGCATTCAAGATGAGAAAGCTGAACAAGCTCCTCACAACATACTTCATTCCCAACACGGATGCTGATCACAAGTTGAGGTGTCATCATAAAATATCAGGTACTGTAAGTGGTCGTATATCAACGACAAAGACATTCTTTGGCACTGGTACGAATCTTCAGAACCAACCGCTCAACTTTAAGAAGTATCTCCGAGCAGATCCAGGATATTGGCTGATGGAATTTGATAAACGACAAGCTGAATCTCACATTGTTGCTGTGCTATGTCATGATCAAAATCTTCTCGATATTATTGATAGTGGAAAGAAAGTCCACACGTACAATGCGTCAATTATTTTTGGAGTTCCGGAGAGTGAAGTCAATCCTATTCTTTATAAACTGGGAAAGATGGTTGTTCATGCGAGAAATTATCGAATGGGAGCCACAACATGCTCAAATAATTGGGCATTGCAAGGTATATTCAAAACAATAGCTGAGACAAAATCTCTCCTCACTTCCTATGATGTTCGTAATCCTCGACTCGGAAGATGGCAAGAAGACATAATCACTCAAGTGAAGAAGACTCGAAAACTATACAATCTCTTCGGCAGGATGAAACAATTCCATAAACCACTCAACGATGCAGTCTTCGGTAATGCAATATCATACAAACCACAATCCACAGTAGCAGAGGATGTGAACAGGAGTGCAATCCGAGTGAGTAATGATGAGAAGCTACTACGATTTGACTTCGATCTTCTCGTAACAGTTCATGATTCAATCATTTTGCAGATCCATAAATCCCATACGGATGAGCTTCCAGAGTTTTGTAGAATGATCAAAGCTAATATGTCACATGAGTTTAATTATCAAGGGATAAAATTTGTTATAGATATTGATGCAAAGATTGGAGATAATTGGGACAAGAGAATGATTGAATTTGAGAGTTTTGATGATAAGACTGTGATGGATGCAGTTGAGGAGTATAATAAAAATGCATAATAGTAATGAAAAATAAATTGATCCAATAGGAGTAGATATGACACAAAAACTATTCGCAATAGGTGATATACACGGTCAATATAAGGCAATGATTAAACTCATTGATCAAGCTGGAATCGATATCATAAACGACAAAGTTATTTTTCTTGGAGACTACATTGATCGGGGACCAAAGTCATTTGAAGTTATTGAATATCTGATCAATCGACCAAAGAATGCTATATTCTTATATGGTAATCATGAAAGTATGCTTCCACAATACGGACCTATGAATAACTTTTGGATTGCCAATGGAGGAAATGCAACAATCAGTAGCTATAAATCACATGGAATAGACATCACATTCGCTATTCCACAGACACATTATGAATTCTTCGATGATCTCTACAATAATTATTACTACACTACTAAGGATTTTATATTTGTCCATGCTGGAATCTCAATAGAAATATATAATAGGTATAATCACATTGACCGAGATGATGCTCTTTGGAGCCGAGACAACTTTATCCAAAATAAAACGCCACTCAAAGATAACAAACGAGTTGTCTACGGACACACTGTTGTGCAAACACCTCTTGTGATGGATAATAAGATTGGAATCGACACCGGAGCTGGCTACAGAAGGGCTCTCACGTGTGTGGAGCTGACTAATCCGGAAGATCCAGTCTTCACAATGGTGGATATTTAAGGAATAGACAATGACATATAAACGAAATCCAAAACGAAACTGTTCCAATTGGCTCTCATCATACATGAAGATCAACCAGAATAATGAAGCTCCTCTCCAATATCATCTTTGGGCGGGTATCATGGCACTCAGTACTGTTATGGAACGGAGATGTTGTGTTGATGCAGGATTCAGTACTCTTTTTCCAAATTTCTATGTATTCCTTATTGGTCCAACTGGAGGTAGAAAAACCATTTCAATGGATCTTATTCAAGACTTCTTTCATGAAATTGGTATTGAGCTTGGGGCAGATGCACTTGGAAGTTCTCAAGCTTTGTACAAAGAATTCAATGACATGTCAGCATGTTATTTTGATGAAAGTTTAAAAAAAGAAATTGAACATAAAAGCTTGTCTGTCTGGTCTGGAGAAATCCAAAACTATCTCGCATCAGCTGATGTTAAATTCATTGCTGCTCTCACGGAACTCTTTGATTGTAAAAAGATTTGGAAGTATAAATCAATGAAACAAAAAACAATCAATGTTAACAACTGCTGGCTAACTATCATTGGAGCTATTACACCAAATCTCCTTCAAATGTGTATGAATCATCAGATGGTTGGTGGAGGATTACTTAGTCGATTTATATGTGTTGTTGCATATGGGAAAAGGAAAAAGATTGCTTTCCCCTACTCCACGGATGAAGAGAGAAAGATTGAACAAAATTTGATTAAAGACTTGGCTAACATATATAAGATGCATGGGAAATTTACAATTCATGAAGATGTCTTCGTGCCATACAAGATCTGGTATGAATCATCTGCATCAGAGTCTTGTCTGGATAACAACATCTTCGCTGGGTATGATGAGCGGAGAGCTATGTATGTATGGAAACTCTGCATGATTTTATCAATATCAGAGTCGAATGATTTCATGATCAAACTACGTCATTACCATCTGGCACTTGAAATCCTTGAATACACGGAAGCTGAAATGCCTAATGCATTCTACGGAGTTGGCAATGGAAGACACTCTACTCTTTTGACAGCAATCATACAACGAATTCAGCACAATCAACACATGACATGGAAAGAAATCCTTCTGGCTTTCAGTCTTGATGCATTCGCAAAAGATATTCATGAATGCTTGGACACTCTGGTTGCAACTGAACAGATTAAAATGAACCACACTCCAAGTGGAGAGGTTCGTTATGTTGTGAATACGGTGAAGCAGCATAAGAAAGAACGTATTTATTTAGATGAGTTATTAAAAGGAGAATATTGATGAATAAGCAAATAACAGTCAATCTTGAGGATCCAATACGGACAGTTGAACAGATCAAATTACTACTCGAAGGATTAAAGAATGCCATTGTTCCGGTCACCTGCACATGGGAACATGTTGGACGTGATAAGGTGGAAGTTGCGTGTTTGAAAAGAAGATGTGTATCGGTTACTGTAACTATAAACGAGTACAAATATTGTCCCTATTGTGGGAAAGAAATATTATTTTTTAAATAGGAGAGGAGAGAATGCCAGTACCTAATTGGATATGGAATCGTGTAAATGAAAGTGTACAAATGCCATGGATGAAATGGATATTTGAAAACCAAGAACTTGCTGATGATATTGAAATTGATGTCTTAGCAGATAGGGTCACAAGACTTCAATTAAGAATGTTATCAAAACAATCAATGAAAAAATGGAAGGAGAAACAAGATGGACTTTAACACTATTGTAGAAAGAAGATTGACAATAATTAGAAGAACATTAATTCACAAAGCTAAAGAGTATGCATCAGATGAGAATCGATTTCACAACTTCGATGTTGCAGCTCGGATGGACGGAATCACTCCAGAACAAGCTCTTCTTGGAATGATGCGAAAACATGAAGTAAGTGTGAGAGATTTAATCAATGATCCAAACTCAGCAACTAATGAACTCATCAACGAGAAGATAGGAGATAATATCAACTATCTAATTCTCCTTGAAGGACTTCTTCGCCAACGAATAGGGCAGAAAGAGGACGTTGAACCAGATGAAGAACATCCCCGTTGGTTACCATCAAAAACTAATAAAGAAGAATTACCTCCAAAACCAAAATGGCAAGGACCACATCATTAAAGATCAAAGTTGCCCAAATCCAACCCACCAATACCTGCTTCAAAGTCTAAGCTTCCACCAGTCTGAGTGCTCTTAGGATCATATGATCCGAGGAGTGCTCGGATACCTTCTTCTCCTCTTTTTCTTGCATTATCATATTTAGATTTTGCTCCAGTTCCAGAAACTCCTCCGAGATATCCCAGAAGATATAAAATAATATCTTGTGAACGTTGATCACCTTCCAGTGCTTTTGGAATAACATCTTTATATAATATATCCCTTCCAGCTACTGTTTTTACCAATTCATTAACTTTCGCAAGTGCAGGGCCTTCAATTCCAGAACCCCATTTAAGTGTCCCTCCATGAGGTAATATTTCTGCCGCCTCAAGCACAGTATGAAAAGCTGTAGTTGCTGCTGAATCACCATTTGCTAAACCATCCATAATAGCTCCTATTGGATTTGGCACTGGACTTTCAATATCAAGAACGTCTTCAAAAAGTAAAGCTGCTGCTGACATTCCAGCAAAATATCTCATTGTCCGTACAAGAGCTTGACCTTTTGTTACATCCGGATTTTTAATCCCAACTATCTCTTTAGCAAGAAAGTTAAGTTGTTGAATTGTAGGAGTCTGAAATCTAAAAACAGTTTTTCCTAAAACATTCATTTGTACAGGGGAAAGATCACTTGCAGCTCCACTTCCTTGCATTCTCACCATTGCTTCATCAGCTATTCTCACAGCCTGTGCTTCAGTCAATTCCCCACTTTTAACTTTTTTCCTCAATGAATTATAAGCAACTCTCCAAGAAGCTTCAGCAGGAAAATAATCTGCAAGTCCAAGAAGATAATTACCTGCTTGGCGGCCAACCTCTCTTGCTTTCAGAATTTTATTTTGATTCAGTTGTAATTGAAATTGTTGCAAAGATGCATCATGAGTATTTCTTCTAACAGGCAATTTTGTTGAGAGATGAATAGGTACATTCTTACGTTGGGCAATAGTTTCCATGATACCTTTAACTGTTTCAGGAAAGCCATATCTTGCATTTGTTAATAAAAGAGCAGCATTTTGTTTAATCGCTGTGCTTAATTGAAAATGTAATGTTGCTGCCGTTACATTGTTATTAATTTCAGTCAATGCATATTCAACATTACGAGGCATTTTCATATTTGAAATACCTGCAATACTGTTATTTAAAGAAGTTATAAAATTAGCCACTTCCGGATTATTTCCTCGGAGAGTGAATTCTTTTCCCGTTTGAGGATCTTTCATTTTACCCTCTACAAATTCTTTAAAAAATGCATTCACATCAGCAAGTTCTGTGAAACGGATCATTTCATTTCCATACGTATTCAAATTCTGTAAAGGATCAGTTTCTAATTTTGTTCCTTTCCTTAATTTTCCTCGCTGAAGATGATCAAAATTTACTTGAGCTACTTGTCCAGACGCATGACGAGATTTATGTCCAGATTCTTTTCCAAAAAGTTTTTGTATAAAATTCTCATGAGTGAAGAAAGGAGTATATGTTCCATCCATTAATTCAATAGGTTCTAATCCAACAGATTTCCTCTTTGGATTAAGTTCATTCATTACCCAATCTTTATAGATTATTTCAAGCTCTTTATTCATTGCATCATATTTGACTGGTTTTTCCTTATACTCAATTCCCATTCTTTTAAGAGCATCAAGACCATTTTTCGTCTTACCCATTGATTGCACCCAAGCATCATAACGGTGTTTGGAATTTGAATATTTTTTCTTTAATGCAATTACTCTTGATGTAAGCTCTTTCCCTCTGTTATGAATATTCAATTCTCTTTTATTTATAACATGCTTCAAATTTTGTAATCCAAGAGATTCAATTGAAGTTGGAGCGGTTGTAAATCCTTTTACAATTGCCCAATCATTGAGTTCCTTCATATCTCTAATTATTGCACCATGAGATTCAGTTAATGGCACATAAGGATTTTGATTAATGACTACTTCACCTTTAACAGGTTTCATAAAATTATCAATATTTTCAAGAGGTTGTAAAAGACCATGTTTTTCTTTCAACCTGCGTGCAATTGTACGATTTCTATACGCTTGATTAAGTAAACCAACCATTACATCTGCACCTTGTCGAGACATTCCATTCTTCATTAAATAATCATTAGCACTCAATCCTTCAGCTTTTGCATTTGTTTCAACAGCCTTAATACTTTTCTGTTCCTTCTCTGTATATTCTTTAATCTCTCTTCGTGGTTTGGTGATTGGAGTCTTTCGATCTTTATTAAAAAGTGCCATAACTTCAGTATGCCCTTTTTCATTGTCAACCAAATCTTTCATGATTGATTTACCAATTTCACTTTCCTTTTCATATGGAAATTTATCTTCTTTAGGAACTGTACGACTAATTTCTTCTTTCGTCATCCCCTCACTCTTTTTTTCCAATTCAATTACTCGTTTATTGATTTCGTCATAAGACGTAATTGCTTTTTCTTCAGCAACTTTAGCAGTTTGCTCATGACGTTTGGAGATAGCTTTTTGTTTTGAATCAAATTTAACCTGTGTAACTTCATCAAGTGCAACACTTGTCGTACCTTCATTAAATTCTCCTTCATTTTTTATTCGAGCAACATCTTTTGCAGAAGGTGCTTTTGGAGGAGCTTCGTGAATTCTTGGATTGTATTCAATTCTCGGAGGAAGTTCTTGAAAACGAGCATCTTCAATTTTCCAAACAGATTGTAACTCATTCATATGTTGCTTGAGGATATCAGCACTTGGCAATGGATCACCTCGATCAAGTAATTTCTTGGAACTCTCAAGCATATCCTCAGAAAGAATTTCCATTTCTTTCCTGGTCTTAGCTCGTTCAATTCGAGCTTTTAATCTCGTGGCAGTAGTTTTGCCTACTTTTGCTCCATAATGAAAGATAGCAAGTTCAGTAAAAAAAACAGCTAAATCCCTAACAGTCGGATAACCATCTGGAACTTTCTCTCCAACCCAATGACTGATGTCTTGCACTGGTTTAAATACTTCCTGTACAACTTCCATCCCAGCTTGTGCTCCTGGAGTTGTAACTTCTGGCAAGATACTGTATATTTTCTGTTGGAGTTCTTCCCCTTCAGCACTGGTCTCTTCCGGAGATTTCCAAGCTGCCGCAATCTGCGCTCTCTGTTCCGGTGAAGCAATTTGATATTCTGGAGAAGCTCGAAATTTCTCAACTTTGGCATTAACCATTTTTTGAGCTCCCACATGTCCAAATCTGGCAATATAAGAAGGAAGCCAAAGAGCCATTCCTCCAACAACATTGGAACTGAATTGTAACTGAGTCTTTGCAGTATATTTAGCAATATCAAGCACACTGATTGGGTCAGTTGGATCATCTTCAAATTCAGGTGTTGGAGGTAATGTTACATCTTCTTTTTCAGGTTCCTCTGCATCATTAAAAACTTCACTATATGTAGTGGATGAAGCTTTTTCTTTAAACACTTCACTGAATCCTTTTTTAACAGGAGGAGAGTCATCTTCTTCTATATATTCTGAGAATGTCATTTTTTACCTATTATCTTTCTGTACATATTAGGATACTTGAGTTCAAAATATTCTTCAGGTGTCATTCCTTCTTGTGCAGCCATATCAAGAAAAGCTGCTTTTGAAAAAGGAACTTTCTTTCCAGTCGTATCATCAATAACATGAGTAACTCTTTCATTTCGTGAATTCATATAAAATTTTGGTAAAGGAATTGCCTTCATTCCTTCTTCTATTTTATTTTTACTATCTGTAATTCCTTCAAGAAATCCACTTCCATCACTGTAAAATAGAAGATGATTCATGTTAGCATTCGCATTAATTTCTTTAGCTATAACTTTACGTGTTTCCAATGGGAATTTATCCTTATTAAACACTGCATTAACCAATCCTAAAGTTTCTTTACTTAACGTTCTTGCATCTTTTTTTAATTCCTGTGTAAACTGTCTTTCTTCAAGTCCCAACTTTTTCTGTGCTGTTAAGTCAGACTGTGTAATTTTCTTTCCTGTTTTAGGGTCAGTGGCGAGAAGACTTTTCTCATGTTTGAACTCATCTTTTTTTTGTTTAAGTGTGTCTTCAGCAGTTTGTGCTCTCCTCAAATTTGCACCTGCATTAGTGAATGCTGGAAGTTGATGAGGTGGAACTCTATAAATCATTCCCTCATGCTCAACCTCAACAAGTGAATCCTCATACGCTTGCTTCTTCCTTTTCTGTTCCATTAATCCCTGAATGAGACGGAATTGCTCACCACTTGCTTGTCTTTCTTGTGCTCCAAATCCTGCAATAGTTGAAGCAGGTAAACCAACAAGTGATCGTCTGGTTTCCTCTGGAGCATCAAATGCTTGTGTTAGCTTATCATCGGCCATTATCGTCCTCCTATTGGAGTGCCTGTAATCCCAAGCTCTCTTGCAATATCAGCTGGAGTTTTCTGTCTCTGAGAAGCATTCTGACCAAGTCCTTTTGAAAATCCTTCATTGGATAAACCTTGTGAACTTAAATTTCCAAGAAAGTCAAAATCTTGAGAAAGTGGTTGGTTTCCAAATGTTGACTGGCTTCCAAGAATATTG
Source organism: Nitrospirota bacterium (assembly GCA_003354025.1). Classification (GTDB taxonomy): domain Bacteria; phylum Nitrospirota; class Thermodesulfovibrionia; order UBA6902; family UBA6902; genus Glo-13. The sequence continues at coordinate 11,851 of PIVU01000005.1, forward strand.
CCCAAACTTTGTGATACATTAGGCAAACTTCCAGCATCTCCATTAAGTTTAAATTCCAAACCATTTTCACCTTGGGTGAATGACGCACTGGTTGCTCCGGGTTGACCTTTTGCAGTTAACCCTCCAATTAGATTGCTGAATTGATTTCCTGAACCCTGATTTCTTTGTATGTCAAGTACCTGTTGTTGATATTCTTCTTGCCTCTTCCTCAAGTCGTCTGCTTTCTTCTCAGCTAAAGAACTCTGTCCGAGAAATGTTCCAACTCCTGCAAATGGATTATCTGGAGCAAGTCGACTTCCTATCATATCTGCTACTATTGCAAATTGTTCTACACTTAATGCCATATCATCCCCCTTTGATTAAAACAAACCTCCAGCAAGTCCTGCTAATGCACCAACACCAGCTCCAATTCCAGTACCTATACCTGGTACAGCAGATCCTATCATTGCTCCTGCTGCTGCTCCACTCAATGCACCACCAAGTGCATTCCCGATATTATTATTTTTTGCCGGAGCACTCACTGCTGAACCTGCAATACTTCCAAGCAAATTTCCTGCATTGGTATATTGTTCAAGTGCCCACTTTCCCGAAGCGTCTCCATAAGTAGCATTCTGTACATTTTCTTGATGTGTTGCTACCATGTGCATTCTCTCAAGTTCAATCCGATAATGTGCAAGTGCCTTATACGATTCCCTATATCTATTATAAACTTCCAATTCATCTCTTGTTCCTTGAAGAACATTCGCCTCTTGCTCATTCACAATTGCATGATATTTGAGAACAAAGGAACTTTGTAATTCTTCCCACTTCATTTTAAGCTCATCAAAGCTGATAACAGTTTGCTGATATAACAACTTAGTCTTGTCAAATTCATTCTTCAAACCTTCCAAATCAAGCTTCTTCTGCTCATTTTGATAATACATATCAGCACTGAACTTCGCCACCTCTCGTGTTCTATCTGCTTCAATCATCGCAGCTCCAATTGAATAACTCGAACTGGCAACTGCATTAACATTTTGTTGTCCTCTTGAATAACGAGGAAGGACTTTGTTCGTAATTTCAGAATCAAGAATATCACTAAAAGCATCAACTCGATTCTCAATATTATCATCTGAAAACAAATCCGTATCAAGGGTAGATAAAATACCAGTTTCAATAGAGGTTAAAAAGTCTACAAATGTATAACTTTCAACATCAGTTAATGCTGCTCCAACAAGTAGATGAACTCCATCCCACTCTCCTGTATGAGAAGTTGCTATCTTCTGCTCGTAAGTGGTAAGAGCAGAAGACATTGTTGAAAGCTCTGTTGTAGGATCATATGCAAGCAGACCTGAATATGGATTTTGTCCTTGTGCTGTACCAACACGAAAAACTATCTCATCTAACCAAGTTTCATGTACTGTTTTCATGTATCCAGGATAATCAACCTCTCCACTTGAACTTCCACCACCACCACCTTTACTCATATTGCCCTCCTTTAGAAACTTATCTGGTAATACTTTGTTTTAGCTTGAACATTAAATTTCTTTGCATAAGACTCAATCACAGGATTATCAGTGTAGAAATCGAGCTTATAACAATTACTTTTTTCCGCAAATAACCTGATTGTCTCTATAGCTTCAGCATATGCACTTTCTTCTAATTTATTAGGTGCATACAAGGCCATAATTGTTATAACTTTTGACGCAATAATATCATTGTTAGATATCTTCGTAATAGCAAGAGCATTGATATCATTCCCCTCATGAGATATCCAAGCTTGGGCATGACCAGTGAGAAGACTTTGAATTATAGAACTCACTCCTCTTTGCTCACAATCCGGAATCGCTTCTGCAATTGCATCTCGAATGAGTTGTTCATACAAATGTATCTTCTGATCCATGATTTTACTAAGCACTGATTCGTCCCCTTATGTTATGTTTATCAGAAAATTTAATTTTCGTCCGAATGTTATTAAGTGAAAATTCTCCATCACTATCATATGTTGCTTGCATCTTCAATTTGAATTCTCTTCCTGTTATCTTCTGTGTAAAGATCCCCCTCTCATTGAGAGTGACATAGTCAAGATCGATAAAATCCCCCTTATATTCATACTTGGTACTAAGTGCAGCAGTTAATGTGATATCAGTTGAGGTTGAATAATTAGCTCCAAACTCAACACTCTCAACTGTCTTCATACTCTGATTACCAACATCAAATTCAGTAGTAGCAAGTCGAATTTTTGTATCAGCATTTGCTTTCGTAATTCCAGCAAGAGTTCCCTTAAACACTCCAATACTTGTCATGCATTGATGAGTGGAGTAAAGTCCTCCTTCGCTCAAGATAAATGCAAGAGTACCATCAGAAATATAAAATCTCCTATAAACCGGTTCATATTTAACAATAATACGATCATTTGTGAGAGTTTCAAGATGTTTCCTGTATCCAAGTTTCTTCACCCCTTCCTCAGTACTGAGCCAAAAATCATTCTGATTCGATATAAATCCATGAATAAGTTCATCTCCGGCACAAGCATTCTCGTTTATAATTCCCATTCCTCCATGAGGACGTCTTCCAAAGCTATTCTCAGTAGGAACGAGATCAAGAATTCCTCTATCACCATAAACTCGAACAGCATTCCCAATTGGAAGAACCTTATACACCTTCCCATGACCATTTTCATCCCATGGCATTTTCATAGCTCCAGCAGTTTTGTCCTGTCCATCACCATATCTACAATCATTTGTTCCAATCCCACTCCAAGCAACTGAGCATTCTCCGAGACCAAGCCAAGGTTTAACATTTGATGACAACCCTCCAATGATTGCTTGCTGCCTGAAATTACAGACTGTCCTTCCATATGGCATAATGTTTGCATTTACCGGATAAACAGTCTCAGTTGACAAACTCGTACCCATCTGTCTTTGCATCATCTTATACCAAGGAACTGTTCCATTAAGACCACTCGCAGCAATAATGTAATATGGCCCGAATGACGCAACATCAACGTTGAGTATCCGAGCCACAGGGCCAATTCTTCCCTTCTCTCCAACTGAATACCAATCATCACCATTACAATAGAGTTCGTAGACCTTGAGGTCTGTGCCATCAAGTGCAATTCCAACAATATAATTTTCAGTAAAGTGAATCTGTGGCCATGGCCAATCAGTCCCAACTGTCCAATCTCCATTCCCAACTATTGTCATTATGGTATTTCCGTTGTTGAATATGTATAAAAAGCTAAAATATGATAGTTTCCATTTGCAGGATCAATAGCTCCAGCAGTGTGGTTATAACGTTTTATATTAATCACATTTGCAGTACACCAAGCAGTGGTGATAAGATCATCTGGCTCATTTGGAACTGCAATAAGAACTTGTGTATATGTACTGACACCTGTCCAAGCTATCGCTGTAGTTTGGTAAGATCCAGCTGCAATTGACGGACAATCCCATGTTGTGAAAGCTTGATAAGAATTGGTACATACTTGATTAATCTCCGCAGCAGTTGTTAGAATCCCATCTAAAGCAAAATTAATTTCACTCGCAGTAGCAGTCAAACCAGAAAGAAGATTAAGCTCTGTAGCCATTTCCTGAGTGACAGTATCACATACCCAATTGATCTCAGCACTTGATGCAGTCAGACCGGATAGGAGATTGAACTCTGTTGCCATGGCTTGAGTGACATTATCAGCAACATAATTGATTTCGGTATCAGTTGCAAGTAACCCATTAACAGAGGCTAAAAGCTCAGGAACAACATCAACATTTATCCCATCACAGACGTTATTAATCTCAGTAGACGTTGCAAGCATTCCATCAAGCAAAGCAAGCTCATCAGTTACATCAACTGCAACATTATTACAAACGTTATTTACCTCAGCAGCAGAAGCAAGAATCCCATCAGCTATCCAGTTGATCTCAGTGTCAGTAGCAGTCAGACCCAACACACTATCCATGAGCTCAGTTGCAATCGGAGAACTAACTCCATCACATACATTGTTGATCTCAGTGTCAGTCGCTAACAACCCATCAACACTCGCAAGAAGCTCCGGTACAACATTGACATTGACTCCGTCAGCAACAAGATTGACCTCTGCCGCAGTAGCTGTGATTCCATCTGCTATTCGATTAATCTCTGCTACACTCGCAGTGTATTCAGATGCTGAGTTTTGTAATAGCCATCTCTTCGTGCCAGGATTTGAATCAGGTGCAATGATATCAGGAGAACTTTCTGCACTTCCATCAGTTGCATCAAGGAAGTAGACGTAGTAAGACGTGGATGTTATAACAATTGCAGTATAACCATTAGCTAAGTCATCTCCATCAATCCCATCAAGATCAGAAGTAGCTCCCCCAGTCAATCCTCTTTTGGTATATGTAAATCCTGTAGCGAAGCAATTGACAGTTAACAACAAAATCAACAGCATAGCAATAAATAATTTCTTCATCCCATCCTCCTATTCATCAATCCAAATATCATTTTGATCATTTTTCCACTCATCACCCTGATCATCTTTCCATTCGAAGAAATCATCTTCAGAACTCTCTCCACCCCAGGTTATCCCAGTAGCATTAAGATCTGTCACGAGTTGATGGACTTTGTAATCCCCATCAATTGGCTCCAGATTGTGACATTCCTCCAACCCTGGAGATTTCTTATTCACTCCAAGGGCAGCATAGAGACCAGCGAAGATTTCCTTTAAATCAAAATCAAATTCTTTCATACTCCCACTTCCTGAAGTAAATTTACACTAATGTTTTCAATATTATTTTTTCCATATGTGCAAATGATTTGTATTTGATCTCCATCATCAATTAAATAATTTAAATTCCGGATTAATGGAGACTCTTCAACTTTAATTTCCAACTTCTGTATTGATTTCCCAATAAGCTTAACCTCAAAAGTCGTAGATTGCTCAGTATCAATCAGATCAAAATGCAGACATCCTCGAATGAGCTTTCCTTTGAAACAAGAAAACCGAGCAATTTCACCACTATCTAAAGGAATAGAACAAGAAGAATTCATAGACATCAATTTTTTTGGAATCATCGTAGCCATTAAACTATCAATTCTCATCACATTCTGCTTCTGAATCTTATCAAGTGCTCTTATCTGACTATCAAATTTAGCTTGGCTCGTCGATTTGATTAACTCCATAATTTTCCTCCATTACGAGATTGTGGTCAATGTCTCGAAGTGCTCGTTCAATTGCAAGTAAATAATCATTACTCCCTTCAGTGTTCCTGTTGAATAACTCAATCTGATACAACACTGCAAGAAGGAAGATATCTGAGTAATGATGTGTCCAGAAATTCTTATCGCTATCACTTGAAAGAGTATCTGCATAAAAGAGTCCTTGTATCTCCACATCATAAGCAGCATCAGGAGGAGGTAAAATAATAACTCCTGTCACATCACTTGATGTTAACGATGCTGTGTAATTCATGAAGAAAGATGCAAGAGTGTTCATATCATCATCGTCCTCAGAATAAATTGTTGCAATGGTATAATAGAGTGGATCAGACGAATCAGTAGATGCGATCGGACTTGCATAATCATCCTTGAGAAAAGCATAATCTCTCTTCCCCAGATGAACTCTCGCAGTCGCCGTATTCACCCAAACTTCATGTACAACTCGAATGTTAGCCACATTCACATACCATGTGTCAGCAGCAACTGCCTTGAAAAACTTCTGCATACTCCTTGGAGTATCTTGTCGTCGATCAAGGAAGCTCTGCGCTGCATGAATGAAAAAGTCCATTCCATCATCAGCGAATGTGGACGGATTGACTAAATCATACCGTCCAGATCGTTGTGCACATAGAGTTCGAAATTCAAGAAATGTTTTCGATGCACTCATATTATGCTCCTAAGATAAAGGATTATCTTGATTAAAACCATTAAGCCAAGCAGTCCTATTCGCAAAGTGATATTCCAAACCACACTCAGTGAGGAATTGCTCATCTGTACCATCAATTTGATTCCGTCCAGTGTTAGTTCCATCAGGATCAGCAATGAACTTAGTATCCTGGATAAAACGATATTTTAAATCTGCTGGATTAATCACAAGCATAGAATTCCGATAAGCTGCATCATAAGAGAAAAGAGGATGAATCTTCATATCAAGATCACCAAATGGAGTCTCCCAACGCTTAACCTTTATCCCATACGAAGTAGTACGCTCACTGATAGAATATTGACCATGTTCTTTGATCAAACGATTGATACCAAGGATGACACCAGAACCAACAAAAGCAAGACGTTGAGCTCCTCCATAACGGAAAACTGTTTCAAGTTGAGTATCAAGCCAATTCTCCCCATTACCGAGCCAAGTATCACCATCATAATCAGAATCAAGAGAAAAGTCACTTGTCAAACCTCCAGCTTTTACCCATTTGATAAGACCTCCAGTCGTTCTCTCTGGCTTACCATTAGATCCAGTATTTGAAGTTCTCGCTCCATGAAGGAAAGCTTTCTCTATGCTTGTCCCGTGAAGTTTCATTGCCTCATTCTTACTCGCAAGATATTGTGCTTCAGTACGAAGAGTTGTCTGTCTCGCAGTACGAGTGATAGACAGCGGAGTCTTGAATATTTGCGTGAGATTATAACTCTCAGTAGGCAAATACGCAATCGCGTCAGGCATAGCAGAACCTTCAGCACTGATTGATCCAACAACCTTTACCCAATTACAATCTGCAATACCAGTTGTAGTCGGATCATCTTCAAGCAGCTTAACTACAAGATAAGAGTTTGCTCCGTTTTTGACGACTGAAGTTACTTTTGCCGTAGTGTCATCAGCATAATTCGCAGTATTGACAAGTAAACATTGATGCCCTGCACGGAAGAAATCAGAAATTGCTTCGGCCATCTTAACATAAAGAGTATCTCCTGCGGATCCGGCAGTGGTGTATGCAGTAGAGAGTACATCAGTGTATACATTTGTTACTGCTCCAGCTTCAGCCGGAAGAGTCTTTTCCCACCAATAGTAACGAGGATCATTCGCTCGTTCTTGCGGCAACATACTGAGTAATGCCGTAAGTGGCATATCCCCATTTGGTTCCTGATAAAGCATCATTTGACGCCATGTGTACGGTCTTTGATTGGTTGACCAATCTCCTGTTCCCAACATTCCCATAAAAGCCATATATGACCTCCTTTGTTATTTAATTAATTTACGCTGTTTGAATTGCAATACCAGCAGCAGCACCAGTCGCATCCGGTGTATAACCATGGATGAATACTCCAGTAGTTGTTGACATCGCTGTCCCTGCATTAAGAGCAACACAATTGTTAAGTAATACTTCCCCGACAGTCAAACTCGCACCAAACGCTACATTTTGTGCTGGAGTTCCAGCAGAAGGTTTTGTATTAATGAACTTACAACCATCGAATTCACAATAACGTTCAATATCAGTAGCATTTGCTCCATATACAAAACGATTAGCTGAATTAGAACTTTGCCTCCACAAGATACAATCTTTGAATATAGCATCTCTCGTTACTTTTCCAGCCCCACCAATGCCTTTTGTAAAGAGTACATTAGCTCGAATGATTGCACCAGAAATTACATTAGCACTCGATCCGATAACACAAGCTTCGAAACTTGGAGAATCACCATTACACACAAGCTCACTCGCTCCAGTTACATCTAGATCTGTTGACTTGTAGATTTCACAATTCAAATACCTTGCATATTCTCCAGCTTCAACAACAGAATAAAGTCCCTCAGCAACTGTATTGGCATTGATGAATTTAATATTCGTAAATGTATTTCCAACTCCTGTATTTATCATAGTTGCAATATTAGTTGCAGTTTCAGTCGCAGTACAAGAGATTTTAGCTCGTGCTCCAATCCCATAAGGATTAGCTACAGGACCTTGATAACCTATTGTGTGTACTCGATTTTTCGACATTGTCACCATCGTACCACTCGCTTCAACAACTGTCGATCCACCCTGCACCCATATGATATCATTCTTACTGGTCGTCACTGCCGCAACAGCAGTTGAATAAGTTTTGAACGGAGTTGATGGTGATGTTCCGTTATTCGTATCTGCTCCAGTTGCATAATCAACAAAGTACTCAGTTCCAAACGGACCAGACATTGCTGACTTCCCCACAAGCTGCTTCAAATACCCCATTCCAGTTTTACTCGTATCCACTGGTCCTGTGGCAGCAGCAGTTTGTTCGTCTCCGAAGGCTCTTCGGAATATTCTACTAATTCCCATAACTTACCTCCTTATTATGCCACACCATCAAATGTTACTACCCATTCTCTACCAGTACTGAAAAATATTGCTTTATCACCATCAGCATCCATATCACCATAAGTGCTTATCTCAGCTGCCGTACCTTCTTGTTCATACACTGACAAATCCCCACCAGCTGCACCAACAGGAGCTTCAATGTAATAGCTCATTCCTGTGCAATCACCTACAGGAGGCAACGTAATTATCGCAACCGCATCTCCACCAGCACTTGTAGTGTCAACAATAACATGAGTATCACCAACTTTCATTTGATACGTAGGTGATGCTGCTGTGAGAGTTACATGTAGGAGATTGTTCCCACTTAAACTCTGCAACGTTTTAATATTTTCTGTTTGTTCTCTTCCTCTTCCATCTGCCATATAAATCCTCCTTATTTATTAGTTAATGTTTTTACTTCATTTACACTAATTTCTCTGTAAGATGCATTAAAAATATCTTTAGGGGACCAGGAAGTATAACCATCTGAATAAACAACCTTCATACCTTCAACACCATCTTTCATTTCATTTTCTGCCAAAACAATTTTTGTCCCTATATATTTTTTCATTATCCTCCTCCTTATCTTACATTCATCATTTCATCCAACTCAGCCTGAAGAGGATCTAACTCGACTACCTTCTTCGGTCTCGATGCAGTTTTAGGTTTCTTCTTCTGCACCTTAGTTGAATTCGTTTCTACATTCTTTACAACTTTATCTTTCGCAGGAAGCTTAAGTGCTATCCTGGTTTTCACTGCCGTTTCCTCAAGTACCTGATCAAGAGTCCAATCAGCATGTTCACTTTTGATTGCGTCAACATATCGTCTGACTGTTGGCCGGTATGAATTGAGATCGGAATGTTCAGTGTAGAAGTCATTGACAATTTTTGTCATATGTTGAGTCTGTTGAGCTTGATGTTCAAGTACTTTCGGAATAGAAAGCATAACTGCCTGTTTAGTAGATTCCTGAATCTTTTGTGCAAAATCATTAAGAAATTTATTTGTCTTTTCAGGACTCTCAAACACCTCATCGAAATCAACTCCTTCTGTATAATCAATTACTTCTGTCTTCGGAACTACCTTTACCTCAGGCTTAACGACTTCAGCTTTCGGAACTTCTGTTGTCATTTGCTTATCATTGATAATTCCATTTAACCGATTAATCTCTTGCCGAAGATCTGTAATCTCAGTATCATCTTCAACCTCAACCTCATCTTCAACCTCATCTTCAACTATTTCTCCAACTTCTTCTGTCTTTGTTCCCTTTTCAACTGGATCAACAGTTGTCTCTTCTTTTGTTTCTTTAACGCCTTCATCTGTTTTTGCCACGATTTTTGTTTCTGGCTCATTAGTAGACTCTTTTTCTGTCATCTCAAATTGTAAGATATCACCAAGTTCTTCTTGAAGATCTGCATAATCTGCCGGATCTGCATGTTCTGCATTCCCTTCTTTATTATCACTTGTTACTGCTGGTGCAACTTCTGTTACTTCACTATTTTCTACTACTGCCTCTGGCGTTGCCATACTCTTACTCCTTTTGTTTAAATTCTGCTTCTTTCTGTTCAATGTTTAGATCATCTATCATTATGTCCAATATTTCCAATATAATATCACAAGTATTGAGACTTCCTATGAATCTTTGTATATCCCTATCCGTTGTATTTTTATTTCTTATTTCAACATGAAAATGATTAATCATCTGATATATCCTGTCCTCAACATCTTTCCAAACCAGTGACTCCTTCATCTCTTTAATTTCTGCAATTGAGCAATTCATCATCATCTCCTACTGATTATTAAATTCATCTTGTGGAACTATATTACCTGCCTGCACCTGCTGTGCAACTTGTTCATCCGATTTGATCTTAAATTCACTAACATCCTTCACTCCAGAGTTTTCCGCTATATGAGTGAAGATTCTACTGAGACTGAATTCTTGTTGAAGTTGCTCACTTTGAGCAATTATTTCAAACAGTTGTCCCCAAACTGGAGGAAAATTACTTCCCGGTATAACACCATCTCGGACTTGTACATCATAGTTGATAAGAATATCCATCGGAGATATCTTTAATTTACCATCTTGTACATTCACTGCTCGACTATTCATAAGAGTATCTTGCCAACGACCATTTGTCTTGGCCCAAAGCTCCTCATCCATGAATTGCTGACAGTTAGAAGCAAACTGTTCCCCAATTGGTTGCATACTTTGAATAGCAATAACATTAGCAATCCGCTCCATTCTCGTAAATCCGCCTTGCTGAGTTCCTTGAAATTCTCCCTTAGTAAGTCTCTCCGGTCCAGATTGTCTCAAACTCCCTTGCATTGCAGAATCTGCTCCACTGATTTGGTCAATCGCATCAGTTAGAATTTTCGTATCAATCATATGTCCTTGTGTTACATCATGGATAGGAAGCTGTTTGATCGCGTCATTAACTCCTTGACCGAAGGCCGATTTTCTCAACCGAATAATACCTCCAGCTTTTGGATTCCTCAAATCCGGTACATTAATCATACTCGGATCAACAATGAATTGGTCATTAACCGCCTTCCGAACATTAGTAATATGAGAAGATAAATTCCAATCCAGATAATGCTGAAGTCCGTATAGAACCTCCATACGAGAGATCGGAGTACTCGAATAGCCATCGAAGTCAGGACTGCATAATCCTATTGGAATTTGATTATGTGCAAGTTTAACTTGATGTGCTTGGATAAGAACTGAATCCGCAGCTACTGCAACCTTCCACAATTCTGGCCTATCACTATCAGACAATTTCCATTCACTTGGAATAAGACGAATGTACATATGAATGATATCCATCTCATTTGTTTCTGATGTGTTATATGGATATTCAGAAGTTTCAGCTTTTTTATTCCTTCCAGAATCATCTCTATTATAAATTGTTGATTGAAAATTCTTAACCTTAACAAGATACTTAACATTGAAATAATCATCAACTCCATTATCTTCATCCTCTTGCATGACCAAACGATTGTTACGTTCAACCCATCCGAAGAATTCTCCCTTCTGAGCATTACCCAGAGCAATGTTTGGATCTGGCAGAGTCAGATAAGGATCGATATTGAAGAGTTCATTACCCTCATATACAGTCTTCCAAGTCTGCTTTTTCTTACCTCTTGTAGGATTTCCCACCGCATCAATTGTTTGATTAGCCGCAATCTTCCATCCTTTCTGAACATTCCATCCAGTACCAACAATGCCAAATCCATATTTAAGCGAATCTGAAAACTGTGTATGAAGATTTAATATAATACGTGACTTCTCACAATGCTGTTCGATTGCTTTTTCAAGTAAGATTGCTCCAATAGTGTCTTCAGGACTAACACCTTCATAACGAAAAATTGGCTTTTGATTAAACACTGCAAGCAAATAACCAAGTATTGTCTCATGAATTGCATAAGTGTATGGATAGATAAGACTAACAGGTTTTCGATGATCTTGATTCTGTATATTCTTCTCAGTCGTCGACAAATCCACAAACGTAGTCATAGTCTCATCGATCTTATTCCAAGATTCAAATCTCGCAGCTAACTTCTCAGAAGAAGTCTGAGCCCTCTGCATAATCTTAGTGACCAGCTGCTCGTGCTCGACTGACCAAGGAGTAAAGTCATGCCCTTTGGAATACTTGTATAGCTTTCCCATACTTCTCATCTCAGTGATATTAGCAGCATTCGCATTCTCAGTCGTTTGTATAATGTGAGGCATTATTTATCCTTCTTATCCTTACCATTAATTTTCAATCCCCCAGGAGAATCAGCTAAAACATTTAACATCCTTGGAATAAAGTTAACAACCCAATGAAGCCTCTTCGCCCACTTCGGATTGAGAAATTTAAGAATCATTGGATAGCAAGCTATTGCAATTCCAATAATTTCTGGTTTCGTTATTTCATTAATGTCAATCATGTTGTTCTCCTTTATTGTAAATTTAAAACTGTACCTGAACCAATATTTGTCACAACGCCTGTATCTATCTGGGTAACTCCTGGAGTACTTTCTTCTCCTTCTCCACCAATTGTTATAGCGTAGCCAGGTGAGGCATCTCCAGCAGCATCAACTACAAAAACATATACATTATCGTCAACCGTATACGAACCTGCATTAAGCTCGATTGTGATTTCAGTGCCACTCCATGCTGTTGGGATTTGAATTTCTTTATGTCCAGATGACGTAAATACTTCATTATTTCCAATTTCTACCCGTGACCTGGTTTGACTCAAATAAAGATCATCATAATAAATATTCATATCTCTGTTTGTTTCAGCAGGAGTTAAATTACCATAATAATGACCAAGAAGGATATACCTCCAATTTGTATTATCTCCTGTATTATGAGTTAATATGTTATTCTTAGATATAATGACTTCACTTCCTGATCTACCGATTCTTCTCCATTCGTACTCACCATCCTCAACGTTGATAGTTCCACGCTGATACCAGTATTCAAATCTTTGCCAAGTTCCTAACAACCAAGCATCATTTTCTTGTGGGTAACAATCTTGCCAAACACTATTAACTACAGAGCATACATTGTTGTTGTCCCAACCAGAAGCCCCATACCATAGATCACCAAGAATAGCCGTAGTTGCACCATAAACTTGATTTACTTTTATTCTGGCATTCTTCCATTGAAATCTTGTGGCAGCATCATTTTTATCAAGATACACCCATCCAGTGATATAAGCTTCAGTCACTCCCCCAGCACCAAAATCATAATAAGCTCCCATTCCAACCTGATCATCAATAAAATCACATAAAAGACTTTGACCTGTATGAGCTTCAACATTCGAATAAGTAATATTTTGAGACGCACCAGAAACATAAGTATTACTCCAGTCTGTTTTTGCAAAATCAGCTCCTGGAGTCCCTGCATCAATATTAGCTTTTGTCCATTCAAAGTTTAAATCATTACTGCCAAAAGAACTTCCAGTAATCACAATACTTTCCCCATCATCTATTGTACCACTGACAGACGATATTGAAGGAGCAGAAAAACAATAAGATGCAAAAGTTAAGATTATCAATATGTAAATTAATTTTTTCATATTCCCTTTATCGAGGCGAAGTAGCCAAGTCTTTTAATGCATTCAAATCTCGTGTAACATCATTTGATATTGCATGGTTATCACTATAAGTATCACTACCTGCGCCTGCATTATTACCAAACCTTAAAATAACAGCAGCGTTTCCCATTGCATCATAGGCATCTGAAACAATAGATGTATTAGACCCATTGATTTTAAGAGTTGCACCATTCCCTGCTTGGTCAAGTATAATTTCTACATAATACCATGTATCAGCCACAAGAGTTGCTCCAGATGTTGTAGCATTAACATCAAAACTGCCACTTGATCTCACACGGAGGAATAATTCCCCATCAGTAGCACTTTGTAGATATACATAATTATTTGCATCATACTCAGAATAAAAGATTTGTATTGTCGCCACCCAACTCGTTACTACATAGAAATAAAACCCAATTCTTGAGTCATTAAGATCAATAATATCACCACCTGAAGGAACAAACTCCATATAATCTCCTGAGGAATCAGTAAACAATCCCCAAGAACCAATCTTTTTACTTGCTTCAGTCACATCACAATCTGATGTAATTGTCCCAGTCGTATCTCCGGCGGAGTAATCATCACCAGACATTGTATATGTAGGAGTTGACCACGTCCCCTCCCATGAACACCAAAATGTTATATCAGTGTAACTTCCAGCAGCAGTTTCCTGAGTCGCAACTGAGCCAGACAGTCCAGCATCAGCTATGCAAAGAGTTGGAAGAAGTAAGAATAGCAGTAAGAGTTTCTTCACTAAGGTGTCTCCTCTACGAAGTTAGCCGAATCACTTGAAAACATCCATCTGAGTGTTGCATTGATATTTACAACAATTCCGACAATGGTATCTCCAAGAGTATCAGCAGTGTTTTGTATATGTTCATTAGCTGCCATTGCTGTTCCATTAAGATAGAATAGATCACCAGTGTTTGGCTCGATGTCAATTTGGAATTCATCTCCGATAACAAAGATGATGTTTCCATTGATATGTGCAGCAGGCATAGTGAATACATGATCAGCACCAGAACTTTTATAATTAGATATCACAGTGTTAGCTGTTTCAAATATTGTCAAAACTGAAGGTGTAGTTGTATCTCCAAGATCAGCAACTGCAAGAGATCTTAAATCTGAACCAATACGTTGCCAAACAGCAGCTCCATCAGTTGCATCTAAGCATATGAAGAAATTATCATTCGTTGTGTCACCCCAAAGAGATCCGACAGAGAAACCTTCATCAAGGTCATTTGTCACCGCTGGAGACACAGTAGCATTAACTTTATTATAAGTAAGAATAGTTGTAACATCTACGACCGGATCAACAACAGAAACAGTATGTTCATAATCATCAGCAGTAGCACCTTCAAACTCCAGACTCGCCCCAAATTGAAGAGTAAGTTGGGACACAGTCTCAAACTCATCATTCGTTGGATTATATGAAACTAAAGACGTTACTGTTGGAAGAGCATCAATATCCACAATGTATCGTACTGCATCATCATCATACCAAGTCAGCATGCCATCAATGAAGCCAGTCACAGTGTTATCGTACTGGAGCTCACCAGCAACCGAAGGAGAACCATCAGCATCAGGAAATTGATAACTCCCATCAATGATTGCTATTCCACCATCAGTTGTGATAGTAACATCAGTTATATCAGCAGAACCTACATCAATATCAACTGCTCCATTTCCATCAATTGAATTTGTCACAAGAGCATTTGAAGAGATGTTTCCATCCTTGTCCCATTCATAGTTAGTGACTACTCCGGTTTTTGCTGTTGTTGGAGTTGGTGTTCCTGGATCAGCATTACGGGTTCTCACAATCCGAATCCAATAACCAGCAGAAGTGTCAGCAGCGCCCGGATCGCCATCACCAGTCCAAGTGCCTGAAATATCATCAAGTTCCCACTCGATTGTTCCATTTTGTTGAAACCCATCAGTAGGATCTTCCGGAAAAAATTGAGTCCATGCATCAGCAGCAGTGTTGTAATAAAAAAGAGGTTCTACACTTTTTGTACCAGCACTCGTCATAACAAATTCAACCTCAGAAAATACCGTAGCATCTCCAATCAAGATCTCATCATCATCAACAACAAAGATTTCAACAGTATCAATTCCATCAGCCCAAACAGTTCCTCCAGTCGTTCGCCGACCAGCATATTCAGTTTGTGATGCAGAAGAGAATGCTCCAATTGTTTGCTTAATTGGAACTATATTACTATGTATTTCAATTCCTACAACCTCTCCAGCAGGTGTACCTTCTGCAATCGCAATATCAATCGCAGCAACAGTTGATGTTGCACTCAGATTGTCTACATCAATGATAATTTCATGCGCAATGTAGGTTGCTCCTGCATCTGAACCTGTGGCGTAATCTTGGTGGATTTGGCCTTGATCAATGTCAAGTGCATGAGAGTTAGAACCTGCTGGCAGAATTGTCTTAAGTGCTTTTATATTTGGGAGATTAGTTTCAGATATACCTCCAAACTCTACACTCAATCCACAAATCTCTGTCCCTACAGCAGAAGGATCAAGCGCATCTCCAAGTAGCGTAATGAAATCATAATCAGCACCAGCAGTATCAATTGCGGCAGAAGGAGTGATATTAAGAAATCCTGGCATAGCTCCAGTATCATCTGGAGTCATAAAGAGCCGATCACTCAACTGGACATTTCCAAGTGCAGCAATAACGTTTGAAAATGTAACCATCCCATCTCCAAATGCCATAGTATGATCTAAACCAGACACATCAAATGTCCAAGTATTAGTGGCATTTGCACCATCAGACCAAGTCACATTATCTTCAGCTGTCCCATCAAAAGATCCACTTCCACTTCCACTTCCAATTCCTCCACTATAAATATCACCCAAAGCAACAAGAGGAAACACTATCAATAGAAATAACAATAATTTTTTCATTATACACACACCTGTATCGCGATTGCGCCACTCGTCGACACACCCCTAATCGCAGTCACAGGAGATACAATATAGTCAGAAACTGTCCCAGTATCAGTTGCTTGTGACCAATCTTCCCACACAGCAGTACCAGCAATCACAAGACTCGGAAGAGAAGTAGTGTGTTGAAATTTTCCAGTATTTGCTCCAGCTACAAGTGTTAGAGTTACTGGTCGATCTACAACTGGAAGCATAATTGCAGTTCCGTTTCCACTTGCAATAGATTCTGACCAAACTCTTCCTTTTTTTATTACTGTTTTTCTTTTTTCAACTGTTACGGCCATATAGTCTCCTCTTTTATTTTGTATTAAATATAACTTCTTGGTTGATACATGTGTTCATAATCAGGTTCGTCTCTGAGATCTGCATACTCGTCATGCTTACTATCATAATCCTCAGGCGGATCAAACATCCAATGAAGAGCATCCATCAGAGGGATTGTATACGCAAGAATGTCCATCACGTCCCATAGCTTTGATCGAGGAAAACCAAGCAATTGTTTCTCAAGCTTCTCACAACATTCAGCATTATGATAAATATAACCTCTGCGATAGTATGGTACAAGTTTTGCAATCCTCTCTTCTTTCGATCCTCGTGACGCAAGTTGCTCAAATCGAGCACTGACATTTCGTACTCTCATCTCATTTCTAATCGGTTGCTCAATGAACTCTCCAAGACCGGTAGTCTCTACTCCAAACACTCCCGCTTGAAGTTTCTCAACCATATTAAACATATGATCGTATATTTCTTCCGGATAAAACTTTCCTGCTATTACATCCAGGACAAAAATACGCTGTGATGTTCGATCAACGCCAATACCAACAACCGCAGTGTCTGCGGATTGAACCTTAATTGTCCTCGCTGGATCAGCAAGCACAGCAGTTATAAGATCATGTTTTCGAACTCTGCCGCAAATCTCATCAGAAGTGAGAGGTCCAGCAAGAAGATCATGAAATGGAGTCTGATTTTGTGGTTTATGCGCTTGTTGTTTCCTCTTAATCCAATGCTGTTTCTGATCCACAGTCTCTTGTTCGAGAAGTAGATAATCACCCGCATCGGAAAATCGACGAAAGTTATCTTTCTGAAAGCTTGCATCAGAAGTTGAGATCGGAAGATTTCGATACTCACGATAGAAAACGTCCATAAGACCATCTGCTTCATGATCAGCAATGTCTTTATCGAGCTGCTCTTGAGAATAAAATTCCGGAACATGTGTTTTATGATTATCATCACAAAGCTCCAAACGAACTGATTCCCATTGAGCAGAGTCCATAAGGAACTGGAGTAGAGAATCTTCATGTTTGAGAGTATCAATATATACAATCTGCCAGTCATTCTTAAATCGACTCGTAGCTTTCATTACATCAGCATAGAACCATATCTTTCTTAGCCGACGAATCTCTTCATTCATAATTGTTTTCGGATCTTCAAGATCATCAATGATGAAAAGATCAGGTCGATAATCACGATAAAGCTTACCTCGAATTTGTTGTCCACTTCCTCGCGGAGAAATAAATGTGCGTCCTTTCGCTATCCAAGCTTTCTTACTGAATGACTCATCAAGAACAGGGTTTTTAACTTTCATCTCCCCCCAAATTTTTGGAATCATCCTATTTGACATAAGCTCTCGTTTGAGATTCTCAGTCTGTTCACATGCCGACTCATGAGTGTTGGATACGTATGTGAGATAACGACTCTCATCGAAAAGAATTTTGTGTGCCGCAAGACCAAGACCAACTATTGAAGTTTTCCCAATTCCTCTTGGGGCTGCAATAGCCACTCTTGGACCTCCATACTTAATAGCATCAAAGATTTGATCATGAAGAGAGCAGAATTCTTCCTCAAATCGTTCTGGAAACATCCACTTACAGAAGAACTTAAGGTCTGTAGACGCAAGCATAAGCATATCTTGCATGGCAGAATCTTTTAGATTAGGAATCATCTTCATCCTCGTCTTCATCTTCCAAAGGCTGACCAACAACAACATTTGAATCTACAACAATATCAGTATCTTTTGGTGCTAAAGCACCAGCAGCAGCAGCTCGCTGCTTAAGTTCTGCAATATCATCAGTAGTTAAGGTATGGGAAATCTCAATTCGAGTTTCCTGTGGTTTGTGTCCTGCTCGATCAAGCATATCTTTGGCAGCAGCAAATTGTATTTTCTGATCATAAGGGATAAAAGTTTTAACATTTCCTTCCTCATCAACTTCCTCAACAGGAGTTACAAATTTCTCCATAACATCAAGAGATTTCATACTGAGTTCGGAAATCCGCTTTCGAACTTTAATTGCGTTCTCTTGAGCTTTGTCTTGGAGAGATGAGATACTTGATTTGATTAACGGATCTCGTAAAATTTGATTAACAGAAACAGAGGTGAGTTTAAATTTCATTGCAATTTCAGCAGTGGTGGATCCTTCAAAAGACATGAGAGCGATTTGTTTGTTCCGAGCTTTTATTTCATCAAGCATATTGGCTCCTTGTTGATGTTCATATGTACATGTGTACATGTGTTTGGAGTAACTGTAGCAGAAGTGGGGAGTGGTTGTCAAGAGATTTTATGGTTGGTGGGGGTGGTGGTGGTGGGAATTGCTGGTAATTCCTGGGGGTTGGTAAAATACCAAATATTTTGTGAGAGTGAGGTTTTAGCGTCCCCTCCCAGCTCACTCCCCCATTCGATTCTAACAATCAGACTCTGATATCTGATAACAACCAGCTTCAAGTATCTGATCATTCAGGCGAAACAGAGCTCCTCCCACTGTCGACATTTCGACACCCCAATGGATTATGATTCACGATCCATGCCAACACCAACACCAACACCAACACCAATGCCAACAGCAGTGTTAACAACAATGTTAACTGCAGTGTTAACTGGAATAATCAATGTTCTCCTCTCGCTTCCATACCTCTCATCCTCAGCCACTTGTTCCATTCCCTATACTAAGGTCATAGTGGAACAATTATCGTCACTCCTGTGCCATTCCTTGCCAGCCTCAGCACCAGCCACCACGCAAACACTTGCCTCACCAAAGAAACTGACATCAATTGTCACTACCTGCGAGTAGGTTAGATAATAGCCCATACATCACATATAACCACTAACCACTTCCAACCACTAACAATAGCGGATAACCACCTTCCCCCTCACATCTCGGCACATCTCTTGCAACTACATCATCAACACCAACACTCAACACTCAACACCAACACCAACATTAAAGGAGTCAACCATGACCTCAAATCAAATCAAATATCTCTATATAAGAGAGATTCTCAACAGAATGACCCGCGGGAGCATTCCATTCTGGATACTAACTACATGTTATACGGATTTACCATCAAAACTATCAGAAGAGCAAGAGCGGGAAGTATTGATAGCATCCATCAACATTAACTGTAACCATTAATAGAAGGAGATAATTATGAAGAAATACCAATTATCTGATATCAACACAAAATCTTTCATCAATTCCGATAATGAAAGAGAGACGTGCCAAAAATTAGACATCCGCTCCTCAGACCTTCTTCCCAATCCTAACTATGAGCAACCAATTCATTTCAGATATGGATTAAAACTCGCCACACCTCATATGATACATTTCAACAACCGAGAGCAAAAAGTATATGCATGTTGCGTGAGCAATGTGTCAGTTATGTACATCAAAGTGGGTAAGAGAAGGATAACAATTGACGTAGATTAATAGAAGGAGCTGACTATGACACCAACTCCAACATTAACCATTAATATAAAGGAGGACAAAGTATGAAAAGAAACATGTCAGATGAAGAACTGACTTCTTGTTTATACCGAACTCCAGCTCAACGCAACATTATTGTAATGGATAAGAAAGAACTCATTACATCATTGATTGCCACAAAATATACAGCCAATCGAATCAATATCCATCTCCTTCTACCAGAGGGCAGGACAGCGATAATTACAATTATCCCTGTGAAGGATGTTTACAAGACAAAACAAGTAAAATATATCAATCGTGCTATCTTTCAGCTCAGAAGAGTAAAAGCAATCGACTTGTTCAACTGATAATAACAATAATAAAAAAGGAGACCAAAGTATGAAAATCAAGACCTTAATTATCCACCTAACAGCTACTGACCATTCAGATTTGAAGACCATCTTCAAGCTCTCTTATGAGGGCAGGCTCATCGCTATGGATGAGGAAGCTATGACCATGGCGCTGATAACCGCTGATAGAGTGATCAAGCTTAAATTTACGACAAGAGTATAATTAAAGGAGATAAGAAATGAAACCATGGGTGCAAAAGTACATCATCACACCGATATTCGTCGTGTGGATGATAGTAATGGCAATTATAATACTGTAACTCCAACTCCCGCGTTAGCGGTTACAGTTGCCACGATTGACAAGAGAGATAATTATTAACAAGAAGAAGGAGATAAGAAATGAAACACCAACCAAAGAGACAAATATCAAAATCCGACACACTCTCAAGACTTATGAAGATCGTCCTTGACCGATACACAATCAATGCAATCTTGACCAAGAGGAAGAAAGACCAAGACATCCTCCGAGCGGAAGCAGCTGAACTCCGAGCTGCTTTTCACACTCTGCAAGTGGATGAGATTGAGGGTGGCAGTTGATGACAGGTGAGGAAGAGAGAGAACTCCAACGACGTGTTGATATGGACATTGGTGCGAATGTGACTGAGTTGATATTCGACATGGTTAAGAAATCCGAGTATTGTGACGAGATCATGGAAGTAATGTCACAAGAAAATTGGGAAATCCCCGCTAGCGCTGATGGATGGAATGATCGTACTGACGAATGGAATGAGGATGACTTTGATTGTTCAGCCATGGAATATTGTTCAAATCATGACCTGGACCCGGATCAAGTCGACGCCCTCGAACATTGGCTCGTTTCCCGGCATCTGTACGAGAAACTTGAAGCTGCCGGGGAAATGGTCATTGAGTGGAAAGGCTTGCTAATCTGGGGGCGAACAAACTCCGGTCAAGCAATAATATTGGATACAGTGATCCAAAGGATATATGAGAAAGGATTAATCATGACAGATTTTTTCAACCACATAGGTGAAGAAGTGATTAATATACAGTCACAAGAAACTGGTATTATTGTTAATTCAGCTGATTGTGGATATGATATCTATGTGGAATATGAAAACGGTACTGAAGGGCATTATTTTAGATACGGTACTTGTGGAAAAGGGGTAGAAAGGATCAAGTTAAAACAACCAACAACACTAACACCAATAATCATGACAGATTTTCGTAATCATATCGGAGAAGAGGTGATTAATGTATGCTTGCAAGAAACTGGTATTATTGTTAATCCATCTGATGGTCATTATTATGATATCCGTGTAGACTATGAAGACGGCACCTGCGGTCATTACTTCAGAGACGGTACATGTGACAAGGGGGTAAAAAATATCAAGCTAAAACATCCAACACCAACAACATTAATTATGACAGATTTTCGTGATCATATAGGTAAAGAGGTGATCCGTTTTGAAGACAATAGAGTGGGAAGAATAAATCTTGGCAATACCAAATATGAAATCTCAGTACGTTGGCACGATACAGATGGTGAAACCGAGTATTTTTTTAACGGAACATACTCAAAAAATGACACAAAACCAAGGATCAAGTTAAAACAACCAACAACAACAACAACAAAGGAGACACCAATGATTAAAGCACTCAAATCTACATTCAATAGTAACATTAACAATTTTCGATCCACCACATTACCTCTAACAGGTGGTGATATTGCTCTAAGCAATGCCAAGAAAGCAATCAAAACAGCTCTTCCAGAGAAATACCATTATCTTATCGATCTCCCGGGTGCCGATCTTATCATTGCCAATGCAACAGTGCTCTTCATTAATAGTTTTTTCCCAGACCACACCAATGCCAAGAAACTAATCGATCCATTACTCTCAGCAAGTCAAGTTACATTGGTAAATACCTTTAATCCCACAGAAATTCTTGCCACACTCCTCGGAGACGCGACAAATTCTAACGATTCCAACAATGAAGACAATGAAACTACCACTCCAAGCTAACCCTGATTACCAGCTGAATGCGAGTGAGTGTCGACTACATACAAATTAGCTCATTTTCAACTTCTTGCTTATCTTCTCGGAATTACTATCAATCCGAGAAGATAAGTCATCCTACTACGGTCAACTTGCAATTGTTTTTTACATTCCCACTTTCCCATTCTTACCTAATAACTATCTCAAATCAATCAACATTCTTGTTTTAACTCACAGTGTAAAGATTGCACAATTACGATGCAATCCATGCATGTCGGTTTTGCGTGAGTTGTTGAGGTAGTTTAGTTCTTAAAAAAAAAAATATATATATAAATAAAACAAACAGACCCCTCTCACACCAATTGACACAAACTTCCTAACTCTTGATTAGACAGTGTATTCAGAATTTTTCGCACCTTTTCAAAACCTGATTTCGACGACATCGTGATTACCTTGTAAGATTGCATTTATATCTGTTCATAGCTCCAACTAATATCATCAATGATTATGCGTTGTTGGGAGATAATTGTGGAGATACTGAAAATTGTAAAAAAGTGCTTGACATTACCAGGAATTACCAGTAATCTATTCTTATCAATCTAACCATGAATACAAAAAAGGAGGAAATTCAAGTAACCCGCTATCAAGCAACATTACTTGATAACAATTATGAATGATACGAAATCCCAACTAATCAAAAAGCTTATAATAGCGACCAAAGATAAAAAAATCACATGGGAACAAACATTTGGCCAAACGTATAGATTAGAGCATAAAGATTATCTGATTTGGTTATTTACTATTGATCAAGGATCGAAAGCACGTAAATTGATGATAGAAAAATTTAGATCAGAAATTTGCATCTCCAAATCAGAGCACAAAATAAAAGAACTTCTCATATGGATTAAATTCCATGAAGGCCCGACAGAACAGGATTTGATAACAACTTTAACCGAGAGTTTAGAAAAATTATAATAGGAACAGTATGATAATATCGAATAAATGCAAACACAAGGGCACAGAGCATGAATGTAGCAGAGATTTACATGTGCCTTGTCCTACATGGGTAACTACAGACTTCGATCAATCAACATGCAGCTTATTTGAGTCAATAGAAACTCACCAAGGGTATGTTATTCTTGGAGATAACAAAAAGGAGAAGATATGAAGATAGACATTCGAGATTATAAGGAAGAAATGATAACAAAAATCCAATTTGCAGACGGAAAAGGAAATTCATTATATGGCACAAATATTGAACTGGATGAGGCATCAATCAACTGGACAATTGTAAATGATAGTGGAAATAATCTCTGTCATCTTGCAACGCGTGAAATACCTAATCTCATCCGTGCACTTGAGAAAGCTTTGGAACTTGAAGAAGAAAGAGGTATATAATTCATGACAACTTTTAAAACTACATATTATACATACCCATATTCAATTATTGACCATTACCCTCTTCGTGCCAAAGCTGCCCTCACAATTACATCTCTCGGAGTTCAAACTCTCCTCAATCAGACTGAATTGACAACCACTGGAATGGCTAAGAATTCAATTTGCACCCCTTGCCATGCTCGACGTGAGCTTCGAGCGAATTCTCATCGGCTTTGTCCGATCGGACAGTTTAAAGTTTGCTTCAAAACAGTAAAAAGGGTCAAAATTGATCCAAAAGTAATCAAAAATCAACCAAAATAGACAAAAAGGACACTCCAATGACCAAACTCGACCATGATCGAATTGAAATTGAACTCTTAGATAGTTTAAATGAAGAAAATTACCAAACAATTAGTTCACTTAATTCAAATCCATCTCTATGGCATGTAAAACATAGTAAAGTCGTAAAAGCTATCATTAAGCTCATAAAGAAAGGTTATATCAAAAAACAGACTTCATCGGAGAGATATTACCTAACTCCAAAGTTTCACATTTGGAATAACTCAACCGAAAATGAGACAAAACCAAAACCAACTCTCGAAATTACTCCATCACCAGAAACTCCAAAATCAGTACCAATGACCGGTATACAACTTAAATTACAGCCACTTGATGATGGTAACTATCAATTGATTGATTTCAAGATGTTGTCATGTACTCAACTTCCTGTTCAATACACAAGTCATGGATCGTATGTATATTCAGCTCACTGTGGGAATAATTTTTACATCCGATCTCCAAACTTATTTTCATGGTTCAAGAAAAATGACACTTTAACCCCAACTGTGGTTGCTCAATTAAAACGAAATCTTAAAATTTGTGGCGAACGATTAACATCAATTAATGAAGAGATTAAGAAAGAAAAAAGGAAGAAAGCGAAACCAGCACAACCAAAATTAATAATTGTGCGAATATAAGGAAAATATGAAAAATCTAACATCAAGAGAAGAGTATATGAAACATCACCAGCTTTGGTTATGGTGCGCCAAAAATCCGGAAAAGGATAAATGTCAATGGCCTTATTGGATAGATTATCCTGAATATAGAAGAGTTGCATGTTTTGCTTGCGGTCGAGGGCAAAAACGATCTATATCCGAAAACGATACAATTCAATTTTGCGAATGTCCAATTAAGTGGAAAAAAACAAAAATTGCAGCAAGCATGATACATGTAAATAATATCTCCACTTTACCGTGTGAGCAAAGAGGTACATTATATTGGAAATATAAATTGTATAAAAAAATTAAGGATTACAGAAAAGTATCCGACATTGCCTATAAAATATCTACTCTTACATGGGATATTAACAAATGAGCATGACAATATATGAAATTTGGGCGCTTCCCAAACCAGACGTAACCAACTACATTCACGATAACATCAAACTCGGATCATTCACATCACTTGAAGATGCAAATGCGGCCCTTCAGCAAATGACGAAATCACATCCTCACCATATCATTGAACTTGTGTATGTTGAAGAATGGAACAGAAAGGAGTAGATAGAAAATGATAATTGATATAAAAGATCTCCCACGAGAACAACTACATCGTATGTTATGGAGATGGTTGAGTGATAATCCCGGAGCAGAGAAGCATGAATGGCCGTACTGGTATCTATTTTCAACTATCGATGAAGAGTCATATAACCAATTTTGTTTTGCATGTGGAGAAGATAATTATGTAACTTCATGTAATAATAATAATAATGATAATGATAATGATGATGATGATCAGAGTGTATCTTGTTTAGAATGTCCAATTGACTGGCAACTTTATGGATGGTGTTATGATCCTGAATCTGAATTCAGGGAATGGCAGTATGCAATAAAATGTAAAAACATATCAGAAATTCGACATTGGGCAGATATAATTGCAAGACTACCATGGAGAGATAGAAAATGATAAAATTCAATAAAATACAAACTCAAAGTGGTAATCTCTTCAGCGCACCATTTACCCGTTTCGGCCCACCTCGCACCGTCAACTCTTGCGCTTGGACACACTATACCAACACCAGACAAAAGCTATTAGAGAAGGTGAAAATCACCTACAATGGTCGAAGTTGGTCATTAGAAGAAGTGGCAAAAGAATCAGGACAACACATTATTTTGACATATAAAAAATATTTCGCGAAAGTTCCGACAAATCAACTATTCATCCGCCCAATTACATATATTCCTGTTTCGGAATTTCGAAGCATTCGATATAAAAAACAGCCAATGATATACTGGATTTTCCTACTCGATCTTGATGAAGAAATCATTAAGGCAAGATATCAAAATGGTTGGAGGCCACCAACATTATTTCACTTCACTAATGCAGATCAAAGAGTAATTATAAATGATATAATAGACAATTCTATTGTTAAAACAATTTTCTAAACAAAAGGAATCAATATGATAGATATCACAAATATTAACAAGGCAAAATTATTAGCAGGACTTTATAATAATTCACGCCCTCAAGGAATGGGATTTTTACATGCAAATACAAATGAATTAACAATAGTTGAAGCGGAAGAGTGTTTAAAATTTACAAACCATTTTGATTATATTAACGGGAGAGTTATGAAAATTGATCTTTCTACAAATGAACTTGATCCTGCACTTTATGACCGTGATATTGGTCAAGGAGCAGCTCAAAGAGTTGTTGATCAACTGCGAAAGGAATCAATATGAATAGACCAACTCCCCCAATATTCACTCCACATCCGAGTGATAAGGATCAAGTAGCAATTAATCTTAGCTTGGTCGGAGTTATAACAAAATCAACTATAATAGGTATTTATGATATTCATTTTTTTGCAATATTCGAAGATGTTAATGATCCTTGGAAATGGACATTCAAAACTGAAATCGAACGTGATAACGCGTACAATGATTTAATAACATAAAGGAGTATAACCATGGGAATAACAGAAGTAAAGGACTTTCTATCTATCATCGATGAAGCAAGAGAGTCCCTTCAACCAATTATAGAAGGCTCAGACGAACAAGTAGCAAAGGCAGCACAAACGATTTCTTCCTCAATGGTTACTTTCATAAATGCTTTTGCCAATATTGAAAGTGAGAGTGTCCGGGAACAATTGATCAAAACCATTGATGCACTGGCAGAATTACAAGAAGTGTGTGAGGCCACTTCACTACAACCAATCTCAACCACATTGCAGTAAAGGAACTAACTATGTATTTTAATCTAATCACAATATCAATTTTGAGTGTGTTAATAATTGGAGCTCATATAAGAATATCGTGGACAAATGAAAGCATTCGTGAGCTTGTCAAAAATCAGTCAAAGTTACTTAAGCTTATATCACTTCTTGCAGATAGGAACTAACTATGCCCATCAATGACCAAATAACAATATCTTTCCGCATAGACCCCCATACTCTCGCTCACTGCTTAACTCTCCTCGAATCACGCAATCTCCCTCCCCAATCACTTAGCGCAATCATCAAACACTCACTTGTCATTATGCTCAATGACAATATGTCTGATTGGGTTACTCGAATTCCTGACATTACTGCGCTGGCAAAATTCACGAAACAAATCCGAGCTAAACAGCATGGAAATGAACTACAAAATCTGGCTCAATCAGATCGAAAACACATCTACAATCTAACTGAAGCATTACAACACATTGATACTTCGCAATGGCTCGAACTAACATCAATCCATCAAAAACTCATCAGCCACCAAACCACTCTGCTTGAGTTGCTTAACTCACCCTCATCACTTACTGCAAAGCTGACAGCAACATTGATTTTACACTCGAATCTTAAGATATCAGCGCATCTTAAAGGTAAAGTCAATGTAATTTTGGCATCAATGGAAATGAAAGGAGGTGATGCGGTGGAAGAATAGAAATGAGTTTAAATAATAAGATTTAATTTATCGTATGTCATCGAGAGAAGGGTTTTATAGTCCCTTCTCTCACTTTTATTAAGTAATAATAGGAATAAACTATGCCGGTAGAAATAGAAGAAATTAAAAAAACATACAAATGTTCATATTGTGATTTTGTTAATCCCAAAATAGATGTAGTAAATACACATGAAGCAACTAATTGTGATTATCGAGCATCACCGAGAATACAAAACATACTAAACGATATAAATTTGATTCAGATTCAAGACAAAATATTCAATTTCGTTTGTTACCAAAACGTATGTGATGAAGAATGTCCTTTTTTGCACAAAAGTAGTCAAAAATGCATCCATCAATATTTCACCTTATCAATAATTAAGGAATAACCTATGCCAGTAGAAATCTACAAAATGAAACTCCCCTATCAACTACAACAAACAGCAAATTTCAACTTCATTACCTTTGCCACTATCTGGATGGAGTCTTGCCTTGTCTGGCAACAGATAATGTTCGGAAATAGTGAGAAAGGAGATAGCGATGAGTTATAAAACAATAAATGTTATAAACAAATTAAATGAACTCACACAAGAGCAGGGAGAGCATGAAAAGTATTTAGACAATATTTTAAAAAATTTGAATAATATTGCTTGACAATACCAGGAATTCCTGGTAATCTCTTACCATAACCAATTAAAAAAGGAAAGCTCAAATAATGACTCCAACAACACCAAAAACCATCTCTGTCAAAACCAAGTCAGGCAGAGAAATAGTTGTCCCTGCTCCTCTTTGCCTAACTGCCAACACAATAGAAGGAAAGCTGCGAACACTCAAAACTGAAGAAAATATCATCTGGGTAATCGACCAATTTCTCTCCAATGCGTTCAAAAAACACATTCTTGCTAAACTGAATCTGAAATCAAAAACAAATCCTGCTTGCGATCAATACTCCTACGACGACATTCAAGACCTGCCCCTCAGGTCTTGGATTCCTTCTTTTACCAAGAGATTAACTGGAAATGAAAAAATGATTCATGATATTAACAATTTGCCAGAAGCGGAAAGAAAGAAAATACTTCAACAATTAAATGCGAGGTAATTTTGTTTAAAAATAATCAATATCATAAGAATTACATAGATAATACCTATGATGATGATGATATGAATCAAATTAGATTTAGGTTTGGAAAAATCGCATTTCTCACAAAACATTATCAAGCAGACCAAACAATGACAGAAAAAGATACAGAATGTCTTTTTAATGTAATGCTCAAATATTACAAAGAAAAAGAAAAAGAAAAAGAGAATAAAAAGGGAAGAAATAACTTTTGATCAATACTGTGTTGGGCGTAGTTCAATGGTAGAACACTGGGTTGTGGTCCCGGATGTTGCGAGTTCGAATCTCGTCGCTCACCCCAATGAGATGTCGTACAAGGGCAGTACGTGTGGCTGTTAGTCACAAAATGGAGGTTCGAGTCCTCCCATCTCAGCCAACTTATGGACCTACTCGTGCGGATGGTAGTAAGACCGCTCACGAGCGTAACTCGTGTGATTAGATACAGCCCAATACCAAGGCCGACAGATGATCACAAGAGTGCCGGTATCGAATCCGGCGGGTTACACCAGCAAAAAGGAATGAAAATGACCATTATGTTAGATAAATGTTTTGCAGAAGTCGAAACTAAATTAACTGAATTAAAACCGAAACTCGACTTCGCCTATAATGATGCACGAGATAGTGGCGGTGTTGAATACCTTTGGGATGAATTTTATAGAATTAAATATCAATACAACACATTAATTGAGATACGACAAACAATTATAAAAAAGAAGACATAAACAACCATCGAGATATGGTGTAGTCCGGTAGCATGTGCGGTTTGGGGCCGTAAGGCTCAGGTTCAAATCCTGATATCTCGACCAAAAAGGAACTTCTCATGGGAATCATGTTTTATATATCGGTAATTGCTTTAGCAATAGTTATTATAACATATATAATTGAATACAAGAATTTATAGGAACCATTAAATGAAAATTTCAAAAAAAGAATATGCAGAATTTTTAGAATGGAAAGAAAAACAGAAAATTGAAGTTGATGACAAAGAATGGGAAGAATTCATGGCCTACAAAACACCTCGACCAATATATGAGAAATCACAAAGCAGTGGTCCTATGAATTATCAAGATGGTGATTCCAGAGATATCTATAACACCGGAGGACTGTAACTTAAGGAGATAAAATGATAGATGATTCATATGAAGTATATAAATTGAAGCGAGATGACTATATAGCTGAGTACAAGACAAATGATTCAGATATTAAACTTTATAATAAGGAATACGATATATTGACAATAGATGAAGATGACTTGAATAGTGTAATTTCACTACTCTTAGAAATAAGGACAAAAATATCACAGGAACCAAAATAACCTCTTTACTAACCACAACCTTAAGGAACGAAAGTTGAAATATCTATTGAATTCAACAACACTGATGCAATCGCACATCCTGCCAGATGACTTTATTCTTCTGGTTTGTGGTTAACTTTATTTTTTAGTTGTAATGATTATCCAAGGAGGAAAGATTACGGTTAACTTTTTTAATTTTAATTCGGTGTGTTAAAAGGTATTAAATGAAAAGAATAATAAATTTATTTGGTGGTCCTGGTGCAGGAAAATCAACAACTGCCGCAGGTGTGTTCTCGTTATTGAAATTAGATGGTGTAAACTGTGAGCTTGTAACTGAATACGCTAAGGATTTGGTGTGGGAAGATAGGCATAAAACTCTTGAAAATCAATTTTATGTTTCCGCTAAACAGCATAATCGATTATGGAGAATTCCTGAAACTGTTGATATTGTTATTACAGATTCGCCTATATTACTTGGAATATTATACAGTAATGATAAGCTCTTCAAGTCTATGTTAATCAAAAAATTTTCTGAATTTAATAATTTGAATTTTTTTCTTAACAGGGTAAAATCATTTAATGAGATTGGAAGACTTCAAAAAGAGGAAGAGGCTAATAAATTTTGTGCTTCAACTGTTAACTTACTTGATGATAATAATATTCCATATATTACAACTGATGGTAATGCCTTCGGGATAAGCTATATATATGATTATATTAAAAAAAATAAAGCGAGTTCTGGAGTTTAGCAATATCTCAGCCACCTCTATCTATGAGATTAAGGAGGTTCAATTCCTCCTGCTTGCTTTTTTTATTAATAATAATTGAAAGATAGGAACTTTAAATATGTCGTTTTATAACATGATATTTGGAAAAAATCCAAACTCAGATCTTCTTCTCAAAATTCTTAACTTAACTAAAGGAGATGTCGGAAGATTTAGAGATTGTTACATTCAAGAATCTAAAGATGTAGATAAAGAAGATATAATAGTTGTTTATACTCGGAATGGAGGAGGAAATAGAGAATGTTATAAGGAAGCATATGATAAGGAAGAAGATGATAACACTCAATGTAATTGTCCAGCATGTTTAATGCAAGGGCCAATTCCAAAACATCCGAACTATATCTATGATGAAGATGATGAGTTTGATTACACTTATGCATCAATTTATTACAGCATTCCGGAAGAACATGCAGAGTTAATAAATCTTATTAAACAAAATACTCCAGAGGATGAAATTCCGAAAATTAAATGGAAAGAATTATTTAAACAATTTATAGTTTAAATTCTCAAGGTCAAGCCTATGTCCCAATGTTCCAAGGCTGGCGATGGAGTCTCCAAAACTCTATGGCAGAGTTCGATTCTCTGGGGGCATGGAAAGAAAAGGAAAGAAGAATGAAATACTTGATTATAATTATCGTTAACATTTAACAATAACTAAAAAGGAGTTAACACCATGGAAGAACAAAAATTTACAGTTAAAATTAAGGGAAAAACTAAACCTAAATTTCTATGCCGAGATATCAAATACATACTTGAAGACTACTTAGAAGCTTACACTCAGAGGATAATCGAAGATCTGAAAATTTCTGTCCATTATAATAGAAGTGTAAAGTAAGCATCAAGGAGATAGTAGCATGAATGAACTAATCGAATTTATATGGATTTTCATTATAGGTATAGTGGTGGCTTTACTTTTAGCTATAACACTACCAATAATATTCACGAAAGGAACTCAATTTGGCAATTGGTTGCAGGTTGTTCTGTGAAATTTCTCTGCTTCATCAAACGATTACTTGCAATTCCCATGATACTCTACATCTTAGCTGTGTGGTATGCATATTGGTGGATTGATAGGATTAAAAAGAAATTTAAAGGAAAATCTTAATGGGAATGTACACAGAGTTTCATCTAAATCTGGCAATTAAAAAATCTATTCCAGAGGATGTTGTAGAAAGCTTAAATTATGTTTGCAATGTTGGTAATGTATTAAATGTCAAATTGCCCGGTCATGAGTTTTTCCAGACTGAACGTTGGAATTGTTTTGCTAACATGTCATCTTATTATTTCCGAATCATTTCTCACTCTGTCTTCCAATGGGATAAGATAGGCCATTATTATCTTCTCAACATCAAGTGTAACTTCAAAAACTACGATGATGAGATTATCAAATTTCTCAACTGGATTGAACCTTATGTTGACTTTGAAGATGATGAGTTTCATTTTGTAGGTCTTTACAGGTATGAAGAAGACGATCGACCTACATTAATTTATTATAGAGGCGGAAAATTCTTGTATGAATATCCAAAAGAAAGGAACTAAGCGTGAAAACACAATTAACAGTACCCATTAATAAATTCACTATCTTAACTATTCTCTATTTTGTCTTCGCTAACTGCATAGCTTGTACTGATCCTATGCCATTCATAAAATCTATAGGATTATTCGGATTCTTTTACACAATATCTATTTCAGTTGGATTTTTTGCAAAGCATATGTGTGAAGAAGAAAGGAAAAACTTAAGATGAAAACAATAATAATACTATACATAATTATCACATTCGTATTCACAATTTTACATGGATTGTTGGCTGAAGAATATTACCATATCATTACTCTAGATTATATCAAATTTTTCTTTGTATCGCTCTTATGGCCAGTATGGTTATTCCCAATCATTATTGTAGGCATTATTTTACATATGAAAAACGCTATAAACAATAAATTTTAATAAAAAGGAGTAGGCATGGAAGAAAATTATTCAATGTTGGAAAAAAGAGAAGTGGCCTGGTTTTCTATAAAAGATCATAAATATGGTTCTTATACAGGTATCGTTGTTGGATGTGAATTTGATATAGGCATAACAATTGTAAATAAAGATAATAAAGAACATAACCTAACCTGTCTTAATGGACCATCATCTCCTCATGGACAATTTGGAAATGATGAAATGTACAAGGCATTATTTTTACGTACTATTGATATGATAAATGCAGGTCATGTTGATCCTCACGTTCTCAATGTATTACATGATGCAATAAAAGGAATGACCATATTAACTGTTGATCATGATGGTTATCGCATGGCAGATTGTGCATTTGATGTGTAAAAATAAGGAGAAACTTAAATGTCAAACTTTACCATATCAACAACGTCAAATACTATCGTCTCAACTTTACCGGAAATACCAAACCACATAATGGAAGAAATTAGATCATTTGGATTCAAAACAGGTTCACATGTTTATGGAGTTACTACACCTGATTCAGATATAGATTTTGTTATGTTTCCTGGTTATACAAGGAAAGTTCCAGCTAAGTATTTCACAACTGGTAGGAGTTATGATGACTCTAAAACTATCAGTATAAAAGGACATTATGATGGAATAACAATTAATCTCATCCTGACTGAAACCTCGGAAACTTACACTCTTTGGTATCGGATAAACACTATAATGAAACTTATTTGTAATGATAAACCTGATCATTTTTTCGACAAAGAATATCGATGTAATGTACATAAATTTCTACGTGATAACATGGATATTCTAAACAATTTCTATTAAGGAGATAGACAGTAATGGATTATAATAAAGAAATTGATTATTCCAGTCTCAAAACATTCATTGATTGTAGGAGGAAATTCTTCTACCAATACATTCTTCACCTTCGATCTGAATCTCCATCAATCCACCTAATCTTCGGCTCTGCCTGGCACTACGGACTTGAAGTTGTCTACAATATCATGAAAGAGGATCCGAAAGCACTCAAGCTTGCTATCGACTGTAGAGAAATCAGTACAAAAGCATTCACCAATTATTGGAAAGTTGAAGGAGAGGAGCATTTCGGTCACCTCGATACATATCCAAAAAATCCAGGTAACGCATCCAACATGTACAATTCATATTGGAACAAATTCTTCATCATGGATCGTTCAATGACTGTCTTCGGAGTTGAAATGCCCTTCACTCTTTTACTCAAATCTGGCGTTAGCTACATTGGTCGGATGGATCTTGTGATGAAAGAATTTGATAAAATCTTCGTCATCGATCACAAAACAAGCTCTATTATTAGCAAAATCACAGCTTCAGAATATGAAGCTTCACTTCAAACGAAAGGATATCTAACTGCAATTCAAGCTCACGTAGACACTTTGCCTCGTATCATTTACCGAACTGCTCGCTGTCAGAAGGGAAGTACCGAAACTGAACAATTTGAAGTGTTTATCAACAAAGCCATGAATGAACGTTTCCTTCAAGATGTTAATTGGTGGAGTGAACAAGTGAAAAATGAAGTCGCTGCATACAATGCCTATATGCTCGATTATCATGCAACTGGAAAGCCAGTTGACTTTCGCTCTTACTTCCCTGCATTTCACGGATCATACTCAGCCTCTTGCACTGCATTCTTTTCACTCTGTCCATATTACGACATCTGTGCCGAAGCCAACAATCCTCTCCACTACGCCGAGCATGCTCCAACAGGGTATAAATTTGAAGAATGGAATCCAGCCGATCACGAAGCTAAGATAACTAAAAAACTAAAGGAGATAACTTAATGAATAAATACAAACAAATAGGTGAGAATGAACGCTTCTCAACGTGGAAGATAATTGAACTATCATATGTTGACACTCTCGTCAGGTGCACAAATAATTTTGGAATTGCAATTGAGACAATAGATAAAAATCACTTTAATACCTGGATGATTAAATTTAGGGACCAAGATATAGATAATTGGGTAGGAGTTGTTTATTTTGATAAATTTTATATTCCGTCTATAAATAATGCATCTCCCTCTGATGTTGAAGAGATGCTTGAAAAAGTATACAACCTGCCCGACGAGAGAGTAGGATATGAAGAAGCTAATCAAAAAGAAATGAGCACTAATGATGAGATAAATAAAGTAGCTGATAACGAGATCATCATTCCATATTCGGCAAAATCAAACAATAATTATGTTGTTTCTCAATTAACAGACGAAAAGATTGTCATCGAGCAGTTTCCTGCAATAGAAGATAATAATTGTGATTTTTCCCCTCAAAAAGAAATGCGCAATTATCAAGCTTTAATAACAGAGCTAAATCCAGATCCAAATCAAGCATCAATGTGGGATAAGATGTTTAGTGAAATAGAAGAAAAGAAGCTCCAACTAAATCCAGGTAAAGTAGTATTGGGGTATAATATATTTAGTTCAACAAAAACACAAGAAAAGAAGTTCGTACCAAATTGGTTTCGAATGGATGTATAATGACTCGATTTGACACTAAATACAAGGTAACAATTCCTCAATCACCTACCATGACTGACTCCGACATGGTAGATTTTATAACCAAGGCAATTGCAGCTTACGCCCGTTACAAACGAACGATAGGGGAGGAGCCAAACATTAGATTAGATAATAAAAACTTCAGAGTGGAGGCAATATGAAAACAATTTATCAATTACTCGAAGCCGATTATAGTAGATGTTCAAAGTGTTATGGTCATAATGAAGACCCATGTAAAACATGTGAACAAACATCAATCTTTATCCTGCATCTACAGGACAAGATCAAATGCTTGTCAGCAATTGTTGCACAAAATCAACTCGATAGAGAGGAGATGTAATAATGAGAAATCGAACACCCCTAACTTTTAATTATGACCGTTTCGATCTCAAAATGCTTCTCGCTGGAGGTTCTGGAAGTGGCAAAACTCGCTTCTGTGGAACATACACCAAAGGACCAATCCATTTCTACATGCTTGATGCGGGAGGAGAATTGGCTCTTGATGGATTACCTAAGCGACCAGATACTTGCCCAATCAGTTGGGATAACTTGTCAGTTGATACAACTTTCCAAGATGTTTGGGAACTGTTGCAGAAAGATCAGAAGGAAGGACTCTTTGAGCATCTTGCAGAAGTCAATGGTCTTGCAGTACTTCCCGATTCCTATACTGCTCTTGCCGAATATGGAGAGCTTGCAATTGGAAAATTATATAATAAAACATTTGCTATTGGAGAAGGTGCAAAGTACAAGATTAGTCCTAAAACTGATACCTTTACAGTTCATGACTGGGGACAGCTAACTCATTGGAATCGATACATTCTACAATTCATTCGGGAACTTCCTTGTGCAGTGGCCTCAACTGTTCACGTTATGGAGCGCACAGATGCGGAAGGAAAGTTCATGGGCAGAGCGCCGGCCGTGACAGGTAGGCTTAGAGACCTCATTGGAAATGGCTATCATGAAACCTACTACATGCATCAAGGAGCAGATAAGATATACTATCTCTACATGGAAAAGCATCAAGGATTCCAAGGCAAATCCAGAGCATTTGACATTAAGAAAATGAAAAATCCTTCAATGGATCTTCTTGCAGATCTCTATATGAAAGGAAAGAGAATATGAGTGAAGAAAGTTTTCAATCTGAAATTACCAAGATCGAATTGGACATCCTCTTTATTAAAGCCAGTATCAGTCAGATACAAGAAAGATATAAATTTTTGGAAGGAGAAAGGGAGCGTGAAAGAGAACAATATGAAAGAATAATTAGAACTCTCTATTCTGAAAGTGGAGATCAGCGAATTGAGACTGAAAAATCTTAATTCACAAGAGGAAATTAAAAATCTTAAAGTAGAAATTGAAGAATTGGAAGGAGAGATTGAAGACCTTGTAAAACAGATTCAAACAGAAATTGATTAATGGAGTTAAAATAGTAACAGATAACAAACTAAATCGACAAATTATCAAAATCTAAAGGAGAACCAAATGCAACTACCAGATGTATCAGAAGTACAAGAATTAACTATTGCACCAAAGGGAACTTATGACTTACAAATCACTCGATTATATGATGATCCTAAAGGAGAATATTTCATCATGAATATTGAAATTCTCGATCAAGTGAATGTGAAGGAGATTGTTAAATTTATGGGAGTCCCAACAGGAGAGGACACGCCACAGCAAAAGGGCAGAAAACTCCGAGAATTAAAAGAGCTTGCTAAAGTTCTCAATCTTGACCCAAGCAACATGTCAACCGAACAGATCGAACCAGGTGCTACATTTACTTATGCGATATCTGCGGGAAAAGACAAGAATGATATAGAAGTTAATCAAATTTACTTTGCGTAAAAGATAGGAAACTCTCATGACAAATAGCTCACAATATAAGCCAATAATGAATATGAAACAAGAATATCTTGCTGCAATTATTGCATATCGAAGCGGAAAACCAATTCTCACACGAACAGAATTCTTCATGTATTGGAATCAAATCCATGCTGTTGATCCCCACTGGCCTGAACTCTATCCGAAACAAGTACCTGAAAAAGGAACTGACGTCTACTCCCATGTCCTGCCACTGTACTCTTTCCACAAAGCTTATGTTGAGGCAGATCTGAAACCGTTTCTGGAACGATTCAAAGATGAAGTGTTAACTATTCATCCAAAGCTTATTGGAAATGGCCTAATTAAATATCGATTAGCTGATGACCACTATAGAGTACTTTCAAATGGAGATGGAATCACAGGAAAATGTATCTATACCGGAAATGAAAATGAAACACATAGTATTGAAGATCCCGCACCTATACAACCTCTGTTAGCACGAGCACATGATTCATATGAAGTATCAATCGATGAGCTCTTACACTATACTATTCGACCTCCATATAATATTGATAAGGTGAAGAGAACTCTGGCTGAAATTTGGTATGATAGGGGAGGTATTGAAATGGAAGGTGTAGTTCTCAAAGTTAGATCTGAGAAACGTCAAATGCTTTCCGGTCACTCTCCAACTCATATCAATTGGGCTCTGTCATGGGAGCCAAAATTTACTCTTAAATCTGATAATATCCGTGGCATTCATTGGTATCATAATATCAAATCACAATTCATACCGACGATTGAAACAGAAACAGAAGATCTTGAACTTCCGGATGCAGAAACTCTTATAGATATGAAAATTGCAATCTGTGATTCTCTTGACCTGTGCTCCGATGGAACGACTTCGCAACCATACATAATGAGAGCACATAGTAGCAATCAAACACCTGTTGATGGATTAAAAGTTTGTCCTGATTGTGGAGAGAAACTTGTCTGGATGGATGAACACCTTGAATGTCATGGAGATGATTGCATTCTCCCACTTGCTAAGCGTCTGAATTACTTCTACTCTCATGATTGTATGAATCTCAAGCGAGTTGGATTGAAATTGATTTGGGAGTTATTGCAGGATAAAGATGTGAGAAAAATTTTATCGGAAAAACCTTGGTTATTGCTTAGTAAAAATTTTATTGATGATCAAGCATGGGCATGTGAATATACTGACTTAATCCAAGAAAGTATTGATAAAGTTTATGGTAAACGAACTGCTGATCATTTTCTAAAAGGACTTCTCGGCTGTGGTCCAGAAGTCTTCAAGCGAGCACAAGCAGATCTCTTTGATTTCAAATTTGCTCCATCCGTAATCGACTATGTTCGAACCTACGCCATAACAGGGAAGATTGAAAACCTGGACGACTTCAACCTTGATCTTGCTAAAAAAAATTGGAAACAACTATCATACGTCCATGCCAATATCGATTATCTCATCATGGGAAAGTTAAAGAAACCTTCATCCAAGCTCTCCCTGGCACAACATTACAATATTCAAATTCTAACTGAAGCTTATGTTAAAAATGTTATCTTGAAAGGAAACTCAAATGAAAAATCTACCGAAAATGAAAAAACTAACTGTTGAAGTTGACGAAAACGATTACAATACTGTTGTTCAAAATTGGCAAGTACATGGGCATTTAACAAAACTTCTTCGCAAGGTGTTTAATGATCTGGCAATTCTAATCCGATCTGGCAAAGGTGGTCAGGTGATTCAATGGATGTATAATTCGAAAGTAATAACAATTGGAGAAAAGAAAGGAAAGCGATAATGGAAGATTATGTAACACATAAAGAGATGGTAATAGCAG
Source organism: Nitrospirota bacterium (assembly GCA_003354025.1). Lineage (GTDB taxonomy): Bacteria > Nitrospirota > Thermodesulfovibrionia > UBA6902 > UBA6902 > Glo-13. The sequence continues at coordinate 50,823 of PIVU01000005.1, forward strand.
TGGTTGCTTTATGGTGTACAATAGCAGGGTATGGAAATAGAAATCATTGGTCAGGATCATTATGTTCAACAGTAGGTCTTGTAGCGTATATAATGTTTCTTTTTTGGAGGTGGTAGAGATGAATAAAAGCAGATTAACATTTGACTTTATTTTAGTTGTCATAGCAATCGGAATGATTATATTACTTATCCAAGCACAGAGGGAAGATATCGACAAATTCACAGAAATCAATAACCGGATTTCACTCATCAATGCACAGCTTATGGATCTCACTTCGGATCTTACCGCTAACTCCGAGAGGGACATCGAACAGACGAAAGTTCTCACTCTTCAGAACCAAGTCTTAATGAAGCACAACAAATTCATACCAACAATCACTGCAAAGCTAAAAGAATTCACGGCAAG
>PIVU01000571.1 GCA_003354025.1 Nitrospirota bacterium
ACTTACTTTCCCGATGCGCCTGTTACCAGTTTTGCGAAACTCTCAGGCTCAAGGCTGGCGCCTCCCACAAGTGCTCCGTCAACTTCTGGCTGTGACATTAATTCCACTATGTTGTCAGGTTTAACGCTTCCTCCATAGAGAATTCTGACTGCATCAGCGCCTTCTTTATTTTTACCCAGCCACTCCCGGATATTGGCATGTGCTTCATTGGCCTGTTCTTTTGTTGCGGTCTTTCCTGTCCCGATGGCCCATATCGGCTCATACGCTATTGTTATTCCATCAAGGGAAAGGTCCTTTAAAGATCCGGTAAGCTGTTTGTCCAGAACCTCAAAGGTCCTGTTTGCTTCTCTATCCTCCAGCGATTCTCCGATGCAGAGGATTACATCAAGCCCGTTATTTCTGGCTGTATGGATTTTTTTATTAACAACTTCATCTGTTTCAGAAAAATACTGTCTTCTCTCGGAATGCCCTATGATTACAGAGGTGCATCCGGATGACTTGAGCATACCCGGAGATATTTCACCGGTATAGGCCCCTTTTTCTTCATGATAGACATTCTGTGCGGCAAGTATTACATTTGAAGTCTTTAGCAGTCCTGCTGCTGCACCAATCGAAGTGAATGGCGGAGCGATCAGGCTGTCGACATCTGTTACATCTTTTACCAGTGGAAGAAAGGCGTTAATGAATGCTTCTGTCTCATCAGCGGTCTTTTGCATTTTCCAGTTGGCACATATAAATGGTTTACGCATAAAG
>PIVU01000086.1 GCA_003354025.1 Nitrospirota bacterium
GCAAATTCTATGAAATCCACTACGGCCGGTTTTATGAGTGTATGGGCAATTCTAAGGCCGCCGATGAAGTATGGCGAAACTACGTTGTCAGCGCCGGCTCGTTTAAGCTTTTGCTCTGCTCCTTCTTCACTTGCCCTGGCTACTATCCGCAGGTTCTGATTAAGTCCTCGGGCAGATAAAACAACGTATAAATTATTTGCATCCGATGAAAGCACTGATATAAGCCCTTTGGCTTTGTCTATGCCGGCCTCTTTCAATACTGAATCCTGCGTTGCGTCTCCCTGGAGTGTGAGCGTGTCGGCATCCATGGTTTTAACAATTTCCGTATCTCCCTCGATTACAACAAAGGGAGCGTTATTGTGTGTCAGTTCATTGCATATGATGCTGCCCATTCTGCCGTAGCCGCATATTATGTAATGATTTTTCAGGTTCTCAATTTTTTTTGTCAATTTCTTCCTCCCCAGTATCTCTCTTAGTTCGCCTTCAAGGACTACCTTGGCCACAACGCCGAACATGTAAAACATGGTTCCGACTCCGGAAAGCATGAGTGCCATTGAAAATACGCGTCCCGGCTGTGAGAGATCATGAACTTCATGGTATCCGACGGTTGTGATTGTAATAATTGTCATATACAGAGCATCGAAAATCCCCCAGCCCTCAACGACAATGTATCCGACTACCCCAAAGGTAACTACTGCTATCATTGCTATAATAGGATTTATTAATTTTCTTGATGATTTCACCCCTAATTATAGAAAATATGGTATATATTTCGCCAATGACGTTTATGCCATTAAGTGAATAATTGACTAATCTAAAGTTTCCGATAACTTCTTTAGTAATCTAGTGTGATGCGTTCCTTTCCAGTAGAACTTAACACAGACGGGACACTTTATGAAATTGGTCGTTGTATTGTAGACGTACTGCGGAACATATTTCTTTGCGTCTTCTTTTGCTATATCAATTAGAAGTGTATTACATAATGAACATCTGCTGTTAAAGCATGGAGTCAGCTATGAATTTCATAGGCAACAAAAAAGCCGCAGCCTTAAGAGGCTGCGGCTAGTGTAAGTTTGTTATTGCTTAATCATCACTGGTGATGAACTGTTTTTCACCGCCAACATATGTGTCTTTGTACATGTCAGTCCCTGTACCGGCAGGTACGAGTCTTCCCATGATGATGTTTTCTTTAAGTCCTCTCAGGTTATCCTTGGCGCCGTTTATTGATGCCTCTGTAAGGACCCTTGTTGTTTCCTGGAAGGACGCAGCAGAGATGAAGCTGTCTGTTGACAGAGAGGCTTTAGTAATACCAAGAAGAATCGGCTGTCCCTGTGCAGGTTGACCTTTCTCTTTGAGGACTCTCCTGTTTTCTGCTTCAAAATTCAGCTTGTCAATCTGTTCTCCCACAAGAAATTCTGTGTCGCCGGCATCTTCAATTTTGACTTTCTTCATCATCTGCCTGACAACGACTTCTATGTGTTTGTCATTTATTCCAACACCCTGCAGCCTGTAGACTTTCTGCACTTCATCCACAAGGTATCTCTGCAGTTCGTTTGGCCCGAGGATCTCGAGAATGTTGTGCGGGTTGATCGATCCATCCATAAGGGCTTCACCGGCCTTTATCCAGTCACCCTCGTGTACGCTGAGGTGTTTACCTTTGGGGATGAGATATTCCCTGGTATCGGTGCCTCCCTTAACGTTTACAACACGCATACCTTTATGGAAGCCCTTGAACTCAATTGCTCCGTCAATCTCACTAACGATCGCCTGCTCTTTGGGCTTTCTGGCTTCAAATAGCTCGGCCACTCTCGGCAGACCACCGGTAATGTCTTTGGTTTTTGTTGTTTCACGCGGGATCTTGGCTATAACGTCACCCGGATGAACGATTGTGCCCTTGTCAACCAGTACGTGAGATCCCGAAGGAAGTAGGTAACGCGCAAGTGCATTTGAGGTCGGAGTTCTCAGGGTTGCTTTCCCGTGTTCATCCTTAACTGAAACCCTGGGACGCATGTGCGCCGGATATTCAATAACAACCTTATGTGCCAGTCCGGTAACTTCATCCACTTCTTCTTTGACTGATACACCTTCAACGAGATCGCCGGCTGCTATTCTTCCGCCGACTTCCGTGATAATGGGAAGCGAGTACGGGTCCCATTCAACAAGAAGCTGACCTGCATTGATCTTTTCACCGTCTTTAACTCTCAGTTTCGCACCGTACACAACAGAGTACTTTTCTCTTTCTCTGCCCTTTGCATCGGTGATGGCAATGCTTCCGTTACGGTTCATTACAACAAGGGCACCTTCTCTGTTTTTAACGGTAGAAAGGTCTATGAATTTGGCAGAGCCGTTATTCTTGGCTTCAAGAACGGTCTGTTCAACCAGTCTTGTTGCGGTACCACCTATATGGAACGTTCTCATGGTAAGCTGGGTTCCCGGCTCACCGATTGATTGCGCTGCTATGATTCCTACAGCTTCACCTAACTCTACCTGTCCTCCTCTGCCAAGGTCTTTGCCGTAGCACTTTCTGCAGACACCTACCAGTGATTCACAGGTCAGAACCGATCTTATGACTACTCTGTCTACACCTGCAGCTACAACTTCTTCGGCCGTTTCATCATTTAGTTCAATTCCCCTGGCAACGAGCACTTCATCGGTGACAGGATCTAAAATGTCTTCGGCAACGGTCCTGCCGTAGATCCTCTCTTCAAGAGGTTCGATGATTTCACCTCCCTCGATCAGGCTGGTCAGCGGGATGCCGAGGTGAGTGCTGCAGTCATCTTCCCGGATAATAACATCCTGGGTTACGTCAACAAGCCTCCTGGTAAGATAACCGGAGTTAGCTGTTTTTAACGCGGTATCGGCGAGACCTTTTCTTGCACCGTGTGTTGAAATGAAGTACTGAAGCGGTGTAAGGCCTTCTCTGAAGTTAGCGGTAATTGGTGTCTCGATAATTTCACCGGAAGGTTTTGCCATCAAACCTCTCATTCCGGCCAACTGTCTTAACTGGGCTGCAGAGCCCCTGGCACCGGAATCAGCCATCATGTAAATATTGTTAAATGAGCGTCTTTCTTCAAGCTCTTCCTTTGAGACTTTATCAATGTCACTGATGCCTTCGGCGCCAAGTTCATCCATCATTGCATCGGCGACCCTTTCAGTAACACCGGCCCAGATGTCAATGACTTTGTTGTAACGCTCACCGTTTGTAATGAGCCCGTCTGCATACTGACTCTGAACATCTAATACTTCTCTCTCGGCATCCTTGATAAATCCCGATTTTTTTGTAGGAATGCGCATGTCATCAATGCATATGGAAATTCCCGATGCAGTCGCGTACTGGAATCCAAGTTTCTCGATATTATCAAGAAAAATGACCGTTGCTTTTCTGCCAAGTCTTTTATAGCAGTACTCAATCAGTTTTCCTACTTCTTTCTTGGTCATTACTTTATTGATCAGCTCAAATGCCATTCCCTCGGGAAGAGTTTCTCCCAGGATGACACGACCGGCTGAAGTTTCGACCATTTCTCCGTTTATTCTGACCTTAATGGCTGCATGCTGTTCAACGATCTTTGCATCGAAGGCCATTCTTACTTCAAGGGGACCGGAGAAAACTCTACCTTCTCCTATTGCACCCTTCTTTATCTTTGTAATGTAGTAAATCCCGAGGACCATATCCTGTGTTGGAGTAGCGATCGGTTTACCGCTGGCAGGGCTGAGTACGTTATTGACTGACATCATCAATACTCTTGCTTCAATCTGGGCTTCTATTGAAAGGGGTACATGTACTGCCATCTGGTCACCATCAAAGTCAGCATTGAATGCAGTACAAACCAGAGGGTGAAGCCTGATAGCTTTACCTTCAACGAGTACAGGATCAAAAGCCTGCATGCCAAGACGGTGGAGTGTCGGCGCTCTATTGAGCAGTACCGGATGCTCCCTGATGACTTCATCAAGGCAGTCCCATACAATGTCTTCACTTCTTTCAACTACTTTTTTGGCCGCCTTAATAGTTGTTACATGACCTTTTTCTTCAAGCTTGCTGAAAATGTACGGCTTGAACAGCTCAAGAGCCATAGTCTTTGGCAGACCGCACTGGTGCAGTTTTAACTCGGGGCCGACAACGATAACGGAACGGCCGGAGTAATCAACTCGCTTTCCAAGAAGGTTCTGCCTGAAACGGCCCTGCTTGCCCTTGATCATATCACTTAATGACTTCAGAGGTCTTTTGGTGGCTGCTTTCAGGACACGGCTTCTTCTGCCATTATCAAAAAGAGCATCAACAGCTTCCTGAAGCATTCTCTTTTCATTCCTGATGATAACACTTGGTGCATTTAGCTCCATAAGTCTTTTCAGCCTGTTGTTCCTGTTAATTACTCTTCTGTACAGGTCGTTCAGGTCGGATGTTGCAAATCTTCCGCCTTCAAGAGGAACAAGGGGGCGAAGATCAGGAGGCAGTACGGGGACTACATCCTGAATCATCCATTCAGGTTTGTTCCCTGATTTTCTGAATGCTTCAACTACTCTTAATCTCTTAGTGAGTTTTCTCTTTACGCCGAGAGAAGTCGATGCCGAGATTTTAGCCCGTAACTCTTTGGCCAGAGCGTCAAGATCAATATGACGGAGGAGTTCCTTAACCGCTTCAGCTCCAATACCTGCTTTGAATTTATCTCCGTACTCCTGAACATTCTTCCTGTATTCTTCATCTGTGAATAATTCTTTTTCTTTTAACTTGGTTTCTCCCGGGTCAACGACAATATAGCTCTCAAAATAAAGGACTTTCTCAAGCATGCGCATTGTCATGTCAAGAAGAGTACCGATCCTTGAAGGTATCCCTTTAAGAAACCAGATATGTGCTACTGAAGTCGCAAGCTCAATATGTCCAAGTCTTTCACGTCTTGATTTTGCCTGTATTACTTCTACTCCGCATTTGTCACAGACAACACCTCTGTGTTTCATACGCTTGTATTTTCCACAGATACATTCCCAGTCTTTAACCGGTCCGAAAATCTTGGCGCAGAAAAGACCATCTCTCTCTGGTTTGAAAGTACGGTAATTGATGGTTTCAGGCTTTTTTACTTCTCCGTAAGACCATGCCCGGATTTTCTCGGGTGAGGCCAGCTTGATTTTTATAGCCGAAAACTCAGTAGGGTTTTTCGGCTTTTCAAATATTGAATAAATATCTTCCACTTATGATCCTCCCATTTATTTTGAATGGAGTACTGGAGTGCTGGAGTGTTGGAATAAAGGATTTTTCGATCCAAAACTCCAACACTCTTTTTTTCCAATGTCTTTCATTTATTACGCTTTAGCTTTAGAAGAGGATTTGCGTTTATCCCCTCCATTTTTTCCTTTAGAGGATGTTTCTTCTTCCTGAAGGTCAACATCAAGTCCTAGACTCTGAAGTTCTTTTATGAGAACATGAAATGACTCCGGTACTCCAGGCTCAAGGTTTGCGTCGCCTTTAACAATGGCTTCATACACTCTTGCCCTTCCGGCAACGTCATCACTTTTAACTGTAAGGAATTCCTGAAGCGTATATGCTGCGCCGTATGCTTCAAGTGCCCACACTTCCATTTCTCCAAGTCTCTGACCACCGAACTGCGCTTTACCACCCAGCGGCTGCTGAGTGACAAGAGAGTATGGTCCGATTGAACGGGCGTGGATTTTATCATCTACAAGATGGTGAAGCTTTAATATATACATTGCACCGACAGTTATCTTTTTCTGGAAAGGCTCGCCGGACTTTCCGTCATGAAGTGTAATCTGTCCGCTTGAAGGCAATCCGGCTTCCACCAGTAGCTCTTTGATTTCAGCTTCAGTGGCTCCTTCAAATACAGGCGTTGCAACGTATAAACCCAGTTCCTTGGCAGCCCATCCGAGATGAATTTCGAGTATCTGGCCTACATTCATTCTGGAGGGAACGCCGAGAGGATTCAGGATTATATCGACTGGTGTCCCGTCCGGGAGATAGGGCATGTCTTCTTCAGGTACTACTATTGAAATAACACCCTTGTTCCCGTGTCTTCCAGCCATTTTATCCCCAACCTGGATTTTTCTCTTCATTGCAACATAGACTTTTACTATTTTGAGAACTCCAGGAGGCAGGTCGTCGCCTTTTTTAAACTGGTCCATCTTCTTTTCGAAAGCACTCTGAAGCTGCCTGACATGCTTTGAAGTCTCATCATCTAATGTCTTTATCTGTTCCTTCTTATTCTCATCGGCTAACTTCAGTTTGCGAAGTGCCGCGTCCGGAATGGTCTTAAGAACTTCTTCTGTCAGTTTATGGCCGCTTTCACACAAGACACCTTTAATGCCTGTGACCTTTATATCTTCAGATACTTTTTCATTGAGTGCAATCTGTCGGATTTTCTTGTAACTGTTTTCTTTCAGGATGCTTGTTTCATCGTCAAGATCGCGCTGCAGGTGCAATGTCTTGTCTTCCTCAATGCTCTGTGTTCTTGAGTCTTTTACTGCACCCTTCCTTGTGAATACCTTGACATCAAGCACGGTGCCTTCAATTCCGGGTGGAACATAAAGGCAGTTTTCCCTGACCTCTTCTGCTTTTTCTCCGAATATAGCTCTGAGCAGTTTTTCCTCAGGTGTAAGCTGGGTTTCACTCTTTGGAGTTACTTTACCAACCAGAATGTCTCCGGGATTAATCTGTGCTCCTGTCCTGATTATTCCGCTATCATCCAGATCGCTGAGAGCTTCCTCTCCGATATTCGGAATATCCCTTGTTATTTCTTCAGGCCCGAGTTTTGTTTCTCTTGCCTCAATCGTAAATTCCTCAATGTGGATTGATGTATATTCATCATCTTTAACCATGCGTTCACTAATTATGATCGCATCCTCAAAGTTGTATCCACCCCAGGGCATAAATGCCACCAGCGCATTTTTACCGAGGGCAAGTTCACCTGAATCAGTAGCAGGTCCATCAGCAATTACAGCGCCCTTTTTGACCTTCTGTCCAGATTTGACTACAGGTTTCTGGTTCATGCAGGTCGCCTGGTTTGATCTGTAGAATTTAACAAGCTTGTATATATCCACTCCTCCATCATCGCAGCTTATAACTATTCTGGAAGCATCTACGGATTTAATAACACCTGCCCTTTTTGCAAGAATGATAACACCGGAATCTCTTGCAGCTACATGTTCTACACCTGTTCCAACCCTGGGTGCATCTGTCTTCAGCAGCGGAACTGCCTGCCTCTGCATGTTTGATCCCATGAGCGCTCTGTTAGCATCATCATTTTCGAGAAATGGTATTAGAGATGCGGAAACGCTGACGATCTGCTTTGGTGATACATCCATATACTGGATTTCTTCAGGGCTTATAAGCATGAAGTCACCGCCTGCCCTGGCTGATACATGTTCTCCGAGCAGGGTCCCATTTTCATCCATAGGAGAGGTTGCCTGAGCGATAATAGCGGTTTCTCCGTCTATTGCAGAAAGGTATTCAATGTCATTTGTAGCTATACCGTTCTTGACTTTACGGTATGGAGACTCTATAAAGCCGAAATCATTGACTCTTGCATATGAGGCAAGAGAAGTGATTAGACCGATATTCGGACCTTCAGGAGTTTCAACCGGGCATATTCTGCCGTAATGAGTAGGGTGAACATCTCGTACTTCAAATCCGGCTCTTTCCCTTGTCAAACCACCTGGGCCAAGAGCGCTTAATCTTCTTTTATGAGTAATTTCCGACATTGGATTTGTCTGGTCCATAAACTGGCTAAGCTGACTTGAACCGAAGAACTCTTTTATTACGGCAATGACCGGTTTTGCGTTGATAATGTCATGGGGCATTGCTTCTTCAAGTTCGGTAAGGGTCATTTTTTCTTTAATGGCCCGTTCCATTCTGACCAGTCCGATTCTGAACTGATTTTCCAGAAGTTCGCCAACTGCTCTTACTCTTCTGTTGCCAAGATGATCGATGTCGTCCACCTCGCCCTTGCCGGCCCTGAGATTAAAGAGGTATCTTAGGATTTCGATAATGTCCTGATCAGTCAATACCCGTGTTTCAAGGGGAACGTCGAGTCCAAGCCTTTTGTTTAATTTGAGCCTGCCGACGACTGAAAGGTCATATCTCTTCGGCTCGAAAAATAATCCTTCAAAGAGAGAGCGTGCATCCGCTATTGAAGGGGGCTCGCCCGGTCTCAGTTTTTTGTATATCTCAATAATTGCTTCATCAGTATTGCTTACTTTGTCAAGTAGAAGAGTGTCTCTCAGAGAGGGAAGAAATTTGATTCCATCTATAAACAGAAGCTGAAGCGAAGGTATTTTTAATGTCATTATTTTTTCAGCAATATCTTCGGTTATTTTCTCATTGCTCTCCAGCATGACTTCGCCTGTTTCAGGGTCAATAATGTCTGCGAGGGTTACCCTGTCAACCAGCTCTTCCTGCTCAATAGAAATGTCCGTGATGCCAGCGGCTTCAATTTTCTTGAAACCTACTTTTGTTATTCTTCCGCCTTCTTTAATGATTACTTCTTTAGTTTTGGGGTGTGTTATGTTTTTGAAAGCTCTAAGACCTATAAGAACGGTTGACAGGCTTCTTGTAGCCGTGCTTCCCGATATTCTGATTTCTTCTATGGGGTAGTACATCTTGAGGATTTCTTCCTCAGTGTAGCCAAGGGCTTTAAGGATAATTGTTGCATGGAGTTTCTTCCTGCGGTCAATACGAACATAAAGAGTGTCTTTGGTATCAAACTCAAAATCAAACCAGGACCCTCTTGCCGGAATTATTCTTGCGGAAAAGATTACTTTTCCTCCTGCCTGGGACTTGCCTTTATCGTGGCTGAATAATATGCCCGGTGAACGGTGCAGCTGACTAACAACGACTCTTTCAACACCATTGATAACAAATGTTCCGGTGTCCGTCATTAATGGAAGTTCGCCAAGGTACACTTCCTGCTCACGAGATTCTCTTAACCGCTTTTCGCCTGATTCACCCTTTTCCCAAAGGTTCAGCTTGACCCGTATTTTAAGCGGAGAAGCGAAGTTAATGCCTTTGTCAAGGCACTCTCTCAAGTCGTATTTCGGCTGACCCATTACGTACTCAATGAACTCGATTGATGCAGTTTCATTATAGTCGACAATAGGAAATACGCTTTGAAAAGCCGCTTGCAATCCGCTTTCCTCTCTTTTTGCCGGTGGAGTATTCTCCTGCAAAAAACGATCGAAAGAACGTTTCTGTATTTCAATAAGATTGGGAACTGACAGAATCTCCGGTATCTTCCCAAAATTTTTTCTTACCCTTAAACCCTCTGCCATAACTCTCCTTTTTCAGACCACAGAACGCAGATTCCAGAACACAGACGCTTCTGCTTCAGTCTGTGCTCTGTGGCCTATCGTTGCGCATGATTAATTTATTTTAATTCTACTATTGCACCCTGTTCTTCAAGTTTAGCCTTCATTGCTTCAGCCTCATCTTTGGAAAGACCGGTGCCAACAGCTTTAGGAGCGCTGTCAACAAGCTCTTTTGCTTCCTTGAGTCCGAGGCTTGTTAGCTCTCTTACTGTCTTGATGACCTGGATTTTTTTGTCGCCACAAGCTGTAAGGACTACATCAAAGCTTGTTTTTTCCTCTACTGCTGCTTCACCGCCTGCTGCAGGTGCTCCTGCTGCTGCGACTGCTACCGGTGCTGCTGCGGTTACATTGTATCTATCTTCGAATTCCTTGATGAACTCGGACATTTCGAGAATGGTCATTTTATCGATATATTCAAAAACCTGTTCTTTTGTTGCAGACATTGTATCCTCCTGTAAAATCAGCTGCGTGGCTGATCTAAGTTATTCAGTTTTAGTGGTTTTTAATGCTTCTAATGCATAAATAAATTGTGATAGTGTTGCATTCAGTAAACCTGCCATCTTACTAGCAGGCGCCTGCATGGCTCCAACCAGCATCGACAGTTGAACTTCTCTGGACGGTAGTTTTGATATGGCCTTGATCTGGTCAACAGAACATAGGCTGCCTTCAATAACTCCGCCTTTGATTTCAAGCTTATCATTACTTTTGTTGAAATCAAGGACTTTCTTTATCAAAAGCACAGGATCATCAAAACCAATGGCTATGCCGACCGGACCGTTAAATGAGTCTTTTGCCGCTTCTATTGATGTGCCTTCCGTGGCTATTTTGGCAAGAGTGTTTTTTACTACCCTGTACTCGAGAGCTTCCGCTCTGAGACTGATCCTCAAATCGGTCAATTCTTCAACGTTGAGACCGCGGTAGTCGGTGAAGACAACACCTTTTGCTTTTGCGAATTTGTCCTGGAGTTCAGATATGACTTGTGTTTTTTCCGCTTTATTCAGCTTGTTCACCCCTTTCTTTACATCTGAGACCGCAGTGTAAATGAGAAGCAAGCCGGGAGTTATAAATGAAGTTGTTAATATACTTCAATCTGTACTTACAGCTTTCCATCACTTTACAGTCTGTGCAGGCTGTTGCTTGATACGTTTAAGCAGTTCATAAAATGAATTGCACCTGCAGTCTCTGACTTATTTTATGTCTGTCAGGTCCGCTCATGCGGGCCTTATATTTTACCTGCCCGAAAATCAGACAGATGATACACTTGAAACAACAACGGGAATACCGACTCCCATTGTGGATGAAATCGATATCTTCTTAAAGAACTTTCCCTTGCTTGTTGAAGGTTTTGCCTTCTCAAGGGCTTTGATTACGGTTTTTGTATTATCAATGAGCTTGTCAGCTTCAAAAGACAATTTGCCTACAGATACATGGACAACTCCTGCTTTTTCGGTCCTGTAGTCTGCCTTTCCCGCGCTAATATCCTGAACAGCTTTTCCAACTTCAAATGTTACAGTGCCGGATTTCGGGTTCGGCATAAGACCCCTTGGCCCGAGGACTTTACCCAGTTTACCAACTAATCCCATCATGTCCGGTGTTGCAACTACTTTGTCAAAGTCCATCCATCCGCCCTGGATCTTTTGAACCATATCTTCGGCGCCAACAAATTCGGCTCCCGCTTCTTTGGCTTCGGTCTCTTTCTCTCCTTTGGCAAAAACAAGAACTCTAACTGTTTTGCCAAGGCCGTGGGGCAGGACAACGCTGCCTCTGAGCATTTGATCGGATTTTCTGGGGTCAACGCCAAGGTTGATCGCCAGGTCAACTGATTCATCGAACTTCGTATGAACCAGCTCCTTCATAAGACTGATAGCTTCTTTAATGTCATAGGGAGTAGTCTTATCTATTTTTGCTTTTGCATTAATATGTTTTTTATTCATTGTTCCTCCAAAAATCAAACATCAAAGTGTAAAGAGAACGTTGCCGCATGCACTTTGATTATCGTATTATTTTATTGCGTTACCTCAATACCCATGCTTCTGGCAGTTCCTTTTATTGTTTCCATAGCTTTTTCAATATCAAATGCGTTGAGGTCAGGCATTTTTGTCGTTGCTATTTCTTTTACCTGTTCGATTGTTAATTTGCCTACTTTGTTCTTATTGGGCTCTCCCGATCCTTTTATGATGCCTGCAGCCTTTTTTATGAGTTCAGACGCTGGCGGTGTCTTTAAGATAAATGAAAAGGAACGGTCTTTATATATCGTAAGAACACACGGTATAATGGTGTCTCCAAGGGACTGAGTCTGAGCATTAAATGCTTTACAGAAATCCATTATGTTAATTCCATGAGGACCAAGGGCCGGACCAATGGGAGGAGCTGGATTTGCTTTCCCGGCTGCTACCTGCAATTTTACTAATGCCATTACTTCTTTCTGAGCCATCTATATTACCTCCAAAATCGTTATAAGTTATAAGTTACTTCGTATAACCTATAACTAACTTATTTATGCTTTTTCTACTTGCAAATAATTTACTTCAACCGGGGTTTGCCTTCCGAAAATGGTTACCATGACCCGTAATTTATTGTGTGCTTCGTCAATGTCATCAACAAAGCCGTTAAAATTGGCGAATGCTCCATCAAGGATTCTAACACTGTCGCCTTTATCATATTGAGTTGTGACCTTTGTTGAAGGCCCTTCTTCAATCTGCTGGATGATTACATCTATTTCTTCCTGGTCGATTGGCGCGGGTTTGTCTCCCCCCACAAAACCTGTTACTCTCGGGGTGCTGCTGACAATGTGCCAGGTTTCATCGTTAAGCTCCATCTCTATAAGAATGTATCCCGGATAGAACTTTTTTTGTTTTTCTTTTTTCTTACCTGCTTTGAGTTCTATAACCTTTTCTGAAGGTATGAGAATTTGAGAAAGCTTTTCAGTAAGGCCTCTTCTCTTAACGTTATCCTCGATTGCAAATTTGACCTTATCCTCGAAGCCGGAGTAGGTATGAACTACGTACCATTGATTTGACATATTTTTATCTACCTCACTACTACACTAATTATTTTTGTTAGCAACAAATCGACTGTGCCCAGGAATGCCGCTATTATTACTGTAAGTACTATGACAACTCTTGTGGAGCCAATAACCTCGTCTTTCCCGGGAAAAACTACTTTTTTCAGCTCAATTTTTACTTCTTTAAAAAAGTTTTTTATTTTGCCAAACATTATACCACTTCCTTCTTGATTAGAGAAGATGGCAGGCCAGGAGGGATTCGAACCCCCAACCCTCGGATTTGGAGTCCGATGCTCTGCCAGTTAGAGCTACTGGCCTATATCTCTTATCAATGTTCACAAGTTAATATTACAAAAACCTCGCAATTTTAATATGTTATGCCTTCGTCTCTTTGTGCTCAACATGTTTTCTGCAGTGTCTGCAGTACTTTTTAAGTGCGAGCTTCTCCGGCGTTGTTTTTTTATTCTTTGTCGTTGAATAATTCTTATTTTTACAGCTTGTGCACTGTAATAATATTACATCTTGCATTTTTCTTCCTCCGTCGTTCGTCGTTCGTCGTTCGTCGACCGACGTTATTTATTCTACAACCTCGGTAACAACCCCGGAGCCTACGGTACGTCCGCCTTCTCTGACCGCGAACCTCAGTTCCTTCTCCATTGCGATTGGGGCT
>PIVU01000300.1 GCA_003354025.1 Nitrospirota bacterium
ACCGGGTTGCCCGTAGTGGTTTTATGCTCCCTGCCCCATGCGTCTGTCCATGGTATGGGAAGAGATATGGTTTCATCTCTTGCTGTAATGCCGATTTCAAGGGCAATACGTTCTATAGTTTCAGCGTCTATTCCGCAAATGAGAGCAGCCTTTTCCGGCGTATAGTCACTCATGACCCTTTCGATCAGGAGCTGCATCCCTGTTTTTAATGTCTTGCCGTCAGGGCTTTTGAATGTTCCTACAAGTGCGGGATCATTGTCCAATAAGCGAGCTTCTTTTATCGAGTCCGTTTTCTGGTCCCAGATAGTCTGCTGCGTATCTTCCATTTCCAACTCATGTATAAGGTGAAACATCCCTTCGTTTTCATCCCCTTCGTCAACTTGAATCAGGTCAGCGGCATTAGTGTGAGATATGAGGAAGTCCCTGTCATACAGGCCGTTCTTTAGAAGCACGTGCACCATTGCCAGAATGAATGCACCGTCAGTACCGGGTTTAATTGGCAGCCATTCATCTGCAACAGCGCCGTAACCCGAGCGGACAGGGTTGATTACAATAAGTTTGCCGCCTCTTTCACGGAGTTTTGAAATGCCCAGTTTCAGAGGGTTGGAGTCATGGTCTTCAGCGACTCCAAAGAGCAGCATATATTTGTTGCGATCAAAATCAGTGCCGCCGAATTCCCAGCATGTACCACCCATGGAATAGATCATGCTTGTTGCCATGTTAACGGAGCAGAAACCTCCATGAGCTGCAAAATTTGGTGTACCGAACTGCTTGGCCCAGTAAGAAGTAAGCGCCTGCATCTGGTCACGGCCGGTGTAAAATGCCAGTTTTTTAGGATCAGTGCTTCTTATCTTTGAGAGTCTTTTTACCATGATGTCCATGGCCTGGTCCCAGCTTATCTCTTCAAAATCAGCATCGCCCCGCTCAGCCCCTTTCTTTCTTAAGAGCGGCTTTGTAATCCTCCCCGGGCTGAACTGTTTCATCACACCTGATGAACCCTTTGCGCAGATAACTCCTTTATTTGTCGGGTGATCGGGATTGCCCTGTATATAGCGGATCTTACCGTTCTTCATTGTAATCTTAATACCGCAGCGACAGGCGCACATGTAACATGTCGTGTATTTGATATCTTCATCGGGTCCTAATAGATGACCGTCCTTTGTCTTATTTATAGCTGCCATTAATGTTGTTCCTTTCTTATATCCTTGAGTGAAATCATCCCTTTCCATTTTAAACGAAAAAGGAGACACAGTTTATAGTAAAAAATTCCAATTTGTAAAATTTAAATAGATTATTGCTCAATATGACATGATAATCAACTTTAACTAAGACAGGCTATCTAATTGTATTAATTTGCTATATTAAGTTGTGTAATGCATTTTAACTATATGTTCGAGAAGTGAAATGACGATACTGTCATGCAGCAATAATTAATTAATAAACAGAATCAATTGGGAACTTGTTCTAATTAAGACTAGTATCTATTCATCAGGGGATAATTTTTATTTTTGTGCCGTCGGGCACCATATGCCAAATTTCATTAATTTCCTGGTTTGTCACTGCAATGCAGCCGTCTGTCCAGTCATTTACTGAATGATACTTTCCCATCCAGGCATATTCTTCACCGGTCCCGTGAATCATTATATTGTTGCCGGGGGATAGGCCCTGCTTTTCTGCAAAATAGGTGTCAATTTCATTGGGATATGAAATATGTAGTGCCAAGTGATATTTGCTGTCCGCTTTTCGGGAGTCTATGTAGTAAGTACCTTCCGGTGTTTTGCGGTCACCCATCTTAATTTTATGGCCCTCAGGGTTCTTGCCAAGAGCAATTTTATAGGTCTTGATAACTTTGTTATCTGAAAAAAGTGTCAAAAGCCTGTCTGATTTTTCAATGAGAATATAATCGGCCCTGTTTCCGTTTATCTCATATTCATTAGCAAACGCAATTCCTGCGTTAAACAGTAAAGACAAAACTAGACAGAGTGACATAATGATGCGCATAGACTTTTTCCTCAATAAAACGACTTGTCCTGATCTTATAACTTCATATTCTTATCAAGCATCTTTTTGAAAGGCTTGGGTGCATGGTTAATAAACTCATTAAACCCGTTCAGGAAATCAAGCAGCCTGTCCATACTGACTTTCCCTTCTACAATTAACGGATTATACCTGTGAGCGCTAAGGAAACGCATGTCTTCTTTCAGTGTAGATGAGCCTGCAAGACGGAGCATTTCCTCTCTTTCTTGTAAATCAAACATTTCCGTACACCTCCTTAGTACCCCTCGGAACACCCCATGCGCCAAGGGCCATTCCTCCAATTAGAGCATAGCAGATGCTGTCCCTCTCGAAAGAAGTCAGGAGTTTTTCAAGAATAAGTTTAAAATCCATGTCAATTATTATGCCATAGTTTACAATCATGCGTCCTGCTTAGTAGCAGCGATGTCAGACCTTATACCATTCTTATCGCATTACGTTGTATGCTGAACTTATGCTCAGGCTGGATATATTCATTTCCCCGTTCAATAAACGGCATGAATACAAGCTCAGCCTGTTCGGCCCTGACTTTCATGTCAGGCAATAGAGGAACTACTTTTCGTTTTACTGCCGTCATGTTTGCTAGAGTGATTTTGATTGATTCAAATGCTTCTGTATCATCAAGTGATACAGGACAGATCGGTACTTTGGGGATGCCTTTGCTATATTCCCCTTCGGGCTGTATCATCGTCAACTGCTTGGCCAGTCTTAAGAATATTTGGGGGCGGGCATGAAAAGCGGGTGAGTAAAAATAGAGTTTCTTATCCTCCATCCAGGGCATAATGGCTCTTGGAAAATTTGCCGTTCTTATTAGGTCCGCAAAGGTCGCGATCTTTATACTGCTGATATCAACACTCAATTTCCAGAATGGAAGATAGTGGATATTCTCATCCCTGCAGATTTGAACTTTGTGCTCAACCTTCTTCATGCTTCCGTCTGCCGGATGCCAGCAGGTGCTGCAATTGCTGCATGTTAATATTATGCTGCTGCGTGAACCTGATAGGTCCCCTCCGCAATCGGGGCAAAGGGCGGACATGAATTTTATTTCCCAGTTGTTATTGGAGTCAATTTTATT
>PIVU01000572.1 GCA_003354025.1 Nitrospirota bacterium
TTCTCTTTTTAGTGTCTGGGGACATTTATATTACTTCAACTTACTGATATCGAAAAAAGTAAATGCAATTATTAACCACTGCATTTAAGGACTCAACCTCAAACAATAAATGGCATTTTACACAGACAACAGATAATCTCTGACTCAAATCTTGCGCAGAAGCCATGTCATAATCCCTATTGAGGCAATAAGGACAGGCATGAGGAAAAGAACAATGACAATTATGCGTTTCTGTTTACTCGATAAATCAAAACGGTCAACCTTAATTTCTTTCTGATCCAGGAAGGCCTTGTAATCCAGATCGGACAGCCAGTTAATAACATTAAGCCCCATTGCAGCATTACTATATTGGTTAATAAACACATTTGTTAAAAAGTCTGCGTCGGTAAAAACTATAATGCGAGTATCGGATATTTTATCTTTTCCGGTGTCCTTGTTTAAATGAGCCCCTGAGACCTGACTTTCCATCCCTTTAGTAGTTTGAGATGCAGGATCTAAAAGAACTAATGCAATCGGGACCGGACCGGGAATGTCCTCTTTTTCATCAAAGCGTATTTTCATGGTTCTGTTGGTTTCTGCCCAGCTCTTTTCTTCTGATGCTGTGTAAACTATTGGAGCTATTTTAATTGATTTGCGCCGCTTCTCTAAAACTGAAATAGAGCGCGGCCTCACATAAAAAGTATAGTCTAAATTCTCTGTAATCGCTTTGTGCTTAATGTAATTTCGGGTGGCCGGACTACCAGCATCTCC
>PIVU01000087.1 GCA_003354025.1 Nitrospirota bacterium
TTTGACTGCAGATACTCTTTAGTTTCACGAATCGAATACTCTCTGTAATGAAATATTGAAGCAGCAAGAGCTGCATCAGCTTTTCCTTCAACAAGGCCTTCACGCATATGTTCAAGGGTCCCTACTCCACCAGATGCCACTACTGGAATAGTAACGGTCTCCGCAATTTTACTTGTTAATTGAATATCAAATCCAATCTTAGTGCCGTCCCTGTCCATGCTGGTCAGTAAAATTTCACCAGCACCGAGGTCCTCCATTTTTTTTGCAAACCTGACAGCATCAAGCATTCTCATTTTTCTGCCGCCATGAGTCGACATTGCCCACACTGCCTTTCCGTTATCAGGTATCTGTAAACGTGTATCACTTAAGTAAGGATCACTTAACCATGTCAGCCAGGGTTCGTCAGGTTCAAATTCCATGCCCTTTATGACACGTTTGGCATCGACAGCTATAACAATGCATTGACTGCCAAACCTTTCAGAAGCCTTTTTTATAAAATAGGGGTCACGGACTGCGGTAGTATTTAGGGAAACTTTATCGCATCCTGCATTAAGAAGGTCCCTGATATCGTCAAGAGTCTTGATTCCGCCCCCGACAGTCAAAGGCATAAAAACATCATTTGCAGTACGTTCAACAACATCAAGTATTGTTTTGCGCTTTTCATGTGAAGCAGTGATGTCCAGGAAAACAAGTTCATCAGCTCCCTCTTCATCATAGAACTTTGCGTTCTCAACAGGATCACCGGCGTCGACCAGGTTCTGAAAATTAACACCCTTAACAACTCTGCCGTCTTTAACATCCAGGCAAGGGATTATTCGTTTAGCAAGCATTTATTTATTTTCCTTTGTTAGAGCTATAGCATCTTCAAGTTTCATCGAACCTGCATAAAGGGCTTTCCCGGTAATTACACCCCAGAGATTATCAATCAGCTTCAAACTTTTCACGTCATCAAGTTTGGAAACACCACCGGATGCTATGACAGGAATACCGACAGACTCTACCATTTTTGCCATGGCTTCTATATTCGGTCCTGTAAGCATTCCGTCTCTGGAAATATCGGTATATATTATTCCGGCTGATCCGGCAGCCTCCATATCCCTGGCAAACTCTATTGCGTCAAGTTCCGTTACCTCTACCCAGCCCTTTACCGCAACTTTGCCGTCCTTGGCATCAATGCCGACAATTACCTTTCCCGGGAATTTAGCGCATGCATCTTTCACCATCTCCGGATTCTTTGCGGCAGAGGTGCCTATTATGGTTCTATCCACTCCAAGGTCAATCAGCATTTCAATTCTTTCAACATCTCTTATTCCGCCGCCGAGTTCAATGGGGATCTTAATTGCTTCTCTAATGGCTTTAATCTTATCAAAATTTTTCTGCTCTCCTGTAAAAGCGCCGTCAAGGTCAACTACGTGAAGCAACTCGGCCCCGAGAGCTTCCCATTGTTTCGCCATTGCAGCAGGATCATCAGAATATACAGTGACATCTTCTTTTCGTCCCTGTAAAAGTCTTACACATTTGCCATCTTTTAAGTCTATTGCTGGAATTATTATCATTGAATGAGTATATCAGAAGGGTTTTGAGACATTCAAGATTTGATAATAATATTGAGTTGCAGATGATATAATACGGGAATTCTGTATTTGAGCAATTCGTTGCTAACTATTGAGATATAACAGGCTGTACAGGGAAATATGACAAAATTTATTCTTCTTGCAAGCGGAGGCGCCATTGGAACCATATTGCGCTATTCTCTATCAGGGTTGACTTATAAGCTAAGTAACGGAGTTTTCCCATGGGGAACACTGGCAGTGAATCTGGCAGGATCATTTTTCATCGGGATTCTCTGGGGTATTTTTGAAATTGAGCACCTTTCATCCAATGTCAGAAATTTTGTATTCATAGGTATTCTGGGTGGCTTTACAACATTTTCAACATTTGCACTCGAAAATTTCAATCTTTTCAGGGACGGAGAAATCAAGCTGGCTCTGACGAATGTTTTTGTAAGTAATATTCTGGGTATAGCACTGGTATTTCTCGGCTTTTTAATTGCACGATATATCGTCAATCTTGTAAGGTAAACTAGTTTTTAAAAACTAATTTAAGAGGAAAGTATCATGAAACTGTACAGGAAGGTCTTATAACTATGGAGAAAGTCAGCGTTATAAAATACAGGCATGGCAAGAAGAAATGACATTTGACTTTCAATACGAAAGCATTTATCTACTCAAAAGCTGATTTTTCACTGCTATAGGTATCACTGACAGTAAGAAGAAGATTCTCAAATTTATCCTGCCCAATTCCAAGATACGCCGCAGATGGCAGTTCATGAAGAGCTATGGAATCATCGGGTTTTCTGTAGCCTATCCCCAGGACTTTACAAACATTATCGGCAAGGTTAACACAGGCAACACTTTTTGTCCTTAAGTCATCACCTATATCTTCCAGTTTGCAGTTATGAAGATGATGTTTGCCCAAAATATGTATTAAAATAGGTGCAAATTTCCACTTTCCTACTACACCGGACCCAATTTCAGTATGATCAAAACCATAGTGTTCCTGCTCAGCAGCTATTGATTCAACATTATCATTATAAATATTCATCATGACTTCGGAAAAATCTTCAGGCGTCTCATTATTCATAATAACTTTTCCAAGATCGTGCATAAGGCCGCCTACAAATGCAACGTCCTCCAGCTCACTTCCCATGTTTCGTGCAATTATTTTGGAAGCAATACCCGCTCCTACCGAATGGTCCCACATCATTTTTTCCGTAATACCGAACTTCTTGTAAATCGACCTCGTTGTGGCTGTTAAAACCAGACTTTTTATAGTTTTAATACCAAGTATCATCATGGCATGTTGAAGACTGTTAACTTCCTGGCGCAGTCCATAAAGTGCACTGTTGGATATTTTAAGAATCCTCGCTGCAATTGTCTGGTCTTTTTCTATGATAGTGCTCAGGTCATCGATAGAGCAGTTGTCGTCATTTAATGTATCGAGGGCTTTTCTAGCTACTGCCGGCAATGCTTGAAGGTCACCGACTTTGCTTATCAGGTCATCTTTGGTTATGCTCATTAATTATGCTCGCTTTCAGTCTAAATATCGGTTAATAAAATGCCCTGCTGAAAATATATCTAAATTATAATGCATTATCTGAATAATTTATAATAAAGTTTTTTATACATGCACGATCCATCTAATATCTATTCGAGCAAAACTGCTAATAACTTAAAACATGTATATAATTAATTTACAGGACTTAATGCTTTCATATTGAAATACAATCACGCAAATCTATCTATTGCTATAACCTTGCAATATTATTGCATTTTTCATAACATTCTTCACCTCTATTGACAAGGTAAAATAGATTGTATTATCATCTAATTCAGTATTAACCTTTAATCTGGTCCTGAGAGGCTGGAAAGGAACCTCGGATGTACACTTCACATATGTGCAAAAAAAAGAATTGCTGTACCGGGACCTCCTCTCTCTCAGAGAAAGAAGGTTTTTTTTATGTCTAAAAGCATCTTGGACAGTAATGACATCAACAGGGCCATAAGAAGAATGGCCTATGAAATCATCGAAAAAAACAAAGGTATAGGGAATTTATGCCTCGTCGGAATTCAAAAAGGCGGCGTAACACTGGCCAACAGGCTGGCGTCCCAGATAGAGCTAATTGAAAACGGACATATTGAGGTAGGCACTCTTGATATAACCTTTTACCGGGATGATTTGAATACAAAATCAGAACAGCCTGTGGTTAAGCGTACTGAAATACCTTGCAATATTGACGATAAAACAGTTGTTCTTGTGGATGATGTACTTTTTACCGGAAGAAGCATACGTGCCGCAATGGACGCGCTCATTGATTATGGCAGGCCTGCCAACATACAGCTTGCAGTACTTATAGACAGAGGCCATCGTGAGCTGCCCATACGGGCTGACTATGCAGGTAAGAATATCCCTACTTCATTTGACGCGCGTATTGAAGTCACCCTTGAAGAAAACGGCAGCAGCGACTCGGTGATACTTGTCAGCGGATAACATATATTAAATAGTTCAAACAGTTCCAGCTACTTGAACCGCTTGAACATAAGAAATTAATTAAAATGATACAGTCAAAAGACCTTTTAGGAATCAAAGAGCTTACACCTGAAGAAATCTACCTTATTCTGGATACAGCTGCCGGTTTTAAGGACGTCCTTATGAGAGACATTAAAAAAGTACCTCCTTTACGGGGCAAAACTGTTGTAAGTCTATTTTTTGAACCCTCTACAAGAACAAAAACTTCCTTTGCTCTTGCCTCCAAACGTTTAAGCGCAGATTTCGTTAATTTCTCTGTTTCTACAAGCAGTGTAGTTAAGGGTGAATCATTAAAAGACACAGCACTTACAATCCAGGCACTCGGTGCTGATTTTGTTCTTGTACGTCACGCATCTTCGGGAGTGCCTCACCTGCTCAGCAACATACTTGATATATCAGTCATAAATGCTGGAGACGGCGCCAATGAACACCCGACCCAGGCCCTTCTGGACATGTTCACGATCCAGTCCTACAAGAAGAAATTCAAGGGTCTCAATGTTGCAATCGTAGGAGACATAGCACATAGCAGGGTGGCCAAATCAAACATATATGCCCTCACAAAGCTTGAAGCAAATGTAAGGCTGATTTGCCCCCCTACCCTTACTCCTGCTGAAGTTGATAAATTGGGAGTGGAAGTTCATCACTCTCTGGACAAGGGACTAAAAGATGTCGATGTAATAATGGCCCTGCGCCTTCAGCTTGAACGCCAGAGCAAGGGCTTTCTTCCTTCATTAAGGGAGTATTTTAAATTATACGGTCTTACTGCAGACAGCGTCAGTCATGCAAAGGATGATGCCATTGTAATGCACCCGGGGCCTATGAACAGGGGTGTTGAAATTGCATCCTCAATTGCCGACGGAAATCAGTCGGTAATTCTTGAACAGGTAACTAACGGTATCGCAGTCAGGATGGCGGTCCTTTACCTTCTTGCAGGAGTTAAAAAATGATTACATTAATTAAAAACGGTCATGTTGTAGATCCTTCTCAAAATATAGACGGGCCAATGGAAATATTAATCAAAGGCCGAAAAATAGAAGGACTCTATCCAAAAGGAAAAGCACCGGAAGCTGAAAAAATAATTGACGCAACGAAATGTTTTGTTATACCCGGTCTTGTTGACATTCATACTCATCTTCGTGAGCCGGGCTTTGAATATAAGGAAACGATAGAAACAGGTACTCGCTCTGCAGTAAGGGGCGGCTTTACGACAGTATGCTGTATGCCCAATACCGACCCTGTTAATGACAATGTTGCAGTTACTGAATTTATCCTGGACAAAGCTAAAAAGTATGGCTCCTGCACAGTGCATCCAATAGGTGCAATCACAACAGGCTCTAACAGTGAAGAACTCACCGAATTACAGGCATTAATCAAGGCCGGATGTATCGCCTTCTCAGACGACGGAAGACCCGTAACAAACAGCCAGATGATGCGGCGTGCGCTGGAGTATTCAAAAATATTCGATGTTCCAGTCATATCACACTGTGAAGACCTTCAATTGTCCGAAGGAGGAGTTGTAAATGAGGGATTTGTATCTACTATAGTAGGCCTTAAAGGAATTCCGAAAGCAGCCGAAGAAACAATGGTTGCAAGGGACCTTTCCCTTTGCGAACTAACGGGCGGTAAACTCCATATTGCCCATGTGTCAACAGCAGGCTCTGTCAACCTTATAAGAAACGCAAAATCCAGGGGCATTAATGTTACAGCTGAGACCTGTCCTCATTATTACAATCTTACCGATGAAGCTATTATAAGCTACGATACAAATCTCAAGGTAAACCCCCCGATAAGGACAGCAGTAGATGTAGAGGCAATTAAAGAAGGTATTAAAGATGGAACTATTGATATCATCGCTACTGACCACGCACCGCATCATTTTGATGACAAGCAAAGAGAGTTCGACTCTGCAGCCTTTGGAATTTCAGGGCTTGAAACTGCTTTTGCTCTCTCTTATCACCTGGTTAGACACGAGACAATAGACTTAAAGCAGCTCATTACCATGATGTGTATAACTCCTTCTAAGATTGTGGGATTAAACAAGGGCACATTGTCTCCAGGTGCCGATGCTGATATAGCTGTAGTTAATCCGGAAACAATTTATAAAGTAGATTCCTCCTCATTCCTTTCTAAAGGAAAGAACAGTCCTTTTAACAAGTGGACGTTGACAGGCTCTGTGGAAAAAACTATTGCTATGGGGAAAGTGTTTGACTGGAGTGAAAAATAATTACGAATTATTTATTACAAATTACGAATCAGATAAAGGAAATTTAGATGAACAGATTAAAAGCATTTTTGGTTCTTGCGGACGGAACAGTTTTTGAAGGGTGGAATTTTGGCGCTGAAGGAGAGACTATCGGCGAGGTTGTATTTAATACTTCGATGACCGGGTATCAGGAGATAATAACTGACTCATCTTACAAGGGGCAGATAGTTGCCATGACATATACCCAGATTGGGAATTACGGAGTTAATTACGAGGACGTGGAGTCTGAATCGCCTAAACTGGAAGGTTTTATTGCAAAGGAATTTTATGACTTTCCAAGCAACTGGCGCTCTACTGTAAACCTCGGAGAGTACCTGAAGGAGCATAATAAAGTGGGTATACACGGCATTGACACCAGGGCCCTGACAAAACACCTGAGAGACAATGGTGTTCAAATGGGTATTATTTCCACATCTGATTCAAACGCTGAAAGCCTTCTCGAAAAAGTAAAGAAGCACCCTGGAATATCTACCCTGGACCTTGTTAGTGAGGTAACAACAAAAGAACCCTATAAATGGACTGAAAAACTCTGGAGTCTTGACCAGAACGATGAAGAACAAAGCGCGAACAACGACAAAAAGCTTTTCGTCTACGATTTCGGAATAAAGAAAAACATTCTCAGACACCTGGCTGAAACAGGTTTTGATATAACTGTTGTTCCGGCTAATACTCCGGCCGAAGAAGTACTTGAGAAAGCAGATGCAATTGTTCTCAGCAATGGACCAGGAGACCCGGAAGCAGTGCCTTATGCTGTTGATACAGCTAAAAAACTAATCGGCAAAAAACCAATACTGGGCATTTGCCTGGGACACCAGATTATGGGCCTTGCCCTTGGCGGCAAAACATACAAACTGAAATTCGGCCATCACGGCGGCAATCATCCCGTAATGAATCTTTCAACCAGAGAAGTTGAGATTACTTCTCAGAACCACAACTACTGTGTTGATGTTAAAAGTCTTGGCGACCAGGTCGAACTAACGCATAAAAACCTTTATGACGGGACGGAGGAAGGGATGATGCACAAAAGCATGCCTATTATGACTTTTCAGCACCACCCTGAGGCAGGCCCCGGCCCTAATGATTCCGGCTACATTTTTAAACAATTCAAAGAGATGGTTGATAAATACTAAACCGGTGAATTAAGCATTAAATAATGGGCATAAAAAACACTCCACATTACGAATTAAAATCCGATTCTGAAAAGCTGTTTTTCAAGACAGCTTTTTACCGGGCTGAAAAGACAAGCGTTCTGCACTCAGGAGTGTACAACAAAGAGTTTACGTCCATGCTATTCTCCGGGGCGCTCTGTTTAATGTCATATATGCTAACCGAATTTATGGCCCAAAAATTCATCCTGCGCTACATTATTATATTCCTTGTTTTTTTAATTTCTTTTCTTGGTGCCAGGAGTCTAATCTTCAAGGAACACTATCTTGAGGCGTTATTTGACAGGACAGAACAGACTGTAAACATAAAACAGTCCGGTCTATTTAATAAAATAAAGAGTATCCCGTTCAACTCAATTTCATCCATTGAAGCAGGCAGTAAAAAATTCGTTCCTCAGAATATTGATGGGATAGATTTCGTACAAAAAATATCCATACAGCATGGCGGCGCAGTTCCAGGCCTTGGCCAGGAAGAAGAATATATTACTGTTTCACTAAATCTGAAGGATGCATCAAAAATAATTATTTTTGCCTGCAGAACAGATTATGAACCCGATCTTCCGTTAAATGAAATCCGGAATTTTATGGGTCATAGGGCCTAGCCTGCCGTGAAAGGCAAAACATTACATATTAAAAAGGATTATTAAAATGCCCAAAAGAACAGACATCAAGAGCATATTGTTAATAGGATCAGGCCCGATTGTTATTGGTCAGGCCTGTGAATTCGACTATTCCGGCGCTCAGGCCTGCAAGGCCCTTCGCGAAGAAGGTTATAAAGTAATACTGGTCAACTCAAACCCCGCCACAATTATGACAGACCCTGAAATGGCCGACGTTACATACATAGAGCCTCTTACATTAGAAATAATCGAAATGATAATCGATAAAGAGCGCCCTGACGCGCTACTCCCTACTATGGGTGGGCAGACCGCACTGAATCTTGCTGTTAATCTTTCAGAAGCAGGAATCCTGGAAAAGTATAATGTAGAACTGATAGGAGCCAAACTTCCTGCCATAAAAAAAGCTGAAGACAGGGAGCTCTTCAAAGAAGCAATGTCCGATATAGGGCTGGATACACCCAAAAGTGCAAACGTAAATACTTTTGAAGAAGGTATGAAGGCAACGGAAATTCTCAGCTTCCCATTAATCCTGAGACCGTCCTTTACACTGGGAGGCACAGGCGGAGGCATTGCTTACAACATAGATGAATATGATGAAGCACTAAAGAAGGCACTTAAGCTGAGCCCTGTGAGCCAGGTGCTGGTTGAAGAGTCAGTGCTGGGATGGAAGGAATACGAACTTGAGGTCATGCGTGACAACAAGGACAATGTTGTTATTATCTGCTCTATTGAAAATTTTGATGCTATGGGCGTCCATACAGGGGACTCCATAACTGTTGCTCCGGCACAGACCCTCACAGACAAAGAATATCAGATCATGAGAGATGCATCTCTTGCAATTATGCGTGAGATCGGTGTTGATACCGGCGGCTCAAATGTTCAATTTGCAGTCAATCCCGCAAATGGCCGTATGATTGTTATTGAAATGAACCCAAGAGTTTCACGCAGCTCGGCTCTGGCATCTAAAGCCACAGGATTTCCGATTGCAAAAATAGCAGCAAAACTTGCTGTAGGGCTGACGCTCGATGAAATACCAAATGATATCACCAAGGAAACACCAGCATCTTTTGAGCCGACAATTGATTATGTGGTGACCAAATACCCAAGGTTTGCCTTTGAGAAATTCCCTGAAGCAGATTCTACTCTTATGACTCAGATGAAGTCCGTAGGAGAAGCTATGGCCATAGGTCGTACCTTTAAAGAGTCTCTGCAGAAGGCACTTCGCAGCCTTGAGATAGACAGTTATGGTTTCGAACCAGTAGAAATGGGCCTTGACGATATTAAAGATAGAATCAAAATCCCCCAATGGGACCGGATGTGGTACATTGCCCATGCTATCAGACTTGGAACCAGCATTGAGGAGCTGCACGAATTAACATGGATAGACCCATGGTTTCTCTTCAATATGAAACAGATTATTGATATGGAAAATGAAATTGTAAATTCCTTAAGCAATAAAGATAACTCTGAAGACCTCATCAGCAGAGACCTCCTGATGCAGGCAAAAGAATATGGTTTTTCTGATAGAAGATTAGCATCTCTTCTCAACAGTGAAGAGAAGACCATAAGAGACATCAGAGGTAAAATGAACTACCGTGCTGCTTATAAAATGGTAGACACCTGCGCCGCAGAGTTCAAGGCATATACACCTTACATGTACTCAACGTATGAAAGGCCTTTTTATAGTGTGGCAGAGCAAAACAGTAATGTTTCCACAGCCCAATGTGAGGCAAACCCGACAACCAATAAGAAAATCATTATACTCGGGAGCGGTCCCAATAGAATCGGTCAGGGTATCGAGTTTGATTATTGCTGTGTTCATGCGGTCTTTGCATTAAAGGAACTGGGATATGAAACAATTATGGTTAACTGCAACCCTGAAACGGTAAGTACCGATTATGACACGGCGGACCGGCTTTACTTCGAGCCCCTTACGCTTGAGGACACTCTGAATATCATAAGAACTGAAAATCCTATTGGTGTCATCGTACAGTTTGGCGGGCAAACACCTTTAAAACTCGCAGTACCGCTCGAGAAAGAAGGTGTTAAAATCCTTGGAACATCTCCTGATTCAATTGACAGGGCCGAAGACAGGAAAAGGTTTAAAGAGATTCTGCACAAACTTGACCTGAAACAACCCGAAAGTGGAACAGCCATGTCAGTTGATGAGGCCATTAAAGAAGCTTCCAGAATAGGTTACCCGGTTATGGTCAGGCCTTCCTATGTCCTCGGAGGCAGGGCAATGGAGATCGTATATGATGAAAAGAGACTTAGCGACTATATGCACAAAGCAGTATCAGCTTCACCGGAACACCCGATACTGGTAGATAAGTACCTGGAGGATGCAATTGAGGTTGATGTTGATGCCCTGTCCGACGGCAATAATGTAATAGTCGGTGGTATTATGGAACACATAGAAGAGGCTGGTATTCATTCAGGGGATTCGGCATGTTCATTGCCGCCCTACTCTCTCTCATCCGATGTAATTGATCGAATTAAAGCACAGTCAAAGGCACTGGCTAAAGAACTGAATGTAATCGGTCTAATGAACGTCCAGTTTGCTGTGAAAGATGACGAAATTTATATTCTGGAAGTCAATCCGAGAGCATCGCGTACAATTCCTTATGTAAGTAAATCCATAGGGATACCACTTGCAAAACTGGCGGCTAAAATCATGGCAGGCAAAACACTTGAAGAGCTTGGCATGACAAAAGAAATAGAAATATCCCACTATTCGGTAAAGGAAGCTGTATTCCCCTTTGACCGCTTCTCCGGAGTAGATACACTCCTCGGGCCTGAGATGAAATCGACCGGTGAGGTCATGGGTATTGATAAAGATTTTGGAAGAGCATATGCAAAATCACAAACATCGGCAAACAATCCCATGCCGCTTTCCGGCAGTGTTTTATTCAGTGTAAAAGACAAAGACAAGCCTTACATACTTTCATTGGCAAAATCCCTGTCATCTCTGGGCTTCTCACTTCTTGCCACAAAGGGAACGTCTTCATTCTTACAGGAGAATGGTCTTGAAGTAAAAATAGTCAACAAAATGAAAGAAGGAAGACCCAATATTGTTGACCATATAAAGAACAAGGAAATCAGCTTAATTATTAATACTGTTTCCAGCGCTAAAGCTCATGAAGATTCCTTCTATTTAAGAGAAGCTGCCCTGCAGTATAATGTTACATATACAACAACTGTTTCCGGTGCCAGAGCAACTACAAATGCTATAGAAGTAATGCTGAAGAAGCAGATCAGTATTCGCTCTATTCAGGAATATCATACACAGTAGTCAGCTTAGGCGATTACACACGTAACATCTTCTTAAACATACATTATCTTACCCCTTCTATGTAAGTGCTAAAGAAATTCTCCTGAAATCCGATAAGCAAATGATATATCTAAAATGCAATTGGATGGTGTTAGGTAGCCGCATCAGTCGGCTAGTCCAATATGCATAGAATTCGCACAGCTATAGCAGTTAACTAAGGGGGAGTAAATTATGAGCAATCAATTATTAAGTCTGCAGGAGTACAGTACACAGGCAGAGGAACTTGTAAACAGCATAGGAATTCCGTCTCAACCAAAAGTCCTGATGGAAGTAAATAAGGAGATAAACAGCCCTGATGCAAGTTTCAGCTCAGTAGCCGAAATTATCAGCAGAGATGTTTCAATGTCAGCAAAGGTCCTGAAAGTTGTAAACTCGGCTATTTTCGGTTTAAGTGAAAATGTGGACTCAATTGACAGGGCCCTGGCTATGATGGGACTGAAGAATTTCAACAAAATCATTCTTACATCCTCCCTGCGGGAAGCACTGGGCTCATTCCCGGGAGTGGAGGATTTCTGGAGCCACTCAATGGCAGTTGCAACAATAGCTTATTATGTTGCTGCAAAAACCGGTTTTCAGGAGCCTGAACAGGCATATACAGCTGGACTATTCCATGACTGCGGCGTTCCCTATCTGGCAAAAAAGTATAAAGACTATCCTGAACTAGCAGAGCATGCTCTAAGCGTTGTCCATTCAGACGCCTTATCCGGTGCTACCAAGTCAGTAATCGGAGTGGAAGATGAACGCTACAAAACCCATCATTGTGCTGTGGGATATGTAGTCGCCAAATCATGGAACCTCTCACCGGCGGTCCATAAATCAATATGGTATCACCACTATGTTCATCTCAATATTCATGAAAATGATACTGTTAAAAAACTGTCGGCAATTCTAATACTTTCCGACTATATTGGAAGCCATATACATTATATAGGCGGCGGAAACTGTCCTGTAGAGCAAGAGGCCTCCTGGGCTGAGTCTCATCCTGAAGTCATGGCAGAACTTCAGCTTCAGGTAATGGACATAAAGGATATGAGAGAAGACCTGGAAGAAAAAATCATGAACCTGACTTGACCATTATATCTGTGAAAATCAGACCCAATATTTCATAATTAACATCGAACTGAACTCATGAGCCTCAATAGCAGGCTCATGAGTAATCATTCCATTGAATTACCTTTATATTCAGCCAGTTAAGTCAGCCAGCAACCAAGCCAATTCCTTACGTATTTTGACTAAAGTATTTACAAGAATATGCCGTCAAGTTAAATACGAATACCATAACAAGAGGAATAGCATTAGTTACTATGTTTTCCCAATTTTTTTTGAAAGGGAAAGGGATAGATTATGAGCGAAGATTTACTAAGCCTTGAAAAGTACAGTTCAAAAGCGGAGGAGCTTGTCAGCAGTATAGGTATCCCTACCCAGCC
>PIVU01000573.1 GCA_003354025.1 Nitrospirota bacterium
AAATTTCGTAATTGCTCTAGCCATCCATATAACAGGCTTGTTCCTTTTTCCTGATTCTCTATAATGTATATGTTGTATTGTAGTCCATCGTTGTGACCACCATCCTCCTATAAACGCTCGTTGGCCAAGATCAAATTGTTGCTGCGCTGCTGCTTTAACCATATTGTCTTCACAGTTTGATAAATCAAGATTTGTATCATGTCTAAACGCTTCGGCTACTGCTTGAATCCCGATGCTTATATCTTTTGATGTTGTCTCCTCGAGCCATAGTTTGATCTTTCCCATTTTATCTTCGTACACATCCTGGATTTCTTTGTTCTTACATTGCAATATATGATCCGTATCTTCAGGGTCACCGCAACAAGGGCATCGATCATCAGTTGAATGTTTTCTTCGGAGCATGTTTTTCCTTACTCCTCCTATTCTGCTATTATACTTGGTCATCCACGTTTGGATCCATTCTTCGTTCATTGAATTCGTTTTTGTGAAGGCTTCCCAACTAATTGTTCTTTTTTGTTCTTCTGTAACAGCGAATTTCTTTCTCCAGTATTCTTTCATCTGGTCCTTATGTATGAAATGTCTGATCCTCTTTTCTATGTCTCCAACTATTTTTGCTCCCTCGTGTGAAAGCTCCCATGGTGCTCCAATAATGATTCTTGAGTCGACCGTCCGATTGATGTTCATCTCGATTGCTGCATAGTGGTCTGCATCGACGTTGCCTTGTGCAATGATGTCTAATTCGTCGT
>PIVU01000088.1 GCA_003354025.1 Nitrospirota bacterium
ACAGCACTTGAAGCGTCTATCGCGTCTTTCAATGTCTGGCTGAAACCGCTGCCGCCCCAACTGTTATTTATGACGTGAGCACCGTTATCATTAGCATATAGGATTGCGCTTACTGCATCTGTTATGCTGCCGCTCCCCGCTTCATTTAAGAATCTAAGAGGCATGATCTTAGCGGTCCACATAACTCCTGTTATGCCTATACCGTTGTTGCCTTCTGCGGCAATAGTTCCTGTTACGTGAGTGCCGTGATCGGTATAATCCATCGGGTCATTGTCATTGTCAAGGAAGTCCCAGCCCCGGCAGTCGTCTATGTATCCGTTGTTGTCGTCATCTATGTTGTTCGAGCAATTTGTTTCCCCTGCGTTTGTCCAGATATTAGCGTCTAAATCAGGATGGTTATAAGCAACGCCTGAATCAACAACTGCGATAATTATGTCGGTTGTTGCCCCTGTTTCTTCTCCCCATGCCTCGGGGGCATCTATATCCGCATCATCTGTTCCTTTAATTGTATTAACGGTCTGCGCTTCATTATGCAGCCCCCAGAGATTATCGAAGGCGGGTGATGGGTCTTCATCAGGCGTCACTGGCACTGATGCATGCACGATATAGTTAGGTTCTGCATATTCTACATTCGGATCCTGCCTGTAATATTCAATAGCTTCTTCAACACTCATATTGTCCGGGAGCTTGATGTGATGGATATTTATTTCCCTGAAATCACGTTTTTTGACAGAGGCTATATTAACGTGAAGACTGTTAACTTCTACAGCAGCAACAGCGTTTTTGTATTTGACGAGAAGTTCTCCCGGGACGTACTCAGCGTGAATATTTACGGCTGATACAAGGATGTAAAATAGTAAAACTGAAAGACATAATAAAGGTTTCATCAACTCCTATGTATTGCGGCTATCTCCCTGACATTTTTAATTACTCGAGGCTATTCGAAAGAGCAGCGAATTGTTCTATGCTCAACTGCTCTGGACGTACACTTCTGTCTATTTTACAATAGTCCAGTGCATCATTGATATCCTTGAACTTTTTTAAACTGTTTGCTATTGTCTTGCGCCTCTGTGAAAAGGCCGCCTTAACTATTTGTAAAAATAGCTTTTCGTCCTTTACCCTGAATCGGGGAGTCCGGGGGACATTGAAATGAACTACTGCTGAATCAACGTCCGGGGGAGGTGAAAAGGCCTTGCGCGAGACAGTGAACATCAGGTCAGGTTCAGTAGCAAACTGGAGCGAGATAGAAAGAACTCCGTAGACGCCTGAACCTGATGACGCAACGATTCTCTTTGCGACTTCCTTCTGCATTAGAAGAGTCATGCTTGTGACTTTCTTTTTGTATTCCAGGAATTTAAATATGAGCGGGGTTGTAATGTTGTAGGGGATATTTGCTACGACTTTAAAATTTCCACTGATGGAATCATAGGGATATTTAAGTGCATCGGCAGATACTATCTCAACATTCTTTTTATCGGCAAGGTTGTCAGTCAGCCGGTCTATAAGCTTTTTATCAAATTCAATAGCAATAACTTTTTTTGCACTGTCAGCCAGAAGGCTCGTCAGAGGTCCGAGGCCTGGACCTACTTCAACAACAGTATCCTCTGTTGTAATATTGCTGCAGGCAATGATTTTTTTCAGGATATTTTTGTCAAATAAAAAATGCTGTCCGAATGGTTTTTTCAAGCTTCCCTCACATCTCCTGTATGCGTAAACACCACATATGATTTTACTTTATCTGTATTAAATAACTTCGTAACAGCCTTTTTGTAAATGCGCAGCTGGGCTGAATATTTCTTCAGCAAATAGTCCATTTCATCCTCTTTTACCGGGAATGTCTTGTAATCATATATATTGTATACATCATCTTTTTTGATCATTCGGTCGATTCGTCCTGTGTATATGGTGTCTCCCGAGGTAAGCACAAAGGGCAGTTCCGTGAAGGAATCATCTTTCGGCAGAACAATATCCTGCCATACCCCCCTATCTTTAAGTACTGCTACTTCCTGCTTAATAATATCTAATTTCTCATCTCTTGCCTCATTATGATAGCCCTTTGACACCAATATTTTGGCTGCCCTGGGAATTATGTCCTGCTCTGTAATGGTCCCTTTTGATATCCCTTCAAATATCCTGTGTATAATATCTCCCATTACAGCCCAGTCCTTACCGTGCTGCCCTTTGACTTCTATAGTTCCTGTAACCGTTTTCCATGAGGCCTGTTTTTGAATTGTGAGGGGGAAAACCGTGACGGGCTCCACTCTCTCTTTCACTGCACTGCGAGCTGGCGCATGTTCATACAGCATTTTAACGTCATCTCCTGTAAGCACTGACACTCCTTCGATGTCACTTTCAAAACGATAGTCATCCCCGGTTTTTTCAAGACCTGTCCCCTGACGGATGAATGCCAGGAAATTTTTATCTCTTGTGCTCCATCTGCCCAAAAGAAAAAGCGCCTCCTCAGCCCTTGTTACCAATACGTAAAACAGCCGTTTCTGCTCCTCTTCCTCCCTTGCCTGGTGGATAAGAAAATCTTCATCAAGTTTTCGTATTGAAGGTTCGGGTTCAGATTTAAAAAAGAAACGCCCCCCTTTTTCATAAACGAGGTTTTCTCCTGTTTTCAAACCAAAAGGCTCCTCCATGCCGGGAGCAAATACAATCGGGAATTCAAGGCCCTTGGATGCATGGATGGTCATTATTCTGACTGCGTCCATTCCCTCTGTATTTACATTGGCCTTGGCCTCATCGTTTTTGTCTGCAGTTCTTTCAAGGAAGTCCCTGATTTTAATGATCGACTTGCCGTTTGTTTCAAGGTCTTCGACTATTCTTATGAACTTTCTTATGTTTGCCTGACTCTGTTTTTCATGGAAGAACATCCATGCCTTTGTGTTTACAAGGACCTTCTCGATTAATATGGCTGTGGAAGCAAATGCAGACTCCGATAGCCAGGCCGCTAAGGCCTTTGCTGCATCTGCAAGCTTGTCTGCTGAATCGGACCGGACTGGACCGGGCTCGTCGAACAGGGTTGCGGCAGTATCGCTATTATGGATGTCAGATGTAAGTTTCTCAAACAGGGAACTTCCTTCGGAATTTAACAAATTAAGAATATCACTTTCATCCATTAGAAAAAGAGGGCTTTTTAATAGTATATAAAGACTGTAATCGTCATGCGGGTCGGACAGGAAGAACATTAGTGCACGCAGCATTGCTACTTCAGGTTCCTGGTAAAACCCTATTCCTTTTACTGCTACATAGGGGATATGATATTTCTTTAATGCTTCTTCATATTTTTTAAGGTGTGTTCTCTTTCTCAGCAGGATTGCCATGTCCATGAACCGGCACGGCCGCTGCTGCCGTGCCTGTTTGTCCGTTATTTGATAATTGCCCTCAAGGCTTCGTATTCTTTGCGCAAGTGTTTCAGCCTCTTTTTCGCGTGCCTCAGCTGTTGTCTCTTCATCATCATCTAGCAGTATAAGTTCAATATGCCCCCTGTCAGGGACTCCGGACCTGTGAGCATTAAAGGTTGTGTAGGTTGTTATCCATGGGAAGGGTTTTTCCCCTGTATGCATGATCCGTGAGAAGACATGATTAGCAAAATCGATTATAGCCGGCAGACTCCGGTAGTTGTCTCTAATTTCATCAAAGCAGAATTCTTCACCCAGCCATTCCTGCAATCTGTCTTTTGCCCTGCTGAATATTTCTACATTGGCCCCCCTGAAGTAATAGACGGACTGTTTTTCATCTCCTACAAAAAAAACTGTCGGCTTAATTCCCTCTTCTCTTTTTGCGCCCATCCCGGAACGCCACTCTTCAGTCAAGCTATTGATGATTGCCCATTGGAAGGTATTAGTGTCCTGGAACTCATCGACCAGAATATGATCTGTCTTTTCGTCAAATGCGTATAGTATATTCGCCCATTCAGGGTGTTCTGTGAGCATCTTGAAGGACAGATGCTCAAGGTCACTGAAATCAAGAGAGCCTCTGGCACGTTTCTTTTCATTGTATTTGTCCAGGCATTGTACAAAAATACCCTCTATCCGTTCAGCTCTCTCGGTATGCTGACGGACCTTTTTTTCTGTCCAGACCAGATACATTTTTTGGGCCCAGTCACGGTAATCGGCAATGCCTTTTAAAAGGGGATGGCTTCTTTTGCGGGGTTCCTTTTTTTCAGTTAAAAAATATTTTTCCATGGAAGCAACATGTTTAATGCTGTCGGATTTTAAAAAATCCTCGTAATTATCCAGGACCTCAGGTACTCCCTGCCAGGACAAAAGTTCTTCAATTATATCTCCGGGTATGGGTGAGATGTCTCTGGCTGTTGAGGCTTCCAGTGAAAAAGGGTTTTTCTGATATAGGTATCCTATTGTGCTTCTAAGGTAGTCCAGTCCGCGGAATCCTTTCTCTGAAAGGGTCTGGAAAAATATCTCATGTCCTCTCTCACCTTTTCCCGCTTCCATTAATATTTCATAGAGAATTTCTTCCCACATCATTCGGGACTCTACAGCATCTTCTATGCGATAGTTCGGGTCTATAGAGGCTTCAAATGAGAAGCGTCTGAGCAGTGTTCCGCAGAAGGAGTGAATTGTTGTGACTCTCATAAGGGGCATATTGTCCAGGAGAGCGGTAAACAGCTTTGTGTCCTCAGCCTTGAGAATTCTCAATATTCGCTGCTTCATTTCAGCGGCAGCTTTATCGGTAAAAGTTATAGCAAGTATTCTCTCAACATTCACGCCGCTTTGCAGCAATGCTATATAACGACGCGCCAACTTTTCGGTTTTCCCCGACCCTGCCGGAGCTGAAATGATGATACTCTTGTCTGTATTAAGATAGTTTTCCATATATTAAAACTGTTTGCCCCTCTTCATGACTCTTTGCTGCACAGGGGGTGGTGGTAACAGTATCTGCACTCATCCGCCTTAAAAGGCTCGGGAGTAAAGACACCCTTGCGCATCTGTTTGTAAAGCTCTTCAGCGTCCTCTATGGCACTTTGTATACAGTCCTCAATTGTTACTTTCTTCCCTGGATACCAGGTAACCTTACCGTCCTTTAACGAATAGTACCCAACTTTTTCTACAGGCTCACTAAAACTCTCCCGCCACATAGCGGCATAAAGCGGCAGCTGAAGACTGTCCCTGTCAATATTCCCTGTCTTGTAGTCAATGAGAATTACACTATCGCTATGTGAGTCTTCAAGGCTTTGAGCCTCTGTGCCTTTGTTCCCTTGCCCCTTTATATCAACCCTGTCTACTTTTCCCCTGAGCTGAAGACTCCCGATTTTCCCACTTATCTTTTCTTCAATCTTAAAGGGAGAGAATCCCTCCAATTGAATGTTTGTCTCCTGCTCCTTAATTGCGGGGAGAAGTTTCATGAATATCTCTTTTGCTACCCTGGCCCAGAAGTCGCCGATGGGAAACTGTTTCAGGCTTTTTGCAAGCCCCTCCGGAATTTTTCTGTCTAAGTCATCAGGTTCTATGCTGCCGTCTTTGAGCGCATATTCCATCGTCTTGTGGGCGAGGTTTCCCCAAAGCCTGGCTTCGATCTCAAACTGCGGCGGTATAATTATTTCCAGACCAAGAATTTTTTCTATATAAAAACGAAGGGGACATTTCCGGTAAAAGTCTATATCGGTTACACTGAAATATCCTTTGGATATAGAGTGGATTCGACCGTTTAACAGACTGAATGCTTCCCTGCTCCTGAACATGTTTTTGTCATGAAAAACGTTTAATGCCTGTGAAGATAAGGTGCGGGCCCCTTCTCTTATAAGGGACTCTTCATTAGTAAATATTGCCAGTTCAGGGGGAGTGACTCCTTTCTCCCAGTCCAGAAATGGAGACGGAAGAATAACCTTGTCCCCGTCAGCCGCAGGACATGAAATGAAAGGGTCAAGACGGGAAACGTTCAAAAGCCTTTCGAAGTAACGCTTCTGTCTTTTTAGATAGAATTCCAGGTGGGGAATGCCCAGCTCTTTCTTTACCTTTTCAGGAAGGATGGGATCAATGCCGGGCCGAGACGGGAAATCACCTTCTCGAACACCTGCGAAAAAAAGCACTTTTGTTTCGCATCCGGCTGCCAGTTCAAATGGAATGATTCTTATTCCGTCCCTGTTCACTTCCGAGCCGGACAGGGAGGAAAGTAAATACTTAAGGTAAAAAACAGGACTGTTTATATGGGGTATTGTGTCTTTATGCAGACCTGCAAAATATCTGAATTCCTCAAGCTGCCCTTTGATTTTATCGAGAAACATTTCGCCCTGTGGACCTAACTCCGAACTCTCCATAGACTCAAAAAACCCGAACTGTGAAAGTGCGGTTTCAAAAGAGTCAAGAAAAGACAATGTATCCTGTTCCTGTTTCAGCCGCTGAAATATAAGTACAACCTGATCAATGCCTTCCTGAAATCTATTAAGCAGTTCCAGGTCTTCATCGGAAAAGCTGGTCCTGGGGGCATTCAGCAGAGTGTCCTTTATGGAAAGCCAGGAGTCTTTCCCCTTAATCACGCCGGCGCTGTATGAGTAACTGACTGCACGATCTTTAACGGCCGCCGGTATGGAGGGGAAATGCGGCGACGTAAGAAAAGAAAGAAAATCACTCCTTGAGTAGTCCTCTTCAATGCATGTAATCATTTCCGTGAGAGCTATGAAAGGCCTGGTTGAAGACATGCTGTACTCACTGATGCTTGCAGGAATTCCGTGCTTGTAGAGTGTTCTTCTTACCATCGGCAGATATCGTGATAAAACGGGAAAACATACCGTAATGTCCCATGGTTTTGTTCCCTCTATAATCAGCTTTTTAATGTTTTTGGCTAATCCTTCCACCTCCCCCTCTATTGATGGATAAGAGTAAAAAAAAGCAGATTCTCTCGGGATAGGGGCTTTTATCCTGTTTACTGTAATTTTCAGTTGTTGTGACTGGAGATAATTAACTATTCCGGTGTTTTCCTCAGCTAAGATGAGGACAGTTTCAGTATTATCCATGAGTGAATCTATAATCCGGAGTTCCAGAGGTGTGGGGTCAAAGAATCCATCTACTATTAAAGTAGAAATGTCATTCTTCATGCTTCCCGCTACGGACTTATTCAGTACCTCCTCACGGTCCATCAGTTTTTTGCTTTCTAATATAGTTTTGTATTTCTGAAGAATGTCTATAGCCTTCAGCACCCTGTCAGCTGCTTTCTCATCAAGTATCAGCTGTGCAATTTCTTTCCTGAGTGACGTCAGGCTTCTGTCCGGCAGGTAGTGAGTAAATTTTTTTAGCAGGTCGGCGAGGATGGTAGCATAACCAATGCTTTTGTCACCGGAAATATCGGTGAGAATGAGCACACGCAAGGCGTCTGAAATAATTCCTGATTCACCGCAGGACTCATAGAGATCTTCAGCATACTGCCGGATTGTCTGAAATTGAAAGGGTACAAATACTGATTCGCTGTTATGTGTCTGTATGAAAGAATAGAAGTCGCCTTTTGCTTCTGTAATGACAAAGTTATTGGGCGTAATATAGCGCACCGAAGAGTAGTCATTGCTGGTATGACAGGAAACAATCTCTCTGAAAAGCGCGTCTCTTCTTTTTTTTGCGCCGGAAGGAACTATAAACAATATGATATTTTTCATTGAATCGTATAGAAATAATGCCGGAGTCAAATACAGTTGCTACGTAATTTATACTGCCGTTATGCAATTATATCTTACTAGTTTATGAAATATAAATCACACTGGTGAGTTTGGTGGTTTTTTGATAGAGAGGAAGGGGTTGTAGCACTGAAAAAAGATCATACACTGTCTGTGCAAGAGAGCTGTTTACTATTATAAATATGCCCCTGTATCTATTTGCCACTTATCAGGTGATTCGTATCCGACTATCTTAGAATTCCCGTTCCCTACTGATTTCTTCGAGAGATCTATTTCATAGGGCTGGATATAATGCTCTTTCTTAGTGTTATAAATTACGCGGATAGTAGGGTGCAGCATGTCCTTGCTTCCCCGGTTTATGATAACAGCAAGATAGCCGTTTTCAAGGCGCACTAATGTACCTACAGGATAAATTCCTATACATTGAATGAACTGCTGAACAAGCTCTTTATCGAAGTGAGACTTTCCCCATTCGAATATTTTTTTTAATACGACCGTAGGCTGAAGCCTGCCCCGGTAGCACCTCTCTGAAGTCATTGCATCGTAGATATCCACAATTGCCGCCATCTGGCCGAATTTACTGATTTCATTACCTTGCAGCCCGTTAGGATAACCGCTCCCGTCTAATCGTTCATGGTGTTGAGCAATGATATTCATTACTATTGGATTTATGCCGGGTTTTTGCTCAATGATATTAAGCCCGTGTTTTACATGTCCTTTCATCAACTTGTATTCTATGTCAGACAGCTTGCCGGGTTTATTAAGGATAGTGTCGGGGATTCTCATCTTGCCTATGTCATGGAGCAAGCCTCCAATTGCAACTTCCCTGATTAATTTCTTATCGATATCCAAATAGTTGCAAAAGGTGGACAAGAGTACACATGAGCTGACAGAGTGCATATAAGTGTATTCATCGGCCTGTTTTATCCTGAGAAGGCTTACCAGTGCGTCCTGGTTGCGGAAGACGGAACTCATGATATTTTCAACAACGTTCTCAGCCTTGTCAGTATTAATCGGCTTTCCGGTTTTTATATCATCCATTATGCCTGTTACGGCCTGCTGGGCTTCTTTTTTAATTGCAACTGCCCTGCCTATTTCAGCGGCTACGGATACGGGTTTTTTCTTCTTTTTAAGCGGAGCGGGGGGACTTTGCGGTATCTGATCGGTTTTTAAGTCAGTATCCAGGCCCTTGGAAGTGTCAATATATAATTCACGAATTCCGGCCTTTATGACTTTTTCCATCATCATTTGATTGCTGATTTTTAGTGAATTTGTGAAAAACGGATGGTCTACCCAGCTGCAGTTAAAGTCATGGATATACATGCCTATTTTTAATTCATTTATTTTAATTTTCTTAATCATGCTTTACTTATACGTATCTGTCCTTTATGTATATATCGGATAAAACAAATTTTATCTTAAATGGCTGAATCTTCAGTTTATATCCAGATAAACAAGGGGTTGTTTGCGTAATTGCAGGACGCAGTTAATGAGGAACAGGTTCAGGACTTATCGACTAAAATACAGTTTTAGAAAAACTATAACTTACAGCATATATACGGATTAGCCCGGAGGCCAGTTCATGGCTCTGCCGCCAAAAAGGTGAAGGTGAATATGGAAAACGGTCTGTCCCGCTTCTTTATTACAGTTCATGACTGTTCTGAACCCTCTTTCGGCAATTCCCCGCTCTTTCGCAATTACATTTGCAGCTTGGACCATTTGCCCGATAAGTTCATTATCTTCATCTTTTATATCCAGTGAAGTAGAAATGTGCTTCTTTGGTATCACAAGAATATGTACCGGGGCCTGGGGGTTGATATCTTCAAAAGCAAGGACATTGTCATCCTCATATACTGTTTTAGCAGGTATTTCTTTTTTGATGATTTTACAGAAAAGACAGTCCATATTTAGTCTCCTTATAGTTTTTTATCATTATAAACAAATTAAAATGTTTTTTATTATAATATAGCCCATGATAGCATTGAAATTTGAAAAAATTAAAAGTACAAAAGCCTTTACAGATAATATAAGATGGGATGTGACCCCTAAGATATTTATTGCGCCCCACACGGGACCGGGCACCGAGCAAATTGACCTGACTTATGGATACATGTTTTATGTTGAAATGGTCGAGGAACAGCCTGCTCTGGCTGTTATGGTTCTTAAACCAATGCTCAGTAAGTCTGCCGGATATACACATGAGATCCCTGATGATATGTTAAAAGAGTGCATGCAATGCGACGAAAGCGAATCTGTTTCCGGAATGTATCCGATAACAGAAAGGCTCAAACAGTGGCTTAAGAAAGAGTTTGGCCAGACCGGTTAATCTTCGTTGATCTTATAGCTCACGGTAACTTTTATATCTTTGCGCAGGGCATTATATACCGAGCAGTATTTGTCATGAGATAATGAAATGGCTCTGTCAAGCTTCTTGGGGGTAAGCCCTTCTCCATTTACTTTTATGAGTAAGTCTATAGATTCGTAATATTGAGGCGGGTCGGGTTTGCGTTTTCCCGAGAAATCAATTTTAAAGCTGCTAACTTCAGCATGCATTTTTTTCAGGAAATAAAAAACGTCGATGGCCATGCATCCGGCAACGCTGGACAGAAGAGTTTCTGTTGGTGCGCATCCCCACTGAAGATTAGCGTCATATTCTATCTCATATCCCATCTGGGTCCTGACATTAAATATTAAATCTTTGTCCCACTCGAGCCATCCTTTATTCAGTTCAAGGATGTTTTCTTTATAGCCGTCTAAAGATATGTCCTGGCTTTTTTCGTTGTTGTCTTCCATTTTATTTATTCCTCCATGATGAATTATTGTGTAGTCGAATCCCTAAGCCATTTAAGATAATCTTCCGATCCTTCAATGATGGGAAGAGCTATAATTTCCGGCACATCATAGCTGTGAAGCTCCTTTACTCGGGATGAGAGGGTCTCAAATAGCTCTTGACGCGTTTTAACTATCATCAGGGACTCATTCTCATCTTCTATAGTGCCCTGCCATAAATAAATTGAGCGGATGCTGCGGACTATATTGACACAGGCTGCCAGTTTAGCCTCTACAATAGCCTTTGCAATTATTGCTGCTTCGTCTTCATTTGATGCAGTAATAAAGACAATGACCTCGTTTATATCTGATGCCTTTGACATATCAATATATTGTTGCAAAGATAATTTTAAAAAGCAATTTAACTAAGTCATATATATATAAAGATATTTAATCTTAATTTAGAGATGAAATTAAAATTAGAGTAACCGATTGTTTAGTGTTGACAAAAACATAAAACTGTTTTACTATTTGTATAACAATTCTACTTTAACAATCCTGTTGAAGCTGAAAGGTTAAAACCTCCGAAAGCTGATTTTCAAGGTAAATATAATCCCACAAAAAAGGAAGTAAAAATTCTATGGCGAATAAAAGCAAAAATCAAACTGGTCTGAATATTGGTAATCTTAAGGAAAAGACCATTGAAGAACTGTCAAAGTTGGCAAAGGACCTGAAAGTTGAAGGCGCCAGAGGGTTAAGAAAACAGGACCTTATCTTTGCACTCCTTCAGGCACAGACAGAGAAGACAGGCCTCATTTTTGGTGAGGGAGTCTTGGAAATTCTACCGGACGGGTTCGGATTTCTCCGTTCCCCTAATTATAGTTATCTGCCGGGACCTGACGATATATATGTTTCACCATCCCAGATACGAAGGTTTAACCTGCGCACAGGTGACCTTGTTACCGGTCAGATCAGACCTCCAAAAGAGAGCGAAAGATATTTTGCTCTTTTAAAGGTTGAGGCAGTCAACCATGAAGCTCCTGAAGACAGTATTGAAAGACGGCTCTTTGACAACCTGATCCCCTATTACCCGACGGAAGCAATCAATCTTGAATATGCTAAAGATGATATGTCAACACGGGTCATGAGTCTTGTAACACCGATCGGTATGGGTCAGAGAGGAATGGTTGTTGCCGCACCAAGAACAGGTAAGACTGTATTGCTGCAATCTATAGCAAAAGCTATAAAGAAAAATCATCCTGACGCGCATCTGATAGTACTTCTTATAGATGAAAGACCCGAGGAAGTTACAGACTGGAAGAGACAGGTTGATGCCGAAATTATCAGTTCAACTTTTGATGAGCCTCCACAGAGGCACCTCCAGGTTGCTGAAATGGTAATTGAAAGATCAAAGAGACTGGTTGAAACCAATAGAAACGTTGTAATCCTGTTAGACTCGATAACCAGAGTCGCAAGGGCTTACAATGCTGTAATACCTGCAAGCGGTAAAGTTCTCTCCGGTGGTCTTGACTCCAATGCGCTTCAGAAGCCGAAAAGGTTTTTCGGTACTGCAAGAAACATTGAGGATGGCGGAAGCCTGACAATTCTGGCTACTGCTCTCGTTGATACAGGCAGTAGAATGGATGATGTTATCTTTGAGGAGTTCAAAGGAACGGGTAATATGGAGCTTCATCTTGACAGGAAGCTGGTTGACAAGAGGATATTCCCGACAATTAATATTAATGCCTCGGGTACCAGAAAAGAAGAGCTTCTTGTTGATAAGAGTACACTTCAGAGAATGTGGATCCTGCGGAAAGTTCTTCACTCACTCAGTACTGTTGAAAGCATGGAGTTCCTGCTCGACAAGATGAACGGTACAAAGAGCAATAAAGATTTTCTGGATATGATGAACAGGTAATTTCTATAATAATTAAATTAAAGCCCGGCTAGTACAGCCGGGCTTTTTTTATGTAACAATTGAAGGACGAGGCACCGCCTACCCCTACATTAATTCCCTGAAATCATGAATCGTCATAAACGCATCCGTTTTTTTCGGTTCCAGCTTTGAACTTGCTGCAGCTTTGAAAAGTAGATATTTTATCCCATATTCTTTAGCTGTTATCAGTACATCTTCGGTATCGTCAATGAAAAGAGAAGTCTCTTTATCAAACTTCAATTTTTTTTGGGCCTTATGCCAGAAATCAAGGTCTTCTTTAGGATGACCAACATTAAATGAGCAGAGAACATCATCAAAGTACTCACCAATTTTAGTTTTCCTGAATTTGATTTTTACTGTCTTGAAGTGTGCGTTTGTAAGTAAATATATTTTTTTATTCTGTTTTCTCATGAGTTTCAGAAAATCTATGACATGTGGATGGATCTCGATGAGATGACGTATCTGTTCTTTTAACGCGGGAATGTCAAGCTTTAACTCCCGTGACCAGAA
>PIVU01000574.1 GCA_003354025.1 Nitrospirota bacterium
TTGATATCCATTTCGTGGATTATAACACAAGTATAAGGGTGTTTTTCGGAAAGTACGAATTACGGCCTAGGCCATATTCCTCTTGATAATGCCGGCAAGTTCTTCGCCTACTGCCGTTATTTCATCCATGTT
Organism: Nitrospirota bacterium; assembly: GCA_003354025.1. Lineage (GTDB taxonomy): Bacteria > Nitrospirota > Thermodesulfovibrionia > UBA6902 > UBA6902 > Glo-13. Next base: position 133 of record PIVU01000574.1, read on the forward strand.
ATCACCTTCTACCATTACTCTTACTTTAGGTTCAGTGCCGGAAGGCCTGACCAGTATTCGCCCGCTTTTCACTTTCTTCTCAGCTTTTTTGATAGCACTTGTGATCTTCGGGAAATCATCCATACTTTTCGGATTCGGGACAGGAACATTTATTAAAACCTGGGGATAGATCGGGATTTCAGCGGATAGGTCGGAAAGACTCCTGCCGCTTTTGCACATTACGGACAGCACCTGAAGCGCCGTGACCGGACCGTCGCCCGTTGTATTATAATCCAGAAATATAATATGGCCGGACTGCTCGCCTCCGAGATTACAACCTCTCTTGACCATCTCTTCCACAACATATCTGTCTCCTACGCCGGTTCTATACAATTTAATTCCTGATTTCTTCAGGAATATTTCAAATCCTATATTGCTCATTACTGTTGCCACTACGGCGTTACCTTTGAGAGATCCGTCCTTTTTCATATCAGCCGCACAGATTGCCATTATTTTGTCGCCATCAACCAGTTCTCCCTTTTCATCACAGAGCAGCGTCCTGTCTGCATCACCGTCATGGGCAATGCCAATGTCAGCCCTGTACTCCAGGACTGCCTTCTGCATATCTTCAGG
>PIVU01000301.1 GCA_003354025.1 Nitrospirota bacterium
AACTCGATAGTTAGTCTGTCGATTTTTTGAGAGTAAACAGCGTCCCTGTTTGATGTTATACTCTCTTCGACTGTGATCTGGGTTATTAATGCGAATGAAGATACCGCTATAATAATCAGGAGGCTGAAGCCGATGTTTAGTTTTCCTCTAATACCCATAGTTGTCCCTAATGCATAGTACTAGTATAGTATCGGTATATTAGTGCGTATAATTGAGCCAATAGTGAGAATAAATACAGGAAAATATGACTTTTATGGGAAATTGTTTAAAAATAGATGCTTACATGAGGGTGGCAGCTTAAGTAGTAGAGCGGAATTTGTTAAACTATCATGATCTTCTGATTTTATAATAACTAATAGATGGGTTCCAATTAGTTATTTTTTTGATATACTTATAAGACTGCTTTAAAGAGAGAGGAGTATACCCCTGGAAAGAAGAAGGGCTACAAGAATTGTTGGTGGTTATAAGGTTGATCTCATATCAGAGGGTTTGAAGTACGAGGGGGAAATCGAAAACCTTTCTGAAGACGGTGCCTGCATACTTGTGTTTGCAGCAGCTGTGCCGGTTGATTTCCGTTCCGGTGATATATATGAAATGCACTTCTATTCATCACCTGATGAAACCCTTACTTGTCAGTGCAGAATACAATGGGCCAAAAAAGCAACTTCTCATGGATTGACATCAAGGGTTGGAATAGCGATAATCGATCCCCCCTGGGACAAGAGCAAGATCTTTTTATAAGCTAGCACACCAGCAAAACCCGCCACTTTTATCGGCAAAATCGTGATCCGCTTTTAGAGTTTACAATAACACTCTTTAAGGCATGCTTACATTTATGTCGTAGCTTCCTACTGCTGCCTTATCAACTATATTGTTTTTCCAGAGAAGGTCTACAACCTTGGCCTTTGAAGTCCTTGGGACCATCAGTATCAATTTTGCTCCAAGTGATGACAGCTCCTTCCACTCCTCAGCTCTCTCAGGAGATATACTGCCTTCAGTCTCAACCCTCATAACAGCCATAACCAAACCGTGATTGCTGAGAATGAGGTCAGGGTGGGAGCCCTTGTATTCGACCGTTTCTTCTCCTTCAATATTGGCCTTAACTTCATCATAATTTCGTGAGAGCTTGTTCTTTAAGTAGTAAACCATCCAATCATGTATAAGTTTGTCGTTTTTCATAAGCCTTATATATAGTGTTTGTAGGTTAAGTTGATAATAAAATCGGGAGCACCGGCGGTGTTTATGTCTTCTGTAAGTGAAAGTTCAAAAGTCCCGTTTGCTGTTTCGTATCTGCCGCCGGCTGCAAGGAGGTATGCGTCCCGGTCAACAGCCAGCAGGTCCGTTGAAGGATAAATAGCGGACTGTCCCTGGATCTGGAGTATCAAATTAAATCCATCCCAGAGCACGGCGTCAATTGCAAAGCCTCCGTGGACAAAATTATCAATATCCAGGTGCTCATGGCCTCTTATATCTCCTGGGATTACATATCCCAAATTAAAATATGACATGATACGGTCAGTTATGCGTCTATCAAGAAGCACCGACATGCCGGCATCAATGCTGCCGTTGCTGTATCCTTTCTTTGCGCTGCTGACAGGGATTTCAATATCGCCCCTTATGCTCAACGTATAATCCTCTGAGGTCAGTATGGGCTTCTTGACAGCCAGCCTTATATCGCCGACGCCTGCACCGCTCTTACCTTCAACTATTGTATTGCCGTCTCTTTTTACTTCATATAAAAAGTCATTGTCAGGGCGCTGGCTTCTGCCGTAATCTGGAAACCCGAACGTATCGTGGTAGTCTGCAAGAAAGCCGTCCATAAAACCTGCGCCAACTATGAGGACCGGAAGGTCAAGGTTGAATTCAAAAAGGTCTTTGACGATCCTCTTGTATCTAAAATTGATTTCAGTAATCTCCATATCCAGATTGATCGTCCAATGTCCAGACTGCTGGACAGTATATGTGCTTGAATGAGATAGGCTGTAAGACATGGAATTTTCCATTGCGGCTTTTTCAAGATACTGCTGATTAGCGTGAATAAAAATAGGATAGTGGTTCTTGACCTGCAGCGGGCCTTCGAATGATACAGCGGTTGATACCGAAAAGATAAAAGACACAATTATGAGAGATGCAGCTCTAAATATGGAATTCATTATATGGTCTTCCCCATTCTCTCCTTGTTATCCATCAACGCCTGGACAGGCTTTAGTCCGTATGGACTGTTCTGTTCAATTGCTTTCAGAACGGTCCCTCCGCCAGTGAAAAAGTAGTATTTAGTATTATCTAAAACAGAAAGATAAAGGCCGGGACACAGGTTCTTAAATTCCTGCAGTGTATCACCGCCACCGTAAAGCTTGAAAGCTGTTTTGTTTTTATCGAGAGTTTCATCAAGCGCTCTTGAGCCTTCTGAAAAATGAGGTGTATATCCCATTACTGCATTTACAAAAATCGTCCTGGCATTCTGTACCGCACTTTTTACTCTTTCGTCTTCAAAGGACCTGGGGTCTATATCGAGTATGTATGAATACTCATCTCCCTCTTTAAAGTCCTTTAAAGATAGTGTCCTGTATTGACCTTCAAATTTGCCTTCAAGCGTGTCGGACTCAACAACATAAGGCATTTCAAGAATCTTCTGCTGTTCACTGTCCCGGGACACGAGGTCTCTTGCTGCCCGGACATCGTCATCGTCTATACCTTTTATAGATATTCCGTACTTGGCGCATAGATAGGCATTGTAAAGTACTCCGCCCAGTATTACGTGTTCGGACTTTTCATATATGGCATAAAGAGGGCCGATTTTTGTATCGTACTTTGATCCGGCAATTACGGCCAGAAAGGGTCTTTCGGGATTAATAACAGAGTTTAAATTAATGATTTCCTGCTGCATAAGAAAACCTGCGTATGACGGGATCATCTTTGTTATGTCATGGGTTGACACATGGGGCTGCCAGGAACCGAAAGCGTCGTTGACATATACGTCGGCAAGATCGGAGAGCATTACAGAGAAATTGTCCCTGAAAAATCCCTCGTTCTCTTCTTCGCCCCTGAACCATCTGGTATTAGGCAGGTATAT
>PIVU01000302.1 GCA_003354025.1 Nitrospirota bacterium
TGATGGTACCGTCTTCATTGTGTCTGGCCATATCACCCGTTATCACATAGCGTGTACCATCACTGCTTGTAATAAAGGTTTTGGCCGATTTTTCTTCATCCTTGTAATAGGCGATTGGAACATATCCTCCCTTTGCCAGAAATCCCACCCGGTCATCCCCTGGAGAAATAATCTCATATTTTTCATCAAGCACAACAATATCTTTAGCAGGGCTCACCCGTGGGCCACCTGCATTGATTTCAGCCTTACCTTTTTCATGCACGGACGTGCCTGTATAACCACTTTCGGATGACCCAATATTATCCGTGATTATTACGTTGGGCAACATTTCAACGTACTTGTCTTTTAATACCGGTGAGAAAATGGCCGATGTGCTGGCAAATGCAAACAGAGAAGAGGTGTCATACTGACCTCCTTCCGGGGTGCCTGCTTCCAGCGCGTCTATCATTGGTTTGGCCATAGCATCCCCTGTCACCAATAATACATTCACTTTCTCATTTTGGATCAGCTGCCAGACTTCATGGGGATCAAAGGCTTTCTTTGCAAGCAGCACCACCGTGAGCCCCTCAAACAGAGCACGTAACACGCCCCATTGCGCCGCACCATGCATCAAGGGCGCCATTTGCAAGGAGCGCATATGGAAAGCGTTTTCCTGAATGCAGCGATCTGCCATGGCTTCTGGGGAAGCACTCACCTGCTGTGTTGTTATATCTATTCCGCCACCAAAACACATGACTACGTCCTTTTGTTTCCAGACCACACCTTTCGGCCATCCTGTCGTGCCACCGGTATAAAGGACATAGAGGTCATCTCCACTGCGCTCAGGAAAGCTTACCTCAGCATCAGTGTTACAGGCCGAAGAATAGCTCTCGCTCCCAGAAACCGCTTGCTGATTCCCTGTATCATCTAAATACACAAAATGTCGCAGCAAGGGTAATCGATCGCGGATATTGTTCAAGCGCTCAGAAAATTCAAGTTCATAAACAACGGCTTTGATGTCAGCATTGTCAAAAATATAGGCAAGCTCTTTTTCCACATACCGATAATTAATATTGATGGGGACGGCACCAATCTTGTAACAGGCCAGCATCGCTTCAATCCATTCAATGCAGTTATAGGCGTAGATGCCAATATGATCACCCTTACCCAAGCCTACACTTAGCAAATAACGGGCAAACTGTTTAGACCTTTCATCGAAATGTCTGTACGTAGCGCGTTGCTTGCCACAAATAACTGCTTCGCGATCGGGCACATTCTTCGCTACACGTTCAATCAAATCGGCTACATTGAATTCCATCGGTGAGATCTCTCTGTTGTTATTGATTTAGCCTCAAACTTTGCATCTAGCGCACTAACTAAACCGAAACTACTGATACAGGCGTATGCATTAAAGACAATAAATGGTCTAAGGCCGAGCGCCTCAAGGTGATTTGCTCCCCAGCAGCATAAGTCCGTCTTGACACTTTTTAAATGTTATTTTCTTCAATATACTTGATATTTTGTGACAGCTTAGGGGGGGGGAGCTTGACGCTACAGATTGTTATTAGCCCCCACCCAAAGGGTAACGGAGTCCGTATTCTTCATAGGTAGTGGTCCAATATCGGCTTGAGTTGACGCTCATACAGCTGTGGTGACGACTTCTTCATGAAACAGTTTTTGAAGAACCTCCACACTTGAACAGGGATCTTAGACATCAGCCCCCAGTACGCCCTTAGGTGAATGCCGCCTTCTTTTTTATACGCCTCTATTTTCTTTTGATGTTTATTTGACTGTGTTGTATCACCTGCTTTTAACGCCAATTCATCAAATTGCTGCTCTAAAAATAGACGCGTTAAGAGGTAAGTTATTATCCCTATTAGGGCTTGGTGTTCAATAGAGGTTGGGCTTTTACCCCAAGCTTTAGTGTTTGCTAGATCATTCTTAAAGTTATCAAAGAATTTCTCCTCGTCCCAGCGCCTGTGATAAATAAATGCAAGCTCTCCAGGCTCTAGGCTAAAGTCATTGCTAAGGTAAACATACCTTTCTCCCTGAGCACTCATAAACGCAATGCGCCGCCACCGCTCCTTAGAAAGCCTTAGCGTGACTTCAGTGTCAGATACCACCCCTTCGTTACAGGTGAGTTTGGCAATAGGGCGCTGTTCCTTCTCAGCGTATGTCATGGTGCTTTTAAATCGCGTGATCATTGTTGCGTTATATTTGCGCTTGCGCTCATCCCAGTAACGAGCATCGATAAAGGCCCTATCGACACTATACAAGGCATTTTTCACCTCCATCCAGTGACCATGCTCTAGGGCCTCTTTTATGACTCTCATTTCGCCCAGTGACGTCGTTTCTGTTATAACATCAACGGGAATCGCTTTTCGTAAATCATAAAACATCATCAACATATGACCTTTTTGGTTATCTGTTCCACCCTCCATGGGATAAACAGGGCTGTAGTGTGCCGACTCTGTTTGGTAAGAGGCATCGATAGCAATAATATCTCTTTTCCCAAGATTGGCCATGTTTGGGAACCTCTCGGGCAAAGCAGTTCTTGCTCTACTAACCAGATGAGAAAAGGCTTCTCGAACAATGGTGCAACGTTTTTTAGAGGCCAGTGCATCGGACCAGGTTGAACGGGCCAAGGGTGGTCTATAAGCATCATCGAAATGCTTCAGCGATTGCACTTGTTCGCGCAGTGAATTGTGCGATTGAAGCTGGCGCAGGCAGCCCAGCAAAAGAAAAGCTGGCATGGTGAGTGTGCCAAATACTTTTTCAGGGTAACGAACCTTATCGAGGGCCCTTTGCATTGGGTTAAACCATTGTTCTAGTACAGTGTCCTGAGTGAGGGTATTCGTGAGTGAGGTTAATCTGTTTTTCATGTTGATTCCGTGGGTTATGTCCGTTTAATAAGTGTACAAAAACTCCATTTTCGAACCCTTGTGTCAAGCTTTATTTTGGCTTTTTTCTCTATATTTCAATAACCTTTCCTGGGCTTTGTCATTCAAACTAACTCCGTTTTTTCAATATTTTCCCGTATCTCTTCATGCTGAGTCTCCTGTTGCGTTTGAAGGTAATTACCAACTA
>PIVU01000575.1 GCA_003354025.1 Nitrospirota bacterium
ACATCAATAAATTCTAATCTTCCTTCTTTTTTCCCGGGTATCATGAACGTGCCCATTTCTTTAAGCTATACACATATTTTAGCAAATATGCTAAATCGGGCAATCAGAGCAAGGTATAGGAACACGATTTCATGTATCTTTTCCGGCATGACAGAAAAGGCCTATTTAGGGACAACCTCTAAGTAGCAAATTAAAAAACTCAATTTCATGATATAATCGGTCCCGGCTTTAGACTGCATGAGCTTAAAGGGAAGGAAAAGGGAACATGGTCAGAAAAAGAAAACTCACACATCCCGGAGAAGTTTTACGGGAAGATATTATAAAACCTCTCGGACTTTCTGTTACGGAATCAGCAAAGTGTTTGGGCGTTACCAGGAAAACACTCTCGCTGCTGCTTAACGGTAAAGCATCGTTGAGCCCTGAGATGGCTATCAGGATCGGAAAAGCCACCAAGACTACTCCGGAAAGCTGGTTATTCATGCAGGCAAAACTGGATCTCTGGATTGCATCAAAAAAATCACCCAAGGTTAAGCAGCTGAAAGCTGCTGTTTGATTTACGAATAGCGAAGTACAAAGTATACAAATAAACTTCGACATTCTCTTTTTATCTTTCCTTCGTCATTCGTAATTCGCTATTCGTCACTCGTCACTTTCCTTTCATCCTTTCCTCATTGGATCTTTAGTCTGAGTAGATTGAAATTTAAATGACTACCCTGTAGCAGATTACCTACCAGAATGTGC
>PIVU01000576.1 GCA_003354025.1 Nitrospirota bacterium
TTTGAGACAACCAGAGTGAATAGTGATGTGAGTATGCCGATAACCGTAAGCAGTACGATGGGCGAAACATCACCGATGAAAGTAAGTAACTGAGTGGCTAAATATGCAGCAGTGCCTGTTTTCTCCGTAGCGATGCCAAGGGGTATCAGGCCGGCGAGGAGGAATATTGTCCTCCAGTCAATAGCATGATATGCTTCATCAATATTGAGGACTCCCGTAAGAATCATTCCCAGCGCCCCTGTCATAAGGGCAACGGAAAGTTTGACTTGGCCCGAAAATATCAGCACAAGTGCTATGGCAAAAGAGATGAGGGCCCATTTCGCCTTATCTGTTTTCATTACTTCCGCCTCAAAGGCCGTGATAAATGAAAGGTCCTTTGTATCATCTCTAAGGATCGAAAATTTCTCCCAGAGTCCCTGCAATAAGAGCACGTCACCTGATTGTAAAGTAATGTCCGACAGTCCGCCGTAATATACTTTTTCCCGTCTCCTGATCGCCAGTGGATTGACCTGGTATTTTTCATTAAAATGCACTTTCTTCAGCGTCGTGTCGGCAAGCTCGGAACGCGGAGTAATTATCGCTTCTAACTGGCCTGCATTACTGTCCGATAAATCATCTTCAAATATTTCAAGCTTATCGTGAAGCCGGAAACCATAGTCACTGGCAAACTTTTCTACGTTCTTTCTTACTCCAACAACTGCAATGTAGTCATTTGGATAGAGGGGCAGGTCCCTATCAGG
>PIVU01000303.1 GCA_003354025.1 Nitrospirota bacterium
GTGGTGCATGAATTCGGTCATGCAATAGTTGCTGATTACGCAGGGGCAAAAGATAACAGTCTGGAATTTTTTCAGCAGCAGGGTGGGAACTTTTTCCTGGGAACCAGCACGGTATCTGATATTGATGACAGGTCAGTATTATCATATACAGCGGGTGGAGAGTTTTTTGCCGACATGACTTTTGAACATGCACTGAACAAATATAGAGAAGCTCCCAGCATGTATAACAAGTCATTGTTATTGTTCAGCGGGACAGACTTTGTGTGGTACTGCTTTTATGCCTTTTATGTAAGTGAAGAAAATGACTCATATGATCCGATAACAATATCAAAAGAAACCGGCCTGTCAAGGGATGCGCTTTTTTCCGTTATCCTTGCCAAGACCGCAATGAATGCATACAGGGTATATACTGGTGAAGACAGGGTGATTCCCTATTTTTCTGTTGATAAGTATTCTGCTTCGCTAAATATAGCCATCCCATTTAACGACTTATGGATAGAGAAATCACAGATGTTTAACTGATTTAACGGGGACAGATTATTATAGAGAAAAAGCAGTATTCTTCATCCTGGAGAATACTGCGTTTTCATTTACATAACAGGTCCTTTAATAGGCACAACATAATAACCCGGAGAGACTATATACTTGCCGATAATCATTTTTTCAAGAGAGGTGAGTTTTCCTGCTTCCGGCATGACTTCTAATGCCATATTCATGTAACCGTTTTTTATCCTGCCCTTCAGCCTGGCATAGCCCTTGTCCCCCTCAAGGCTTACCGAGTCAAAGGTGATAATATTATTCTTAATAGATAGTGCACCCTGGATCTTGTGGAAAGTGTTCAGGAAGGGTATTACAGACAATGCTGACTCGGCAATGTCCAGGTCAGGTATTTCAAATTCTACTGTAACACTTTCATCCTGAATTGTTATGTCTGAAGAAAGACTGCCATTAATATCAAGCCCCATATTTGTCAGGTATGGAATGGAATTAAGTTTAGCCCTTTCTATATGTATTTTACCGTCAACGGGCAGCTTGAAATAGCCTTCCAGATTACCGTTGGCGATGTCCCCTTTGATGAGAAACCCAAGTTCCCTTGCTGCCAGATATTGAGGCGCGAAATTACATTTAAAGCCCGTTACCGCGACTGCCGGCTTTCCATCTATTTCCATGTTGATACTGTCAGCATTCAGCGATAATAACGGCCCCTTGCTCATTCCATCAAAGATGATACGGAGATTGTCGTTGCCTGAACGGGCAAGAGCATTATCTATCTGTTCCTTTATAAGAGATTCAGGAACAGCAAAAAGCCAGATGAGGATAATGAAAATTGGGATAGAGACTAAAATTATAAGACTTACTCTCAGTATTTTCATATTGAATTATACCCTGTTGTATATTGCAGCTCTTGGCGTAAACGAAGTGCTTTTATCTGAGGCATGTTCTGTAATCTGCGGATGGAGCCATATATCACTTGCTTAGCAATGATACAGACATTTTAAGAGTGAACTTTTCAGGATCTTCAAAGGAGGTTTTTACTGCTGCTGTAGTAATCTTCATTGGAACAGGGGAGTTCTCTATCTTGTAGAGTAGATTTACAATGCTGTTCAGGTCGGTGTTCTCAATCTCAAGGTCGGCCTTTTCCTCCATGAAATTGTTTACCTTTTTTTTGTCCAGGGGCTTTATTGCAGCCGCCTTCAGTCCCAGCTTGTCGAGAATTCTTTCTAAAGCTGAAACAGCTCCCCGTGATTTGCCGGACTTGATTTTCTTCTCCTTTGCATCAACGGTTTTTTTGAGGGCCATAACGGTTTCGGCTTGATCACTAATGCTGCTGATCTGTGTTTTGAGTGAATTGTTTTCATCAGCATAGTTTCCTGTATAGACAAAAATTGTGATTGCAAAAATGAGCGCTGAGGCTATGAAAAAAGACAACACCAGAAGGCTTTTATCAAGAATAATCTGTTTAACGCTTGCCGGTATCATAGGGTCATGTCCTTCATTATTATTGTAAAGTCAATCTTTTTGTCTGCTGTTGATTTCGAGTTCGTTACCTTAACATTCTTATATGAAGATGAGAGATTATATTTTATTGCTTCAACATCTTCAAATGAATTTGATGTGCCTCTGACAAGTATATTGGTCCCGTCAGCATTGAATTCACTCAGAGTAGCTTTGCCTGCTGACTTAAGTGTTACATTTCTCAGTGTATCGAGTACAGGGATTCCGACTAGAACGGCTTTACGTTTTTTTAGCGCATTGAGGTTGCCTTCAAATTGACGTTCTATGTCTACTATTTTCCTGTCTTCAGGGAAGACCTGTTTGAAAATGGTCTGCATTTGTTTTGTCAGCGACTCATTTTCTTTTTTAATGTTTAGAAACTTGAGAGTTGTAACAGATGCGAGTATTACCAGAATTGCCAGGATAAGTGCTGCTGTTAATCTGCTCTTGCTTTTTAGGCGTTCGATGTCTCCGGTAAAAGCATGCTCACCCTGACGTAGATTGAATGATGGAGTCATCATTTCAGCAGCAGCAGCTTCTGCCCTGGTACTGCTGTCAGCAAATTGATCGTCAGTAAGGTTGCTAATATTACCTTTTGAGACAGCAAGGTCAATGGAGGTGATTACTTTCGGCTCCAGTCCGGCTGTTGAGAATGTTTCTATGATTTCGTTCAGTTTGGAATTATCGAGGCATACGGCAAGAACTTTACTGTTGAGTTCTGTAGTCTCAATGACAATATGATCAATTGAATAATCATTTACATCTCCCAGGAGAATACCTTCCAGTTCATAATTAAGAGTGTCTCTGATTTTCTCATTATCGGAAAAAGGGAAGTCCTGCTCTCTCAGTGTCAATTCATCTGCCGGTACGCTTAAATATACACTTTTCATATTTACAGTAAATAGAGATGAGAGAGCTTCAGGGGTCAATCCGTTGTCGAGATGGACCGTATTACTGTCCGACAGCTCATAATGGCTGCCCTGTTTGTCAAAGACATAAAGAGTTAAGCTGTCCTGCTTCCAGTCAATTAATCCTGTCTTCATTATATCTCTCTCCAGAA
>PIVU01000089.1 GCA_003354025.1 Nitrospirota bacterium
TTTTGTTTAAAACGTTTTTTGAAAACGTTTCTTCTACACAAACATCCTCACTTTTCATACTCACAAAAGCCCTCATCGGTCACAAGGGTATGTGCCAAGACTCATTTAGTTTGTACCTCAACTAAATTTGTCTAGCCACTGACCAAACTAGCCAAACATGATACCTACTCCGCTCTCATTTTCTCTATTTCGGTCTTACTGCGTTATAATTTTTGGATCTTTAGCGATCCTCACCACAGTTGGTCAAATTCCTCACCACTAGCTGACAAAGCTAATAACGAAACAACTAGTCTCATTGTTCTAGTTAAAGTAATTTCTAATTAACTTTGAGTTTAAGTTAAACCTTTCTACGAGTACCACCAACCTCATTCCACAAACAGCTTGGGTTATGACATGTATTGGTGATGCTTGGGGAGAGGATGCTATAGGGGTTTGTGATGCAAGTGCGTCGTCTATGCCATATTCTTGGAAGGCTGAAGGAGACTCTGAATGGTGTGCTGCAGAGAGCAATAAATCCAATCCAGTGGAGTCTGGTTGTGTAATAACCGCCGCCGGTGGTCGGGGGTGGGGTATTGAAACACCATCAGGTGTATTGAATTGGTTTGGTCCCATCTACATTAAGGAAATATACCGTCCATATATTATTATGCTAAACACCGTATATTATACCGCATAAATTATACCACAACCGCATAAATTATTTATCCTTAATAACATTATGCTAGCTACATAATTTATGCTACCTCAGCATAAATTATGCTACCTCAGCATAATTAATGCTACCAGTCCATAAATTATTCCAAGGAAGCATAATTTATGCAATGTATTCACATAATACCCAATATTATTATGTCAAGCTTATAATATTATTAAACTTATATAAATTATAGGGTAGTGTTAATGCTCTTGTCACTATTCGTATTGTTGTGTCAATTTGTTCCATCGGCCCGCATGTTTCACTAGTTCCATTTTCCAAGCTTTCATTACGTCATCTTTAGTCAGAGCTTTTGTATTTTTTTTTCCTAACTTAATCTCAGCTTCCCTTTTAGCTATCCTCTTATCTCTTTCCCTCTCGCTCTCCGTTTGCAATCGTAATCCTGCTCTAATAGCATGTAAGAGTTTCTTTGACTTCAGGTAATCGTTCATCAAATTCGAGTAGCGCATAACCTCATTCGGATCGTTGTTCCGGGCAGCTCTCACACCATGTAGATGATAATACATTCCCACGCTTCCTCCGCGCAAAGCCTCTTCTGGGCTCGCTACTATTGTCCTTTGTCTCTTCCCACTCCTATGCGCCTCCTCTTCATCCAATTCTGCATTGCGCCTCATCGTCTCCATCAACTTGCTCGTATCATTTTTGATCATTCTTTCCTCAACACTCTTCAATCTTTTGAATTCCGTTTCCTTCTCTTCCTTTTCGTTCATTATCTCCCTGATGTTTCTCTTCTGGTCATCAACCAGCGCCTCTACCACTTTCATTCGCCTTTTTACGGCATGCAATTCCTGTTCTTGCGCTCGAAGTTTTCTGATCGCCCATTCGTACTTGTCTTGAAACCTATTACGTTCCCTTCCCCTTATCTTCATTTCGTCATACTCATCCTCATCCATCGAAACCATTCTATTACCCTGGAATGTCCAGTAGTTCTTCATTGTCAATATGTTTTTCTATGCGGTATTTACTTAGTTTGTTACCATGTTGTGCGCTTTTTCATAAAGCTACCGTTGTATGTCGCATGCGTTTTGAATATTCCCGTTGGAATTGAAATCCGTTTTTCCCTAAAATAGTAGGATCACATATGCCCAATGTTCGTCACATTACCTAACCAATTCCTCTCTAATTTAAGCCCCCTTTTTTAAAAATTGCGCAACGCACACCTAACACACCTGCCCTTCTCACCTAACTGCCTAAATATTTTCTCAACTCATTTTCATATCAATTTAGACAGGTTCAACTGCCGAACATAATTTTTTGTTACCAATTCCATGAAATTCAACTGTCGTCATAAGAACTAAATGACTCGTAACTACAGTTGAGTTTTTATTATTTACAATTGCCCAAAATTAGTTAATTCAAATTTTCTAAAATTAATATAATTTAGCTCTCACCATTCTTCCTTCGTACTTCATTCACTGTGCAAGCACTTGCTTCGCTCACACAAAATATTTTTCCAACACACCAACCGACAATCATACCGGACGAACCTTATCATCATGTCCGATCTCAATGATCGCTACTTGCAAAACATATGCTACATTGCTGAAGCATTCAGAGCGACTAATAATAATTCTAATGGGTCTATGAAACTTAGAGTATTGAGTGATGTGGTCGTTGCCTTCGCCGGGCTGAGTGAAGTAGCGGAAGATGTGGTAAATCCTGCAGGACCTCGGTCCGCCCACCCAGGTTCCATCGTTATGCCCACCAATCTCTGTGTTCCGGGGGACCTTGCCAATGATGTGGTAAATCCTGCAGGACCTCGGTCCGCCCACCCAGGTACCATCGTTGGCAATATGCCCATCAATGAAGTAGCGGAAGATGTGGTAAATCCTGCAGGACCTCGGTCCGCTCACCCAGGTTCCATCATTATGCCCACCAATCTCAGTGTTCTGGGGGACCTTGCCGAAGATGTGTTAAATCCTGCTGCAGCATCTCGGTCCGCCCACCAAGGTACAAATGTCGGTGCTATGCCCATTAATCAAATTCAGAGCGACGGAAATAGTATTGGAGACGATGAAGGTACACTGTCATCGTCCTATTCCAAAAAACAATCTCAGATAAGCGATGAATCATGTGGTGAGTTACCATTGCACACTCCTTCTACATTATATCGCCCCACACCGTCCTTTTTAACATAACTTGTCAACATCTCCTCTCAAAAGTAGAAATCCATTCAATCACCGAGTCCGATTTGGAACAAAGCATGACCGATCGTGACCATCATTCATTCAATTTACGTACTCCAGCCAAAAGTACTGGTTATCTTCCTGCTGCTGCAAAGATTGCCAAACCAAATGAGATGACCAGTGAGTCATCTCTTTGCGACAGTGATATGTCGATACAACCTTCTCAACTGATTGAACCTCCCATATTGAACAAACATTATGAACCACTGCAAGCAGAGTTGGAGTGCACTGAGCCAACCTTTTCTTCATCCGAATTTTCATCTCCCTCCGTCTACCTTAATGAATGTTCCAGCAAGAAATTTTTCTCAAAGGAACTTTCCATTGACAAAAGAAGTCTTATGAATAAAGTGGCACTATTTGAGAGATATCAGAATCTGGAATTCAATAAAAACCACATTGAATACACCGATCAGTATCTTGCCATTGCCATTTCCAATTACAACTTTGACTCCATTTGTGGAGAAAAAAAGAGCGTGTTTTTGAAACCTGTTCAAGACTTTTGCGCTATTAAAAAGATAATACTCATTCCACGTTCAAAAGTTCCGATTGCCTACTGCATCGACAATTTAGGAAAACAGTATCATGGGACCGTACTCGAGAATGAGACCAGTTTCAAAACATTTTTGTCTATATTCGACCATATACCGGTTCAAAGGATCCATTACGAAAGCTGTGGTTTTTTCAGAAGGAAGAGCGGAATCGATATTAGATCCTCTCACCATGACGCTGCAATCGCAAAATTATCTGAACGATTATGGTAGGTCCTTCTTCATTATCATTTACGCAATTTTATTTGGAAATTTACTAACGAGTTTTTGTATAGCCATTTGTTTCCATTCATTGTTCAGCTGATGGATATTTCTTCATCCAATGAAAGAAATATTCCTCAATATGCCTGTGGTTATTCAAATTCCGATGCAAATCAGTACAAGGAAAACCGAATTAATCAGTTAGGTAGCTACCGACCTTTTTTGATCAAAAATAAAATGAATTTCGTAGCGAAAGAAAGAAGAAGAGAAATTGCTCTGTTAATATGTGACACCATCGAACTTTTTCAACACGTTGGTGACTTCAAAGAATCCCCAGACGACAAGAAGTATGGTTCGGTGAGACTTCTCATGCGCCGCAAGTTCTGGGAATACATGGGGATGACTGAGGAGGATGAGTCCTCATTTCCTTTCTTTTTGATTGAAGGTTTTTCTTTTATCTCCGAAGCACTGATTAAGTTTCACATGGATACCGGGAATGACCACAACGATCTGTTTAGCAAAACGTACTCATTGAAAACCAAAATTATAATTACAAAAGGAATAGCAGGAATTCCGGCAATGAAGAAGTTGATGAAGCATCTGCATCTTAAAGTAGGGGATTATTTTCCACTATCATTGATGATGTACTCAAAAAAGATCGTGGGTGATCACGTGATGAAAATGAACAAAGTCGGTGCTCTTTTGAACCATGATGTCGAACATGAGTCTTGCGAACTGACCTCATCAATGCTGAATGCTATAATGAATCCAGAGGCACCTGAGAATTATCGCAAACTTTGGGATAACCAATTTAAAGGTTTCAAACAATTTTCAGACATGAAGAAATTTTCAGGGGATGAAGAGAAGTGCGGAACAAGAAAAAGGAATGGGAAAGTGGTGCCTCCTCCATGCAAAATGATACCAACACAGTTCAATGGTCACTTTTCCCTGACAAAACCAGCGTTCGACAAATCAGTAAGTCATTGGATGATACATTCAAATACATAATGTGTTTGAAGAACTCAACACTAACCTCGATACTTTGTACAGTCACATTGGTCTGTTTTAATTGACCTGCTCTTAGATGTACACGTAAATGTAAAAAAACTCAACGCTCGTGAAGTCATGGGATACATTGCGTTCTGCGCTCTCGAGACAAATGGCACAACTCTTCCTGTTGGAATCATTTCTGGTTTTCTAAAAACAAAAAAGGGCTGTAGATTCTTTCATAAATCTATTTGTAAAGACGGGATGTACTTTACACTTCTATGCCGATCGATCATAATTGCCAAATCAAGACAGACCTCTGTTCATGGATCCTCAGTCAACCCACGCCATGTTGGTCACAACAGAAGTTACTATAAAAACAGCACAAACCTAGTAGCCGGTATCCCTGAGCATTTTGGAGGGTATGATCCAACAATTAGTAATGATGATGAAGACCAAGTCATGAAGTCGCACTGTGCCCAGATTGAGAAAAAGATGATAAGTCTTTGTGCCAGAACTACTGCCTCCTCTTTGAAAAAGAAAGAAGACACCGAAGTTACAGAACAGCAAGATGTAGATCAGGGAAGGAAGAAGAAGGATCTCTTGAATGAATTCCTTGACGAGGTCAAGGACATTGCCGGAAAAGGATGCAGTGGAATGTATTCACTGAACTTTCTACAACTGGCAGGATACTTCGGCTTCGTCCCAATCAAAATTTTGGCAACCTCTACAGTTGAAAACAAAGTATCAGGAGGATACAAGTACATCGAATCACTTTACCCTGGAATATCTCCGAAGAAGGCACAACAATTTTTCACTGAATCGGTACAGATCATTCAAGACATTTTTGGTAAATCATTTACATTTGCCTTCGCCGAGAACATGCTATGCGAACTCTACAGGGATAGAAACGGAACCAACCCAAAGAAGGATGTCACCTTCTTTTTTGATCACAGATCAAATCAATGGAGCGGTCTCCAGAATTTCTTCAGACTCAAAGTAAACTCAGGATTAAGCATGAATCTAGAAATGTTAGGTGTCCCCAAATCCAAAAATGCTCGAGAAGGAAGTATAAAACTTATGAGTTGGACAAATGGACTTACTTCACAGAAAGGACCAATGAAATGGATGCACTTATCTAAAGACAATAGCATTCAGAGTACCATTGGTTACAAATCTGAGCTTTCGGTTAGCAAAGAAATATGTACCTATTACACAATGGTTCATTCTCTCAGTGGGAAAAGAAAGCGTACAGAATTTGATGGAGAACGTTAAAATATTAGAGATTAAAGAACAGATGAACAACTGTCTAACTATTGTGTAGAAGCAGTGTGGGCCAATCAGTCATTGGCGAGACGAGCAAAGCTGTGTTATCTTTGTCCTCATCGTCGGAAAAGGGTACGGAATCTACAACATAGGCAGGCCCATCCAATGTATCGAGAGGAACTATCCTGTATTTGTCCTCCAATTGAATCCAAGAACCGATGGATGATTGAAAGTGTTGGTCAGTTAGCGGACAGTTATCGTTACCTCTCGCCTCAGCTGTCGACTTTGCACTTTGAATTACGGCGAACTTCTCTCGATTAAGATAATGAATTGTGGGAACATCTGGCATCATGTCAACTGGCATGTCCATTTCACGTTCATTCTCTGATGCATCTTCTGTATGAATAATATCACAGTCTGATAAATCGAGGAACATCAAGATCCTTCCTGGCACTGATTCCTCGACACCTGCCCATTTAAAAAATCCCCAGTCAAACCATTCTCCTTGCCTGCGAAAGTGTGGATTAGCCCGGAAGCGAACAGGTTGAATATCATCCGCTTGTTCATTGTTACCCAATTCAGGCACATAGTCCGTAAAACCTTGGACAACAGAATCTTTTGAAATTCGTCCACCAACATCTGCGTTCCAGTGATAAAGACGATTCACAACAGCAAGCAATAGAGTATCTGGAAAATTGGAGAGTGGTCTAACTATTCCCTTTTTCCATGTTGTCTTAATAGTGAACTGTTGTGCCCCTCTGCGCGCATCAGGTACTTCAAGATCAATTCTCTCTAAGGTAAAATGTTTGTTGGTGGTACCATTTCTATTCCTTCTTAGTTGTGGTGGAATATTGCAAACGGATCCATTTCGTGAACCTGTTTTGGTCATGGCTTTTTCCCTCATGCGAAGTAACGAATTCACTGTCTTCTTTTCGGTAATTCGGAGGCATAGAGCAGTCGACAATGTATCACGGTCCTTGTTGGTGGTCTTCGACATTTCTTTCACCCATTCCTTTCCCATCTTTTCACCAATTGATCCGTCAACGTTACAGAATGATCCCACTCTAAGAATATACCATACGGTGTGCAATAATTGGTGAAACTTAGTGGTTTTGCAGCCATATCCTTCAAGAACAACGTTATCCTTGAATATGGTGACAAACTGAACGAGTCTCTTGTGTGCCTTGCTATTTCGTACGTCCTCGTCCTCTGAAGTGACATCATCCTTAGGTACGTTTTTTAGCTTTAACCATTCATGGATCATCAAGGTGTCTTCTAAGACCCTTAGATACATGTGCAATGTTAGAATAGTGTTCTTGACATTGACATCATCCTGACCCGTTTTTTTAAAGTCTGTTAATTTCCTTTGTAGACTTGGGCTCATCAAGGTTAACCACAGTGCAAATACACGATCAAATCTTTCGGTACCTTTTAGTGACTTAACAGATGCTAGTCCGTTCCGAAATGGTCTTAGGTTAGGCATTGATCTTTCACTTTGACACTTTGCGAAAGGATAAATTTTAGTAAAGTGTTCAGAAATAAGTTCGTTCGCCGCATCAGTGAAAGACAGGTCTCTCCCAATCCAATCGCAAAATCCCAATTGTACATTGTGCAATAACTCATGCGGACAATTGCAATGAATGTTGTATGGGCAACCTCCGAAATTAAGTTGCCACCAGGCATTATCGATTTGGTAGTGAGAACATCCTTTGAGGAACATTTTAGACTTCCCACGAATGTCGCTCATCTTTATCGGTTTGCAAGGATAATTTGGATTATCGGCTTCCTTTGACGGAATATTGCAATCTCTACATAAGTTTGGAGTGTCCATCGAGTGGGTTCCCTTGCGACCACAATGAACATCGTTACCTTTACAATCCCCAATTACATATTGGACCACCGGCACCAAAATAATGTCTTCCTGGAGTCCTCGACCATCCATGAAGTCAATGTCTACCTTTATACCTCCGTTGGAATTGATCGACCTGAATTCCCGAAAAATGTGTTTAAGCATGTCGTGGTAATCTTGCATTTTCTTCTCCCTAACGTAACCTTTGGTGTCCTTGAAATTCTTCTGATCCTCGATGAAGCCAAGAGGGAACCAGCATGCTTCTGTGAGCCTTACTTCACGTTTGAAAATTTGACAACATGCAAGAACAACCTCCGAACCTAGTTTACCAAATTTATCCAGTTTCAGTTCGTCAATGAAAAAAGAGAATGGTAAAAGGAAATGTTTGTTTGTGGGGCAACAGTTTCTCACTGCATCTCTGTACCAAGAACCGGTATTAGGTTCTCCATATTCCGAGACGTTTTCTGGCGGTTCGTTAAGCTTGGTTGGATCTATGAGCAAGTTTTCTAACTTGAATAGATCTTTGTCCGCTATCATTGACAGGATCATGTTACGAAATGAGAAGGTGCTTATATTGACTTCTTTCCCTGAAGAGAGGGTTTTGTTAAAGGTTGTTGGGAGTGGTGAAAAAATATCACCACCGAATTTGGCTATCCATGTTGCCATTATACTCTTTCTTTTTCGAAGTGATTGTGTTTTGATAATGTCGGAATGTTTGTGAGCCCAATCTACAACTTTATCAAATGTCCCTCTAGGTGCATTACATCTTTGAATCAATTCAAACAAATCTAAAAGGCATTCGTCCTCAGGTGTGAAATCAACTCCCGCTGCAAAATGTTTCGTCAATTTGTCAAGTGTTGCCTTCCCATTTTCGGTAGTGCTACCATCGGGCTCATGATCAATTGGAAACCTAACCTGTTTGCCGTCAAGGACATTTTTGATATTGAGCCGGCAGATCTCTTCGCTTCGCATTCTGTCAACACTAGAACGACTGGCTTCGCTGTCAGATGATATTTCGATTTCGTCTACCTCTTCTTGTGTGACATTGTCTTCTCCGACTCTGGTTGTTGTGATGGCTGATTCACGTACAAGACGAATAGTGCCTGGTAGATCGTCATCGTTAGAGGATAACGAATTATTGCCTAATGAACGATGTGATTCGTTCGATGACACACTGCTGCTACCACGTAGAGAATTTTGGTCCATGAAATCAGAATTTGTGTGATAGTTCATGAGCTCAGACGAATGATGTACGTATTTCTCTTCATTCATGCCAGGAAGAGAGGTGAGTACATTAGAATGGGTACCTGTCGAACGTGCCATGATATTACCACTTCGTTGCAGAAGAGTTTGACCAGGAGACATCGTGTTTCCATCATTCACTTTGCCATGATATCCTGAATCATTGCTTTCAAACTGAACATATTGTACCTCACTATCTTTTTTAAATACATAAGTTAGATTTGGTGCAATTGCTTCTGGATCATCATCGTTGGGTAAATTGAGATCTATTTCAACATCAGAGTCTACTTGGAAATTTGAATTTGATTCGAAATCGGGGGCAGTTGGAATAGGTGTTGCTTCAACTTCCTGTGCTTGTTGAAATACCTCTTGACAATTGTTGGTCTTCCCTTTATTAGATTTGAGATGTTTCCTAAAGTTGTCAAAAGATTTGCTGGCGTAAGACCCACATCCTATGCAAACAAAATATTCAGGATTATTTTTGCAATGATCATTGTTCAAGAGATGATCGACCAAGTCAATCATTTTCCCGTATTGAATTCCACACCTACTGCATTTAAGGTTATTATCTTTCTTGAACTTTCTCTTCTTTGAAGGCGGCATGATGATAAGAATAATCAAAAGAGGTGATATAATGATTGAATGAATTATGGCCGTTGATGAAACTCAAAAATATTTTCCGTTAGGAAAACAAAATAATTACGGGTAACCTACAGTTGGGAAGCAATTTTTTAGAAGGAATTCATGTGAACAACAAAAATTTATTCACGCGCCAGAATTGTTCCCTTGTCTACGTGATATGGTACGTAAAATTTGTATGGATGAATATTTCGGAAAATTTTGCAATCCGCACTTGAAAATTTCACTGTGTTTACAAAATATTGGGGTTGGAGAAGGTACAAAGTTATGACAACAAAATGAATATAATAATATGTTACCCATGACAATGAAACTAACCTGATTTCATCTTCAAATATTGTAATAAACAGGTTAAAAGGGAATCATGTCACCTAGTGAAGATGGTGGTTCGTTATCTGCAGAACAGACACGCTTATTGGGTTACTATGAAGAGTCGGTCATTGTTCAGAATAAAAAGACGAGATCTGCAGGAGACAAGGCAGTAAGACATATTGTGCGAACGCATGTGTGGTCGACAACGAAATTTTTAACTGGAGAAGGTTGTGGGAGAGTGATGAAACATTGTACGCCGACCTTGGGTAAATCGCACGAAAGACCGGACTTAACACAATCGAGTGAAAATGTTGGATACCCATGCGTCATATTGGATTATTGTGGCCAGAAGGACAAACCGCTGAAGGACAGGGCCAGGTACTGGAAAACATGGGAAAGTATAGTTCGACATGAGATCCAGGTGAAGCGGGCTAATGTGATGAAAAAGGTTAAGGATACATTAAATGAGAGTAAGTATGTGGACCTGTATGCATTGAGTTATATTGAATGTGTCTAACAAAATATATTCTCGATTCATTTTATTAATAGTGATGAGGACCGGTATGAGTACTAAGGCAGGAAACTTTATAGGAGACTGTTACAAACTCCAAAAATATAGAGACACGCTCATCCTGGCGTCGACATCTGAAGATGATAGTGCTACTAGTTCGACAGATGCAACATCTGAAAGTGACTCAGGTGACGATCGGAGACTAATCAAACCTGGACCTAACGACATAAAGAAAAGGGAAAAGGAAACTCTTGAAAAAAATAAACTGGTGGCGAGAAGATTGGTGGAGAGGGCTAAAACAGACAAAGGACTGGAGGGTCTGTGGGCTTTCTACGATAATAAGAAAGACAAGAATGGGGAGATCCCAGTCAAAAACAATGACTTAAGGGACATGTACTACATGTTCATCGATACATGTGTGGTGAATATGATTACTAGAGCATCTTGGAAAAGCAATCACGATACTGAAGACATGAGTAAGTACATTTCTGTGTCTGATGAAGCTTTTGCTATGCTAATATTAGAAAATATTGCAGGAAATTTGATACCAGAGGGAACTGGACAGGGAGATGGTGTAACGGGAACTCGAAGAATGATTGGGAGTAAACATACCACAAAGTACACAAAGGGAGGCAAGGATGACAGGGATGACGAGGGTAAAATGAGAGGATGGCGAAGGAAGGGTGTAACGCGATTTAATGAGCTGTGCAAAGATGTGATGGTACGGAGAGGAATTACTTCAATCAGTAAACAGTTGGAAAAGGATTTGAGGCAAAGATATCAAAAGGACAAGCTTGCAGAGGAAGAGGCAGAAGGTGAATTAGAGAAGGTAGATGAACATTCGGGAAGTCGAAAAAGGAATTTTGTTCAGGGTTATGATATGTCAATAATGAAGATGCCAAAGTTGGAAAAAACTGATTTGAATATACCGGAGGATTACAAGCATTTCGTGTTTGATATTAGCAAATCGGTGGCATTGTAAAATAACCACAATAACCTATTATCGGTGAATTGGTTTCCAATTGAAATTAAATAAATTATTAAACCGATAGTATGAATTATGCTACAGAGTTTACATAAATTATATTAACGTGTTACATAATTTATGCTAGCTCAATAGCATAATTCATACTATCTGTGTAGCATAATTTATACTATCGGTGTGGCATAATTTATACTATCAGTGTAGCATAATTTATAATATCAGTGTAGCATAATTTATACTACGGTGTAGCATAAATTATGCTACCACTATCAATTGTGGACATACGGTACCGCATAATATTATACGGTGATTATTTGGTACCGCATAATATTATACCGTACCATATATTTTCTTAATGTAGATGCAGCGTCCAACTTTATCACAGCGCATATCCTTCTACCATGCATCTCTCTTTTCCCCTACCATAGCCACTTGGATCAAAGCTGTTCGACTAAATCATCTTGACACATGGCCAGCCCTCACACCATCCCAAATCACAAAGTTCGGCATCAACACTACAGCCACCATCAAAGGTCACAAGCATGCTCTCCGTCAAAACATCCAATCTACCAGCAAACGCAGAAACCCTGAACTTCCACTATCTTTTGGCGCAGCGGCAGCTAACATCGAACAAGTTCCATCACTACCAGCCACCAGAACCAACATAGTCTTCACCAGTTTCCAAGAACCAACTGGCAAGGTTTTCTCCGACCAAACAGGAAAATTCGTCTGCCCCTCCAAGAGCGGAAACAAGTACATCTTCATCTTGTATGACTATGACTCCAACGCCATCCATGCCCGCGCCATCCCGAGCCGCACCAAAAAACAACTAGTAAAAGCTTACCAATCCGTCGTCCAGGAGCTTACCACCCGTGGTTTCAAACCAAAACTTGCCAACCTCGACAATGAAATCTCCGACGAACTAAAATCATACCTTACCACAGAACAGATCGACTACCAACTCACACCAGCTGGACTTCATCGAAGAAACTTAGCCGAACGTGCCATCCAGACATTCAAAAACCACTTCATTGCAGGTCTCTGTTCCACCCATCCCGACTTCCCACTCAACCTATGGGACGAACTCCTCCCACAATGCACGACAACCCTTAACCTCCTCTGCCAATCACGGCTTCATCCCCACCTCTCTGCCCATGCTCACACCTATGGTGTTTTCAACTACACCAAAACACCACTTGCACCACCAGGAATGAAGGTCCTTGTCCATGAACGAGCCACTGAACGCGGCAGTTACGACACCCACGTCATCCCAGGCTGGTACATCGGGC
>PIVU01000304.1 GCA_003354025.1 Nitrospirota bacterium
GATGGTATCCAGGATTACCACGAGAAGAAATACTAGATGTGCAGGTATGTGATCAATGGAAAAAAACACACTACTTTAAGTATCACAAGGGTCACAACTGCGGAATTTGCTCGGCTGTATGCCCTTATGGATTAAAAATACTCAAAAAGAAGCCTGAGAAGTCTTGAAATTTAGAATATGCAACACACTATGCATATAACCAATAAGGATTAATACGATCTCGAAGAGTCGTGATTAATCCATTGTTCAAGTAGCCCGGTGGTGTTACAACCCGGATTCATTAATAGGGTATTGCTTCGAACGGGTGTTGTCAGGCAGGTGGCAAAACAGGAAGAATGGTCAAAAATTCTTTCCTGTTTGACTGAATGATCATACAAAAGGGGAAAATATCCATCGTTGCTTTCCTTCCACTTACAAAAAAACATGCTTTTACCGGAAAAAAGGCGCACTTCTCCATTCTCTCTAACGAGGTTTTTTAAAAAATGATTGTTAGTTGTGCGGTGAGCTCTTCTAACCCGGTCTTCCTGGAATGACACTGAAGAGATAAATCAACCGTCCTCCACAACTGGAACAAAATTGCTCCTGCGGAATGACGGAAATAGATTCCATCACCTTATCACTCAATATCAAAGAAAGATCCCTGAAACAGGTCATGATCATCCGACGAATCTTTTCTATGGTGATTGCACAATTGGCATTCATAAATCCATAATGGCGCACTTTCATGAACCCGGCAGGAAGTACATGCTGAAGAAAGCGACTGATAAAGACCAGCACATCAAGGGATATTTTCCGAATTCTCCTACTGCCTGTTTTCCGGTAACAGAACGTCACGGTTCGACCGTTAACAGCAAGGATCCTGTTGTCCGAGATGGCTACCCGAAAGACATACGGGGCAAGATATTTAAGCGAGGCCTCGGAACTACCAACCGCCTGATAATTGACAATCCAGTCAACCGTCCAGACACTCGGATCAATTTTATCCATGAGACCCAATTTCGCCATCTCCGCCTTGAACTTGGCTTTATAGAGCTTTGAAAGCGCCCTCACCGGGAGATAAAAGGAATTACGCGCAGCAATCCATTTCTTACGATCATTAGAAAGTCCACCGGCCGGAATAATGTAATGGATATGCGGATGATACGGCAACTGCCTTCCCCAGGTATGAAGCACACCGGTGAAACCTGGAAGATCAGTTCCGATAAACTTCGGATCTTTGACAAGCGCCTTGATTGAACCAGAAGATGCCTTGAACATGGCACCATAAGCAGCTTTTTGATTTGCACGACAAAAAGCTCTGATTTTCGAAGGCATGGTAAACGTCAGCATGGAGTGTTGAACACAAAGCGCTTTTTTGAGCTGCGTCTCAAGCCACCCACGTGTTTTGTGATACTGACACTGTGGACAGTGCCGGTTGCCGCAAGACCGATCAACCCGATGACGCTTACCACACCCTTCACATTGATAAAAGGCAGCGCCGTATTCTCCAGAACGACAATGAATGATGGCGTTAATCACCTTCCGATGTTGCTGTGGCATATTGGGATACTTTTCCATATATTCAGGGCCGAAATAACGAAATATTTCAGTAATCTTACCCATGGTTACACCTCCTTCATCAAAGAATTGATGATATGATAGGCGTCCTCCATTCCCTTATTGGTCAAATGGAGATAAACCATGGTTGTTTCAATTTTGGCATGGCCGAGATTCTTCTGAATGACACGTAGATTGACCCCGGCTTCCAGGAGATGAGTAGCGTATGAATGGCGCAGAGTATGGATTGAGGCACGTTTTTTTATACCGGCCTTAAATTTCGCTCTGCGAAAAGCCCCCTGAACGCCATCTATAGACATAGGTTTTTTTGAAACAGGTCCTTTATTTTGTCCTCTGCCGACAGCGGGAAAGATAAGTTTTTTGTTTTGATGGGTAAGCCAGTATTTGCGCAACAGAAGATAGGTTGCCCTTGGCATCGGTACATAACGGTGTCTTGCTCCCTTACCTCGGTGCACATGAATCATGTTTCGACTACCATCGATATCGGAGACTTCGAGAAAGAGACCTTCCTGGAGTCTGAGGCCACATGAGTAGACAGTTCTCAGGTAACAATAGTTGTGAAAGGTGGTCACATGTGAGAGTATTTTTCTTACTTCTTCCCTGGCAAGAACAGCGGGAAGCCGTTTTTCTCTTTTTGCTTTAGCCAGTTTGAGTGTATGCCAATCTCGCTTTAAGACATTGATGAAAAAGAATTTGATGCCGGTGTAGCAGATGCGCATGGTTGCCGGACTCCACTCGGTAACCTCCTGACGATGGATAAAATAATCAATGAGTTCTTCTTCCGATATTTTATCGGGAGTTTTATCATAAAACTCTGTAAGTTTTCGTATGGTACGGACATATGCTTTCTGAGTGCTTTCGCTCATCCCGGCAACTTGGAGGGCCTTTACCATTTTCTCGTGCCATTTCGTTTTATACCACCAATACTTGTCTTTCATGATTCTCTCCTTGCTTTGAAGGTTGATACAAAAAGGCTTGATGCCTTTTTGTACAAGGAAAGATGACTTGTCAGTAAAAGTGAAGGAAATATTTATTGGTTAGGGAAGGTTTGAGTGATAAGATGGCCTTGAAATTGCCGCGTAGCGGCTTACTTGAACCAGTGTATCAACACTGACAGCAAAACATCGGCGGTATAGAGCTATTTCTTGTCACGATCCAATTTCAATGTTTACCCAAGTCCCTGCTTCGCTCTTTTGCGGCACCTATGAGAAAGTAAGTCAACAAAAAACACCGATTCATTAACAAAAAATATTATTTTTTTGCTTACGGTCTCCTACTTGGCTATACATATTCCCTTGCTTTTAAAAGTCTATCTCACAGTGCCTAATTCGTTAACGGATCTTTCTTTATCTAACGGTTGTTGAAGGTTTCGATTATTACCGCCGATTGCGGCCATGACTCCAGATTTATACACGGATTTCATCATCCTGCAGTATCGAGGGTTCTTCTTACCATAGCTTCTGCCGCCACTTATTTTTTCATGTTTAATA
>PIVU01000305.1 GCA_003354025.1 Nitrospirota bacterium
CGCGGATTCATCGCCAAAAGAGTAATAAGGTGATGCTAAGATTAGAGGAATAATCAGAAGTATAATGTATTTAATATTCATACCGGCGCTTTATTTGCTCCTCCTGTTCACTATCATTCGATAGTTGAGACGGTATAGCTTTTGAACCTTGCTATACAGGTAGTATAACAATTTTCCAGCGGGTTATTATGGGGCGGTAAAAAATGTGAAGGCAGTCTGTTAACAGGTTGATCAATAAAGGATGGCAGGCCGGGTTCTATGCCTTGAAATCAGTCCAGCATTCGTCGTTGTCAATGTTATTATTAATGATATCCTTAAGCTCCTGTTCGGTAGACGATCCATTGGTATTCATGCTTTCCAGGAGGTTTCTGGATATTTCAATCATGCACATTTTATCTTTTTTAATCAGCTGAAAACGATATATAAAGGTGTTGAAAAAGTAGAAAACTCTATAAACAATTATAGTGTTGTCAATTTCCTTTATTTTCTGATCAACTACATCAAATGAGGGCACATCCTTTTCTAGGATTGCCGTGTCGGGGTCATCCATAATTCCCCTCCTAACCATACAGGTTATATGACTTCTTTACAGTTGTGATGACAACTGAATCTTCAATCTCAATTATAACACTCTTTTAATAGGATGCAACGTGGTTTTTCGTACTTATATGGTGAAACGGATTGGGGGGGGGGTATGGTGTGAGGGGCTATATTTTTGTGATTTTTACTTTCTCAATTCTCTTCCCATCCATTTCAAGAATGAGAAATCTCAATTCATGATAACGAAGCTGTTCGCCTACTTTCGGGAGATGTCCGAACAGTCCGAATAGGAATCCCCCTATAGTATGAAACTCCTCGTCATCAATCTCTATATTAACCAGTTCATTAATCTCATCAATGCCGGTATGTCCTGCAACTACAAATGTGCTTTCGTCCAGGACTTCCACCTCTTTTTCTGCTTCAATGGCCTCAAACTCATCCTGCAGGCTTCCCACAATCTCTTCCATAATATCCTCAAGAGTGATAAGCCCGGCAGTGCCGCCGTGTTCATCCACAATTATGGCAATCTGGAACTTGTTCTTCTGCATATCATCAAGGAGGGCTGTTACCATTTTGCTTTCAGGGATATAATATGCATCCCGTACAAAATTCTTTATAGGTGTATCGAGCGATATTTCTTCGTTCGCCATCTGTCTTACAAGATCTTTTACGTAAAGGACTCCAATAATATTATCCACTGTCTCTTTAATAACCGGGTATCGTGAATAACTCTCTTCAGATACAAGGGCAAGAGCATCTCTTACAACTCCATCTTCCGA
Organism: Nitrospirota bacterium; assembly: GCA_003354025.1. GTDB lineage: Bacteria > Nitrospirota > Thermodesulfovibrionia > UBA6902 > UBA6902 > Glo-13. The sequence goes on from PIVU01000305.1 coordinate 1,320, forward strand.
AATGGCAATGACCTCAGTTCTTGGAACCATGGCTTCAGTGACCTTTTTGTCTCCGAAGGCAAATACATTATGAAGCATTTCGGTCTCTTCTTTTTCAAGAGTGCCCTCTTCCTCGCATATATCTATCATTGACTTCATCTCCTCTTCAGTAAAGAGCTGGGGAGTCGGCTTCACTTCACCTCCAAAGAGTTTAATGATTGCATTTGACAGCTTATTGAAGAACCAGACAAGGGGTGAAATTGCTTTAATATAAAACTTCATTGGCTTAGCAAGGGCCAGAGAGATTCCTTCGGCATGTGTTACGGCGAATGTTTTTGGCGCAAGTTCACCGAAAACAACAGTAAGGAATGTCATCGCAATGGTTGCTATGATAATTCCTATATCATCACCAAACATGGTTATAGCCAGGGCTGTGCCTACGGAAGTTGCAAGAACCGTAAACAGGTTGCCTGAAAGAATGACCGCACTGAACAGCCGGTCGTGCTCGTCACGGATTTTTTGTGCTATTATTGCTTTTTTGTCGCCCTTTTCAGCCAGATGCCTGAGCCTTATCCTGTTCAGTGAAATGAACGCGACTTCAGAAGCGGATAGTAAAGCAATGAAGATGATACAGACAATTATGATTATAAAGCTTAAAGGGTCAGGATCCATATTTTATTTGAGCTTTGCAATAATGGCATCAGCCATCCCTGATGTTGTTGCTGCTGTCGGATCATCAGGTGTGGGTTTCATGTCATAAGTGACATCTTTGCCTTCTTTGATTATGGAAGCTATTGCGTTATCAAGCTTTTCTGCTGCTTCAGTTTCCCCAAGATGCCTTAACATCATTACTCCGCTTAAAATAACAGCCAGAGGGTTTACTTTGTTAAGGCCCTTATATTTGGGAGCACTGCCGTGGGTTGCTTCGAATACCGCGTAATCATTACCGATATTGGCCCCCGGTGCCAGGCCGAGTCCGCCGATCAGACCTGCTGCAAGGTCTGAAACAATATCTCCGTAAAGATTCGGCAATACAAGTACATCGTATAGCTCGGGTTTCTGGACAAGCTGCATACACATATTATCAACGATTTTGTCCTCAAATTCAATATCCGGGTAGTTTTTGGCCACTTCTCTGGAAACTTCAAGGAACAGTCCGTCAGAGTATTTCATGATATTGGCCTTGTGGACAGAAGTTACTTTTCGTCTCTTATTTTTCCTAGCATAGTCAAAAGCTGCACGTACAATACGCTCTGTTCCGAATACTGATATCGGTTTAATACTGATGCCCGAGTCCGGTCGAATGTCTCTGCCCGAAAGCCTCTTAACAAGTTTAATTATTTCATTTACACCCTCGGAGTCTTTCTCATACTCTATCCCGGCATAAAGGTCTTCCGTGTTTTCCCTGAATAATACAAGGTCAATATTGTCGTATCTTGTTTTGGCGCCGGTGTAAGTTTTGCAGGGCCGCACACAGCTGTATAGGTCAAGTGTTTGTCTCAATGAGACGTTGACACTTCTGAAGCCTGTGCCTACGGGTGTAGTAATAGGGCCTTTTATGGCGATTTTGTTTTTCCTGATTGACTCAAGGACTCTGTCCGGCAGCGGATTGCCCTCTTCATTATATACATCTTCTCCTGCGTTCTGGATGTCCCACTTAAAAGGCACGCCTGTTGCTTCCAGTACGCGTCTTGTTGCTTCAGATATTTCAGGGCCTGTGCCGTCGCCCGGTATGAAAGTTAC
>PIVU01000006.1 GCA_003354025.1 Nitrospirota bacterium
TTTGGTGTAACTGTTCCGTTTAGTGTAGACGGATTAAGCACTGCTGTTAACCCCGATGACTATACAATCAATGCTAGTCCCATCGCGATTCCAGCTGGATCAACTACGGGAACCATTACCATTACGATAGCTGGTGATGCTCTTGATGAAGATAATGAGACTGTGATTGTGAACATGGGTTCACCGACAAACGCAACACCGGGCGCTACAACAACACATACTGCTACCATCACAGACGATGATGCTACTCCAACTGTAACCTTCACATCAGCAGGTCAGTCAAGCGTTGGTGAGAGCGGTACTATGACAATTACTGCAGAGCTCTCCGCAGTTGGCGGTCGTGATGTAGAAGTTGAATTCAGCGTTGATGTATCAAGCACTGCAGATTTTAACGACTATGCTATCTCTGCAACTCCGCTCACAATATCTGCCGGTTCAACTACAGCAGATATCACTATCACATTACAGGATGATGCTCTTGATGAGAATAATGAGACCGTGCTTGTGAACATGGGAGCATTAACAAACGCTACCCTGGGCACATTTACATCTCATATGGCAACCATTACTGACGATGATGCTACTCCAACTGTAACCTTCACATCTGCATCACAGGCAAGCACTGATGAGACTGGTACCCTGACAATAACTGCTCAGCTTTCTGCTGCTTCCAGTTTTGATGTTGATGTACCCTTCAGCGTAGATGGTACAAGCACTGCAGGTAATCCTGCTGATTATTCAATTACTACAACACCGCTGACAATACCTGCCGGATCTACATCAGCTGACATTACCATTACCATAGCCGGTGATGCACTTGATGAACTTAATGAGACCGTGATTGTTAACATGGGCGTACCTACACACGCAACTGCGGGAGCAACTACAGTTCATACTGCAACCATTACAGACGATGATGCTACTCCGACAATTAACTGGACAACATCATCTCAGAGCGGCTCCGAGGGTGGTTTTGGAACCATGTTCCTCACTGCATCAATTTCAGCCCAGTCAGGACTTGATGTAACACTGCCATTCACCTTAACCGGCTCAGCAGCCACACCAGCTGACTATTCAATTACATCAAGCCCCGTTACAATTACAGCGGGACAGACAATGGTGACTTTACTGATTACAATTGTAGATGATGTTGATCCTGAAATTGACGAAACAGTGATAGTCACCATGGATACACCAACTAATGCGACTATAGGTGTAACTAGCGTACATACAGCAACAATTCTTGCCAATGACAATGAGTAATTAATTTAAATACCTGCACAGTGGTTGCAGCGACTTCCACTGTGCAGGTAAATTCCTGCATACATTATTCAACATAAAACCGATACTTCTTTATAAATAATTAACACATTAACTTCCTTAGTCTTCGCAATGTTACTTTTCTGCATATCAGAGCACAAACCCATAATCATTCAGCTTAGTCATTCAGCATAATGATTCACTTTTAATGAGGATAATATAATGACGCGTGATCATCACCCTTTAGTTACAATCGGCATACCCACATATAACAGAGCTGACAATTATTTAAAACAGGTCCTCGACAGTGCAGTTAAACAGACATATATGAATATTGAGATTGTTGTTTCTGATAACTGCTCAATAGATAATACTGAAGCTGTAGTAAAAAGCTTCAAAGATCCACGAATACGATATTTCAAACAGAAAACTAATCTTGGTCGAATCGGCAATTCAAATTTTTTATTAGAGCAGGCCAATGGTGAGTATTTCCAGCAACTTCAGGATGATGACTCAATAGATCCTGACTTTGTCGAGACATGTATGAAAGCTGCAGACTATTCCTCTGAAGTAGGAATCATTCAAACGGGGACAAGGATAATTAATTCAGATGGTAATGTAACTCATGAATATCCCTACATGACCACAGGAACTTCAATTGAAGACTATTTTATAGGATGGTTTTCTTGTAAAACCTCCTGGTATTTATGCAGTACTTTATTTAATACACATTGGCTGAAAGAAGTAGGAGGATTCAAATCTAAACGCTGTCTTTTTGATGATGTAGTCGCAATGGTTAAGGTGGCAGCAAAACACAAGAGTATTAACATTCAGCACATTAAAGCAAGTTTCCGTAAGCACTCTGGAGAAGAAACTTTTGCAGCCAGCATTAAGGATTGGTGCGAAGATTCAATTTACTTACTTAACTTAATGTGTGACCTTGTTCCTGAAAGCAGCAGAAGTTTAATAGAAAAAGAAGGCTCGCAATTTTTCTCAACTATTAATTATCTATTCACCAGCGCAGTAAAATCCAGGCCTAAGCGAATTTTGGCATACCTCGCTGTTTATAAAGCATTCGGATACACTCAAATGCCGCCACCTTTAAAGGCAATCATTTATTACAATCCTCTATCAAACGGTCTTAGATCCATAAAACATAATTTGAGGGCATAATCATCTTGCAGCTTATTACTTTCTTACTGATTAACTTTTAATACTCAATACTATCATATTTCAGCCTGCATTAATCACGTTAAACTCTACCATTATTGAAAAATGAATCCTCCTATTAAAATCGCTTACATTCTTGATTTGTTCCCGGTATTATCGGAAACATTTATTGTAAGAGAAATCCTTAAATTAAAGAAAAACCTTTTTGACGTTTCCATTTATGCCCGTTTAAACACATCTTCTGAAAATATCTATAGCGAAGTCATACATAATGACTCAAAGGATCTTTTGAATGATGTGCAGTATTTCGCTTCACTTATGAGCGGCACTAAAGCTTTACGATGGTTTCAGATTATCTTAAGCCATTTGCACTTTCTGCTTATTAGTCCTGTCAAATATTTAAAAACACTGTATTATGCGTCATCTAACGGAAATAATTTTTTAAAATCATTTGTTTTTGCCGCTCATTATGCAAGAATTATGCAGGAGGCCGGAATAACTCATATGCATGTTCACTTCGCACTTAAGGCCTGTACGTACGCAATGTTCATATCAAGAATTTCCGGAATCCCATACAGCTTTACAGTCCATGCACATGATATCTTCACTCAGTGTTTAGCTGAATTAATTCAGGATAAATTTAACTATGCCAAATTTGCAGTGTGTATTTCCGAATTCAATAAGCAATATGTTCTTAGCCATTACAAATTGTCAGATCAGAATAAATTAAAGGTTATCCACTGTGGCCTGAATCTATTATCTTTCACACCTGAGGAGAAGTTATCAAACAAGAAACATACAATTCTTTCGATCGGCAGACTGGTTGATCACAAGGGATTCAAGTACTTAATAGAGGCTTGTAACCTCTTAAATCAAAACACCGAATTGGACTTCACATGCACTATTATCGGTGAGGGCCCGGACAGACCTAATTTAGTAAATTTAATTTCTTCATACAAGTTAAACGATGTTATACATCTTGCAGGAGCCAAGGAGCAATCTGAAGTTATTAAAGCCTTAAATAATGCCGACTTATTTGTATTGCCATGTATTACGGACGATAGCGGAATACAAGACGGCATCCCCGTTGTTTTAATGGAGGCAATGGCCATGAAAATCCCTGTTATATCAACACGCGTTTCCGGAATACCTGAGCTTGTTCAACATGGATCAGGCATACTGGTAGAGCAGAAAGATCCTAAAGGATTGTCAGAGGCAATTACTCATATGTCGCATCTATCTGATACTGATAGAGAGACAATGATAAACAAGGGACGGTCTGCTGTAGAAGAAAGTTTCAATATTGATAAGGAAGGCCGGAAACTCGCTGAATTAATCAACAATTAAATCAGTTCATATTATCCAACTATCATATATGATATGGGTAAGCCTACGTGTAAGGAATGAAGCAAGACCCACTATTTTCAATAATAATGCCTAGCTATAACAATGGCAACTATATTGGAGATGCAATTGAAAGCGCTTTGGCCCAGACATACCCTAACTGGGAGCTTGTGATAGTTGATGATGCATCTACCGATGATTCTTTAGACATTATTAAGCACTTCCTGAATAACAGTAATATAAAATTAATAACAAATGATATTAATCAAGGAGTAGCCTATGTTGCTAAACAGGCCGTAGAAAACTCCTCCGGCGAAATAATCGGCATACTGGACTCGGATGATGTGTTACATAAAGATGCGTTAATGGTAATGGTTAGCGAGTATATACAGCATCCTGACTACGGGTTAATCTATTCAAACCACTATCAATGTGATAAAAACCTGGCAATTCATGGAGAGTCGCCCTGGTCTGGTGAACTGCCGGTTGACATGTGTCTTCAGGAGTTCTTAATCGATAAACTATTCGATGCAGTCACTATTTCAATGCATTTTCGTACATTCAAAAGAAGTGCCTATGACAAAACCGAGGGTTTCGACATTTCTTTACTATGCTATGAGGACAGGGACTTATATTACAAACTGGAAAAAGCAACCCTGATCAAAGGAATAAATAAATGTCTTTACTACTATAGGGACATTGATGAAGCCGGAGCATATAGAAAAAATCAAAATGCTGAATATTACTGGTTTGTCTGTGAGTACAAAGAGACGATGAGAAGGCTGAAGATAAATCTTCCTTTCATCAGAGAAGAGAACCTATCCCCCTTCTTATGTAACATCATGTACTTTTACTTGCGACGGCGTCATACCATTGCTAAAGATAAACTTCGAAAAAAAATGCACCATTTCCTGTTAGAAACAGGGTATAACAAGTTAAACAACAATAAATTTCTAGCTATTCTATATTTATTAAATTCATACATATATGGATACACTAATTTCTCTTTTCGTAAGATAATGAAATGTCTTGTTCATTAAATTATTAGTTATGGAAGAGAAGTATTTTTTCTGGTTGATAATCCAGTTTCGTTTTCGCATAATATGAAATATATATTTTCATCATTATTTACAAATCTCTTCTATAGGGGGATTCCATCATGATGTACAAGTATAATTTAAGGCTTGCAGCAAGATTTCTACTTAGGTCAATTTCCCATTTAAAAACCCCGCCTAATTATTGGAGAACAGCGGAGTATAGAATTGTTCTTAATGAAGGGAATTTCGACAAAAGTGATGTAATTCTGGACATTGGAAGTCCTAAGGATTTGTGTTTATATTTATCCAGGGTTATTGGTGCAAAGGTATATGCAACGGATATCAATGATTACTTCATCGATAGCATTGGTTTTCTTCGTCAATTTGAAGAGATACCTAAACAAAAGCTGCATTTGAAAGTTGAAGATGGTCGCAACCTTACCTTTGACAATAATTATTTCAGTAAAATATATTCAATATCTGTCTTAGAACATATTCCTGATTCAGGAGACACAGAATGCATCAAAGAAATCGCCAGGGTTTTGTCAAATGGTGGTAAGTGCATAATTACCGTTCCTTTTTCTCCAGAATCAAAAAATGATTACAGAGATGAAAGCGCCTTTTATTGGTCAGAACAATATTCCGGCAAGGACAGTGGTAAGTCATTCTATCAGAGAAGATATAGTGAGCAGGACCTTTATGACAGGCTAATTACTCCCTCAGGATTAACTCTCGATAAATTGCAATTCATTGGTGAAAGAATTTTCACAAATTCTAATAATGAACTTATTGATATCTTACCTAAATGGACCGCTCCTATAGAGCCTTTAATGTCCAATTTATTCTTAAGCAAACCTGTTACAGAATGGAAATCTCTCAAGAAACCACTCTGTGCGATCATTGTGTTAAAGAAGCAGTAGATATTTTACTTGTGTATCAAGATGATCCACTAAATCATAACTAACTAATATTTACTAACAATATTGTAAATCCATGATATGCGCAGAAAGAAAATAAATTATGACCTACTCAGATAACATGTCAGATACGGCATACTGTACGATTGTTACAAAAAGTCATCTAGCCTATGCTCGAGCTTTAGGGGCATGTCTGGCTAAGCATGATCCTAAGAGCAAATATTATGTATTGCTTGCCGACAGGGTTGATGGCTACTTCAATCCTGATAAAGAGCCTTTTGAATTAATCACCCTTGACCAACTGTCAGACCAGGAAGATATCCACAAAATGAGTTTCTACTATAATGCTATAGAAATGTGTTTTGTACTGCGTCCATGGCTGCATGAGTACATGACCCAAAATACACCTTTTAAAAAATGGATTTATTTAGACGCCGATATTGCTGTTTATAATTCATTGCAAGTAATATCAGATCAGCTCAATGTTGATACTTCCATTCTTCTATCGCCTCACTTGATCAACATTAACCCTCCCCCGTCAGCTGATATTAAATCAATTAGAGCGTTAGAAGCCAGTCTTCTGCGGAGCGGCGGTATATATCAGGGAGGATTTCTCGCCCTGCAAAGAAGTGAAGAATCCCATGCTTTTGTAAATTGGTTCAAAGAACGCCTTCTATTTTATGGTTTTAATGAGCGCCCCATGCAGTCCGGTGATCAATTCTGGATGACATATATACCTTTGTATTTCAATAATGTATCAGTTTCAAAAGATCCCGGTGCAAACCTGGCTTACTGGAATCTTTTTGAAAGAACTATTTCAGAAGATAATACAGGGTATGTTAAAGTCAACAATGAACCGCTTCTTTTCATTCACTTTGCAGGTTATGACATGAGCGCACCAAATAAACTCACCAAGTATTCAATGCCACAAAAACTTAGCGGAGTACCTGAAGCAATAAACAAACTGGCATCAGATTACCATAGTTCGTTAATCGACAGCGGTTACAATGAAACTATTAAATACCCCTATGCTTTTGATAAATTCAACAATGGAAGTAAGGTCACTCCTTTAATGAGACGTCTTTATTTTAATATCATATTTAGTGGTAAATCATTTAATGGTTCACCTTTCAACCAGTATGATTTTTTCAAATCACGTATTCGTTTACAGGAACTCAAAGTATCTTTCAGGAAAACTGGGCGACGCCTTATAGACCGAATCAAGAAACTGCTGAATCCCGATTATGACTATAAAGCCCTCTAACGGTTCCAGGTCATTCACTTAATAGTAAATTTATTATCAAACACATGAGATTCCTTTTCATTACCAGTAACTTCATCAGTGACTTTAACGGATCCGCACACGGTGTATTTAAAAGGATGCGCATGTTCTTAGAGGGCATTGATGAAATTTCCAGTATTGATATTTTATTTTATGTGTCACCTGATACAGTCATTGAGCCATCTGCCGTATCTGTTCTTGAACGGTCATTTTTTGATAATTGGAAAATCAAACTCACCATATTTATTTGTGCTCGTACAGAGGTCGATAAAAGTGGAGTCTTATCAAAATTATGGTATTATTACGTCGCAGGTGTTTTTAGTTTTTTTAAGCAGACCAGATTTATTGAATTCAGTAATCCCAGGCAGGTCACCGCTCTTGAATCATGCCTTTTGCGCAAACCCGATGCAATATTCGTTCACAAACTTCATTCAATGTGTCCTTTATTGCTAACAAAAGTAAAACTACCCACTGTATACATGGATCTTGATGATATTGAACATGTAGTGTTTAAGCGGAATATCAGTCAATTCTCAGAGTCATATAAAAAAGTCCTTAAGTACTGTCAATTACCAATGTTTATTTCAGGTGAACGGCGAGCAATGCGCCTCGCCAGAAATACCTTTGTCTGCTCTGACATAGATAGAGATTATTTAACAAACCATAGCCGGCTCCCTGGCATTGTGACAGTCCCAAACGCAATTGCCATTCCTGAGCATCAGGATCTTACGTTAGAACCCAGGGTACTATTTATCGGGACATATGAGTACAAGCCAAACGTAGATGCTGCTGAATATTTGATTACAGCAATTTGGCCTCGAATTATTGAGGCAATACCGTCCGCTAAACTTATAATTGCCGGTGCTCATCCAGAGTACATTCAAAGCTACAGCAATAAGGATGACAGCATTACATTTACCGGTTACGTAAATAACCTGGAGCTTTTATACCAACAGGTCAGGATAGTATGTACTCCGATATTTGTTGGAGGCGGAACAAGGGTAAAAATTATAGAAGCAGCTGCTTTTGGAAAACCTGTAGTTTCTACAACGTTAGGGGCAGAAGGACTAAGTTTTAACAATGGCACTGAAATCATTTTACGTGATGACTCTTCATCGATAATTGAATCATTACTTTTAATGCTCCAAGATCATGCTATCTGCTCAAAAGTGGGAACTGCCGCTCGTAAAAAAGCAATAGAGCTGTATGATAAAAATAATATTGTTAAACTTATCAGTAATCTCTTAACAACCTAAAATTACAAATGATAAGGATATATTCATAAAATGTTTTTAGTCTGTGAACCAATCGCATGGGGATTAGAGCACGTACCCTTTAATGCCGCATTGTTAAAAACAATACATTATGCATTTCCTGATGAGCGCATTAAATTTCATGGTGAACACTCCCATATAGAAGAAGTAAAGAAAGAGATAGGTGAAGAACTTCTTGATCACATAGAATGGTGTAAAATATCATTATCTCAAAGGCATGCTAGTTTTTTCAAACGCCTTTCTTCTGACTTCAGTAATGTAAGATACCTTCTCAATGAATTAAATGATAATGTCTCTAAGAATGTTTTAGTCATTATCGGGAATCCATCTATACTATGGGCCCTTAAATATCATGTCAGCACATCACATAAAAACTCAAAGGTCCAGGTAGTTCTTCACGGTGATTTTTCAAAGCTTCGCTATCGATCTTCTCTCAAGAACATTTTTAATCCTCTATATCATATCGGCAGTTTAAAAACTGCTCTAAGGATATCTACTCTGATTAATTTTCAAATTATAGTCCTGGAAGATGCCGTTCGAGATGCTGTCATAAAAGAGATGCCTTCTTTGCAGAGAATCATAAAAGTACTTGACCATCCAATCCCGGGAGATAGTCAACCCCTCAAAATAATCGAATTGAATGAACCGATACAGTTCGGCTTTTTGGGCCGTGCTTCTGAAAGCAAAGGGTTCTTAGAGTTTCTATCGGCAGCATCAGAAATCTCTAGGCGTTTCCCAGGAAAAGCCAACTTTCACCTAATTGGCTGGATCCTTGACTATCAACAAAAACAAAACATCCCGGAAATCAAGTTTCTCACTGATAAACCCGCGACACATTGCCTCAATAGAACTGAATACGTAAAGCGTTTAGGCCAACTTCATTTTGTCTGCATGTTTTATAGAAGAGAGTACGAGTTTACCGCGTCAGGAGTATTACTGGATAGTGTCAAGTACGAGAAGCCAATTATCACAACTCCTTTACCAATCTTTGAACACCTTAATAATAGATTCAGTAATATTGGATATTTATGCCACAACGATAATATGGTTGACATGATAAGCTCCATAATCAGTAAACTGGACACGTCTCATTACAAGCAACAAGTTCAAAACATGCGCCAACTAAAAAACTCTAGAACTCCTGTATTTCTTGCCAAGAAATATTATGAACTTACAAGTCTTCTCCTTCGCGATTGAGTATTTTATGGATAAGCCTTTCTTTACAGTTATTATTCCAACCTACAATAGAGCAACCTTCCTTAAGGAGGCAATTCAAAGTGTTCTAGATCAGACTTATAAGAGTTTTGAATTACTGATTATAGATGACCACTCAACGGATAATACAAAAGATATTGTCATGTCGTTTAATGACAGTCGCATTAAATATCTCGCAAATAGCCGCACGCAAGGGTGCGCAGGTGCGAGAAACACCGGTATCTTCAAGGGTATAGGCGAATGGGTAGCTTTTTTAGATGATGATGACATATGGAGGCCTGATAAGCTAGAAAAACAGTATAAACAAATCCTGACAATCGATAAAACTGTTGGTTTTCTATATGCCGGTTATTGTGTATATGATTTTGAAGAGAATATTGAATTGGCTACGTTCCTTCCTGATAAAAAGGGATGGATTCAAAATGATTTGTTATATTCCAACTATGTTACGGGGCTTCCCTCAGTGGTAATACGCAGAGATATCGTATTAAAAGTCGATGGTTTTGATGAAAATTTCCCGGCGCTGGAAGATTGGGAATTGTATGTACGCATTGCCGGATTAACAAAGTTTGGTATATTAAATGAACGACTTGTTTATATACGGAGATCAAATACAGACAGACTCTCGTTAAATCTTTCAAAGAAATTATCAGCCATTCTTCTTTTTCGGAAAAAGTTTGCTTTTCTTTTAAGAAAAAGCCCGCTAAATTGTCATAGAATAGCAACAATTATATTGCTATGGTCACTGAAATCAAATAATTGGCGTTCTGCATTAAAGGCTTGCCCATGGATCTTTGCAGGCATAATAGTTAACCCTTTCAGTTTTTGCAAATCAATTACCAGTGCCTTCCTTATAATTATGAAGAAGGATGATAGATTAGAGTATTAAGCAATCAAAACCTTATCGTATAAGACTCATAATTATTAGCAATATTATTAAATAAGTGGGAGATAGCATAACTGCAACTCCATTCAAAAGATTTACTTTATAATATAATTAATATTTTAGAGTTCTTTATTATCAATAAACATGAACTTACTTAGACGAGATACATTAGTTAAATACAGCCTTCCATTATTAATTACAATTTCCGTTCCCTGTGTGATGTTGTTAATAATGTACATATATGAGGACGTTTCCAGTTCGCTACATTTTCTTTTCTTAGCGCTCACAGGCCTTATTATGATTTTTTTCATCTTAACAAATCCGTTATGGGGTCTATTATTCATAATACTTTTTGGTTCTTTTAATTCATTTTTTGAAGTTCCAATTGTAAGCACAGGAGCAAGACTTGTAGGTATATTTATCACAATTGGCTGGCTTCTTAAATATTTTCTCAATGAAAACACTATCATATTCGACCTCATGAAATTTTACAGAATCCTATTGATTATCAGTGTGATCGTTATAATCTCATCATTATTTGCCGTTTCCCCATCCGAGAGTTTTAGATATGCAGTTAAAATAATCTTATTCATATCGATGACTTTTTACATCCCGGATTTCATCAGAAACAAGAAACAATTAAACATTTTTGTAATGACAATAGTTATCTCTTTAAGTTTTGTTTCTACTATGGGTCTAATTCAATACCTTGCTCTTCAGAGCGGACAGGAGACATTCGGACAATATTTATATACAAACACCGGAGAGATATCAAGGTTGGGAGGATTAACGGGTGCTAATGCTTACGCCCAGGAACTTATGGCAGGCATTCCATTCTTAACCTTTCTAGTATTTAATCACAAGAAAACCTTTGTAAAATTTATTTTATTCTGCATTCTCATGATCTCTCTTGTTTCATTAGGGCTCACCATATCCCGTACCCATATTATGGGCTTTATGATGTTTCTGTTTGTTTACTTCTTTTTAAATCTTAAACACAGAACTTTTACAAAAAAACAACTCTTTTCTTTATCTGTTTTCCTGATAGTCCTTGCTATAATAGTATCTACTTTTTTAATCAGTCATATGAGCCAACGCTCCTTCGAAGGAGACGACAACTCCAGCAATATAAGATATCACGTATTTTTAGAGGCTGTTGAGTTATTGAAGGAAAAACCGTTTTTCGGGATCGGCTTTAATAACCTAGAAATAATTAACAGCATGAACTACAAGCCCGGATTGACTTTTGGTAGAGCAGGACACGATATTGTATCAATTATTTTTGTAAGTGTAGGCATACCAGGTAGTCTGATTTTTATCGCCTTGTTTTACATCGTGTTGAAATATTTAAGTGTCTCGCTAAGACGGTTTGCAAGCCAAGAGAATATGTATTTGGTACGTTTTATTATTACCATTAAGGCTGCGTTTATAGCACAGTTATTCACCGGATTTGGCAATTCCGTACTGCTTGGTCGAATATTCTGGATATATGTCGCTCTCACTCTTGTCATTTACAGGTGGAGTGCTTTAAGCCCTGATAAAAATAAAGACCATTTGTCCAATTTCAATAAATCTCTATTGGGGTCAGGTTAGTGAATAGTCAATCCATAAAGAACTTCAAATATGCGATATACGAAAGATTGCTATATCCTCTCTACATGCTCAAGTATGGTCGTAAGTTTGGTAATAGGTCCATTACCACATTCAAACATCTTGGTCAAACACAATGGTTATCACGTGACGAAATTAATTCATATCAGATTATGAAGCTTAAAAAGCTCGTTAATCATATCTATTACAATGTTCCTTTTTACCGTGATATTATGCAAAGTACCGGCATCAAACCGGAGGACATACGTTCTTTGGAGGATTTGAATTATTTTCCGGTTCTTACAAAGAAAGATATCAATGACAATTTTGACAATATTTTGTCAAAAGATTTTAAAAGCAGAATGGTTATCAAGGCTTCAACAGGAGGCACTACCGGTGATCCTCTTATTTTTTATAGAGACTTCAACACACGATTTTGGACAGAAGCGGCTTTATTGAGGGGCTGGTCATGGACTAAATACAGAATTGGTGATACTGTCATTAAATTCAGCAATAATGACTTTCCAAGTTTACTTGGCAAAATGCGGACAAAACTAATTAATATGTACTACTTCCCTGCATTTGCTGAGAAAGATCAATTAGTAGACTATTTTACTAGATTAAATTCACACAATCAGTTTTGTTTAACCGGGTTGTCTTCAAACTTGTATAGAATCGCCGTTGAGTGTGCCAGATTAAATATTGATTACATACGGTTCCCTGTTATATTTACTACAGCTGAAATGCTGTATGATTATCGTAGGGACTTACTGGAAAAAACGTTTCAAGGCAAAGTCTATGATTATTATGGATGTAATGAAATAGGTTCTTTGGCATATGAGTGTGATCACGACAATAAGCATATTACAGATGAACATGTAATTATTGAAACTATTAATTCAAACGGTAAGTCTGTAATTGATTCGCCTGGTGAGATCACAATCACTGATCTGGATAATTATGCAATGCCATTTATACGATACAGAAATGGAGATGTAGGTACCATCACTGATAAGTCGTGTCCGTGTAAAAGAGAACTTCGTGTTCTTAAGAGTGTGGATGGAAGAAGTCAGGAATTACTGAAAACATCAAAGGGGGAGCATATTCCATCAGGCTACTTCCCAAGCAAATTTAAAGATCTAGCGGGGATTAAGCGATATCAGGTTATTCAACATGATATTCATAGAATAGAGCTTAAAATAGTAAAGAGCAATTCATTCTCTCAGCAAGAGCTAAGTCAAATGATAGACATTATTAGAGATAAAGTTGGTATTACTGTTAATATAGAAGTCAATACTTGTGATCATATCCCTTTAACTGCAGTGGGTAAAATGAGACTTGTTGTAACCCATATACCTTGAGGGTTTCTAAATATTTAGAGCATTTCAAATTCCTTTCCGAAAGATAAGCAATGACACATGAAGAGTACATAAATGAACAAGTAAATATTGGATATAACATACACCAACATGATGGTGTATGGTGGTTGAAAGTTTCTCCTTTTTTTTGTAAACCCGTAAACCCTTTACAGGTGATAGAGCCTGGTAAAGCTAAACCTTATTTCCTTAAGTCATTTCTCGGGTATAGCCATCTAGTCAGTGATAATGTTCCTTCTAACAAAAACTGGTCAGTACTAATGTTAAACAAAGACAAACTGGAAGACTTCAGCATTAAGAGCCTGTCCTCATCCAAAAGGGCTCAAGTAAGGAAAGGATTAAGACTGACTGAAGTAAAAATAATAGAAGATATTGAATCGGTAATGGATGACATGAAAGGAATCTGCATCTCTATGTCAATGAGGACCGGTTATGGAAAGCCTGCAAATTATTTCGCGGACCATTATGAAGAATGGAAAGCATCATTAATAAAGCAATGTACTATATCCAGCAAAGAACGTTGGGGATCTTTCTACAATGGCTCTTTAATCGCTTTTATGAATATTGAACAGATCGATCATACAGTAATAGTTACTAATGCGCAAAGCCATACTGAGCATTTAGACAAGTGCCCTAATGATGCGCTAATATTTTCTATCATGGAACACTGCAAGACTTTAGGGAATTGTCAGAATATAATATTCGGAGACTGGAGCGATGTCCCGTCTCTCAATACATTCAAGCAAAAATATGGTTACTATAAATATGATTTTCCGGTATATGTCAAATACAATTTTTTAGTTCCTATAACTAAAAAAATAAAGCAATTTTACAGCAAATTTAGAAATAAATAATAAATCAATCCTACATTCTGTAAAATATTCATATCTAATCTTAAATCAAGGCAACTATTAATTCCTGACTAAGTATCGTTACAACTTACCATGCTAAATCGATCTATGCGAGTAATTGTGCTATAAACTTCAATATGCCTAATCAATCAGACAGAATTAAAATATTGGTTTTATCTCACATGTACCCTAATAAAACATGTATGACCAATGGAATTTTCATTCATAATCAGATTAAACATTTACACAGAGCTGGCTGTGATGTTAAAGTTATTTCTCCTGTCCCTTATTCACCTAAACTATTATGGTTTAAACCTAAGTGGAGAAGTTATGGACAGGTTCCCCACAGTGACAGAATTGACAAAATACCAATATATTATCCACGTTATATAAATCTTCCAGGCACCTGGTTTCGAAGAATAGCATGTTGGAGCAATTATGTTGGAATCAGGTGTGCAATTGATAAGCTGGTAGAGAGTTTTAAACCTCATATTATCCACGCTCACACCGCAACACCATCAGGCTATGTCGCTCTTATGTTAAGCAAGAAATATAATATTCCACTGGTCTGCAGTTTGCGTGGGAGCGACATTAATGTCTATCCACACTATGACAATCTATCAATGCACTTCACAAAACAGGTCCTCTCTCGTTCTAACCGCATAGTCAGCGTCAGCAGTTCACTTAAAACAGCTGCCGAAAAGCTTGCAGTCCCTAAGGAGAATATAAAAGTTGTCTATAATGGTTGCGATTTAAATACTTTCACTTTTAATCATGAATACCACCGTATATATCGAAACAAATTAAACATTTCTGAAAAAGATAAAGTTATAACTTTCGTAGGAGAACTGAAGGAGAACAAGGGAGTATATGAACTCATAGGTGCTTTTAAAAATTTACTAATGCATCATCAGAAGTTACATTTATTGTTGGTCGGAGAAGGTTCAGAGCACTCAAATCTTAAACAAATCATTACAGTCGACAATTTGGAGAATCGCGTACATTTCATTGGGAACAAACCTCACAATGAGATTGCAAACTGGTTAAGTGTATCTGATATATTCGTTCTGCCTACGCACTATGAGGGACTTCCGAATGTCGTATTAGAAGCTATGTCATGTGGTTTACCAGTAGTTGCTAGTAATGTTGGAGGAATACCTGAGATCATAGAAAGCGGCAAAAATGGTATTCTCACAAAAAGTAAAAATGTAAATTCACTTACAAAATCGATTAATTATTTACTTATCAATGAAGAGACTGCAAATAATTTGGGTAGCGCGGGCCGTAAAACCATTGAGAGCAAATTTTCCTGGGAACGAAATGCAAAAGACATGGTCCAGGTGTACCGTGAGGTTCTTTCAGTATAACCAAGTATATTATGGTAATAATCATTAATGCCGATGATCTCGGAGCTAGCCAGAAAGTAAACGATGCAATATTCAGTTTAATGGATCAAGAACTGGTAAGCTCTGCAACTATGATTGCCAATGCTCCTTTTATTAAGGATGCTGCTGCAAGAGCTAAGTCTTACCATGGCTGTTCATTCGGAATACACTTAAATATAACTTCATTTTCTCCAATCACACAGTGCAGTGATCTGAGTCCAATCCTGGATAATAAAAGCAATTTCATTGAAAAAGATCTATTACAAAAAGTATCTATGACAAGAGCTTTAGCAAATGCAATATTAATGGAATTCTGTTCTCAGGCTGACAAACTCATTTCCCTTGGAATCGATATTAGCCATATTGACTCACACCAGCATATACATACTATCCCCAAAATATATCCAACATTAAAACGTTTCCAACGAAAATACGGTATAAAAAAAGCAAGAATTACGCAAAATATATATTTGACTGAATACAATATATCTAAGTTATTGCTTTTAAAAAAAATGTTATATAATTTGTTATTAAGAAATAATTACACCACCAAGACGACTTCCGGCTTTGGTAATTTAACGGAGTTTTACAATAATGCTGAAACAAACTTATTAAAACATAACACTGTTGAGATCATGGTGCATCCTGGTTCAGATAATCATAAAGAAGAAAATAGTATTTTGAAACCATTTTGGCATAAGTCACTTCCTGTCAAAATAGAATTAGTAAACTATCATCAGCTATAGAAATAATGAATATAAAGACAATTTGTTTAATGACAACTGGCCACAGCCCCTTTGATGATAGAATTTATTACAAGGAAGCTTTGAGTCTTTCACGCCGGTTTTCCTCAATTATCATAATTGCGCCTAAATCAGACACTGATCGGGTTGCAGATGTGGGAAGCATTAAGATATTTCCGTTGAAAAGTGCTAATTCAGCCATGCAGCGTATATTAAATATTCCTGCTGCAATCAGGGCAGTTATGAAACTGAAACCAGCAGTATGTCATTTCCATGACTATGAATTCATATTTGCTTTGCCTTTTCTTCGTTTATTTACTAATTGCAAATTCATATATGATGTTCATGAGGCTAATCCGGAGATGGTTGAACAGTCAAGGAAGATACCAAGACTGTTGCGTCCCTTGTTATCCAAACTAGTCAGAACAAGTGAATACATACTATCTCACCTGACAGATTACATAATTACATGTGACTCCAATGTTGCAAAACAGTTCAAGCATATTCCAAAAGTAGAGGTAATATTTAATTATCCCAGGTCATCAATATTTATTCCGGATCAGAAGAGGTTATCAGAGCTTAAGAAGCGCTATGCAGGAAAGGTTCCAATAATTTACCAAGGTGGGATGAGTGAAGACAGAGGCCTATTCAAAATGATAGATGCATTGAATATTATCAAAGATAGCCGCCCGGACATACTGCTTTTGCTTGTAGGAGAAATGAGCGAACATCTGTACAAAAGATCCAGAGAATTAATTAGTTCATACGATCTTTCAGGCAGTGTTGATCTTGTGGGAGGTATACCCCATGAAGACATTGTGAATTATATATCTATTTCTAAAATCGGTTTAGTACCTCTGTTACCGACTAAAAAGTTCTTAAAAAACATCCCAATAAAACAATTCGAGTATATGGCCTGCGGGATTCCAGTTCTCGGAGGTGATTTACCTCCAACTTCATCTTACATTACCAGTGCTTCCTGTGGAAGAATATTCAATTCAAACAGCTCGGAATCTATGGCATCAAATATATTGGAAATGTTAAATAACGAGTCTGAATTGCAGCGTATGTCTGAAGCAGGGAAAAAAGCGGTAACTAATGATTGGAATTGGGACAGGATGGAGGAAAAGCTGTTAGCAGTATATGATGACATGCTCAAGAGGACTTAATAACCATCACCGCTCTATTAAAATGAACATATCAGAGATACAAAAAAAGGACGAACCAGCCTTTGATGCAATGGCACTGGAATACGGCACATTGTTTATTGGTTCCCAATGGACATCCATATTTAACGGTGTACGTCGTTATGGAATTTATAATAAAGGACAGGAGTTAATCGGAGGGTTTATTACATATAGAGAGAAAAAGTTTGGTTTGTCCATATATCGCAATCCTCCTTATACTCCGGATATAGGCCCCTTTCTTAAAGTAGATGCAAGTAATCCGGTCAGCATCATGGATAATTGGAAAAAGGCCCTTTCTCTAATTGCTGATTTTCTGGAGCAGTTGCCCTACTCTGTAATGTCCTTTGCTGTAAACCCCAATACTCTGGACATGCAGCCTTTTATATGGAAGAAATTTAAAGTCATTCCGGGATATACATATATATTAGACCTGTCAAAGTCTGTTGATGACATATGGAAGGGGATGTCCAATGAACGTAGGAAAAATATCAACAAGGGACTAAAAGACAGTTTATCTACCCAAAAAGCCGATAATTTAGAGATAGTTCGCTCGCTGGTGTTGAAAACCTATTCAAGACAGGAAAAAACAACAAATGAATTTTATTTAAATAAAGTACTTTTTGATTATGCTAATGACAATAATAGTTTTTCATATGTTACGTACCAGAACGACAGGCCTATTGCATGCACATTCTGCATTTTTGATAAAAAGACCGTCTATTATCTGCTTGGTGGATACGATAGTAATAGAAAACATCACGGCGCCGGTGCAATGGCAATGTGGGAATCAATAAAATATGCGAAGGACAGTGGATTGCTCTACTTCGATTTTGAGGGGTCAATGAATCAAAATATAGAAAAATATTTCAGGGGCTTCGGTGGTCAACTTACACCGTACTACCGGATAAACAAGGCAAAGCTCCCGTTGGAAATTATTATGAAATTCTTTAAAAGAGAACTGTTTTAATTAACTTGTTCTGTATCACTATTAATAATCTTTTTTTTAAGGAATAATATGTCTCTGATATTGAGGATTGATGTTGACAAATCTTACGGAAGGTCCACTTTCATTCAAAAAGTCGCAAGTAAAATTGCTGAGAATTACTGGCTACCTTCTATTCCCGCTATGGGCTATTTACATGATCTCAAGGCGTTTCTTTTATTTCTTTCAGAGGAGAGCATACCTGCACATATTTATTTCCGCAAATGCTCACTCCCGCCCAAAATCTGGTTTGCCGGGACATTACTAAAGGGCCATAAGTTTGGCCTTCACGCAGAAGACACAAGAACTTTTGATACATTCAAAAAAGAACTGGATAATGTACAGGCCCATTTTGGGTCAGAGAGAATTAGCTCCTTCACAAAGCACGGTTCCGGAAGCTGGAAGTCGGGACGCAAGCATTTCCCTCCTTACGAGCCTGAGAAGTATTGTAAGTGGGCTGAATTGTCTGGAGTTCCATTCCTTTCGGGCAATCTCGAAGACATGAATGCACCAGCTATTCCGAACGGTAATCATCATTTCTATCCCGGTGCATTCTGGATTGATCGGCCTTATACAAAATATGATGACAATTCACTTCAGAAGGTACTGGATAGTGCAAAGGAAAGAAGTGTATTTGTGCTGATTCACTGTGCTGACTTCCTGGCTATAGATAAAGTATCTAAGGGGATAAGAAAACTTGTCTCTATGTCCAAAGAACAAAACGTACCATGGATTACACTTTAAGATAGTCATACAGTTTATGAAAAAAGACAGCATACAGATTAAAAAGTTTTCCATCGATGATGAACTGCTATGGGACAGCTATGTTTCTCAGCATCCCGATTCAACATTTTTTCATCGATCGGGCTGGAAACAAGTAATTGAGCATTCAACGGGACACTCCGGCATTTACTTGATGGCATTAAGAAGCGACAAAATAGCAGGTATATATCCACTATTTATAGTATCTACCGGATTATTCGGATTATTCGGGATCAGCCTACCTTTTGTAAACTATGGGGGGATACTTGCAGATAGCAGGGAAGTTGAAAAATCCCTTATTAAAGAGGCCGGATTAATCGGCAAACAATCTGGCTGCAGTTATATAGAACTTCATCAGCGATCACCTATAAAGTCTGATCTCCCCTCTTCACAGCACAAAGTTTCTTCCGTAATTCCTTTACATGGTGGATCTGAGGAGGTATTTAAGAGGCTGCACCAAAATGTACGTAATAAAATCCGAAAGTCTAAAAAGAACGGTGTAACTGTTCAAAGGGGAAAAGAATATTTATCGGACTTCTATCAAGTATATTCCCAAAACCTGCGTGATTTGGGAACCCCCGTAATTACAAAGCGATTTTTTGAACAAATAATTGATATATTCCCTGAACAGGCCCGTATTTACCGGGCAACAAGAGAGGGTCAAACAATAGGCGCAAAGATCGTATTAATGGACAGTCAAACCTGTTTCTTTGAATGGTCTGCTTCATTAAAAGAGAGTCTTCGATATGCCCCGGTACATGCAATGAACTGGGAAGCTATAGAAGACGCGTGCAATGCTGGATGTGATTATATTGATTTCGGTCGCAGCACAGCAGACTCCAGTCATCAGCAATTCAAGAAGTATTGGGGAGTTGAATCAACAACCATGTCATGGTCTTATCAGCTCATTAACTGCAATGAAATACCGGGACTCCAGAAGGAAAACCCTAAGTTTTCTTTGGCCATTAAGGTCTGGAAAAATATGCCTCTTTTCCTGAGCCGTATATTGGGTCCGCCAATTGCGAGGAGACTGCCTTAACTATTACTTGCCGCTATAGGCTCTAAATAAAGAGAGATGCAGTTTTTTCTGCATCCTGTAATATTCATTATTAATAAGATGAGGTGATTATTCATGTTTACTGTTATTTTCATATTTGTAGCTTTACTGATTCTATTATTATTGCCAAAATACACATCCGGTCGATTACTATATCCTGAATCTTTTGTCCCCGAGACGCAGGTCTTACGGAAAATGATAAATATCGACCTTAGTAATGTTCCTGTCACAATAGAGATTCCTCATAGAAAGCTTTACAAAATAAAGTGGTTCAAACTGCTAAAGCCCATCCTGGAGCTGCTCCCTTCAAAATATGCCGTAAAGCCCGACGAAAAGGGCAAGTTCCGTTTTTGGGCATATCCATTTGACGTAGTCCATATCATCACCGGGGAAGAGAAGTTTCGCACAACCTTCATGCTCCGTCACAAGGTCGTCGATTTTGCTCCGAAACACATGAAAATATTGTATGCTATGCTACATCTTTTCTCGCCCATCATGCTCCATGAGGAATGTATAGAAATACATACAACACTGGGTAAAACCTGTGGCTATGCAGATAAAACAAGTGTTGTCCCCGGAGAAGAGCTTAACTTGATGATAAGCACAAAAGCAGAGACTTTTTCTATTGAGTTAGTGCGTGTTGGTGAAAAATTATCGAAGATAGATAGTAAAGGTAATATTCCGGGCACATACCAGCCTATTGATACAAAGTTTCCGGCCACATTAGGTTGCGGCTGGCTACCTACCATGAAATACTCTATACCGGAAGAGATATCAAGCGGCTGCTATGTTATCAAACTCATGGGCAGCAGTCCTGAAGATGAATCATTTATTCCCATTATAGTGAGGCCTAAGGAAGCACAGCATAAAATCGCGATCATAGCTTCCACTAATACGTGGCACGCCTATAATAGTTGGGCCGGTCAAAACTATTACATTAATTACACATCTCTCCCGTCCAAATACGTTTTGAGTACTGAGCGTCCATTTGATCTGCATGTAAGAAATCCCATAAATGAGAATTGTGAAGTAACCAGAGACCATCTGCTTGTTGGTGAAAGGCTTGTATGGTCATGGTTCGAAAGAGAAGGATTCGAGTACGACCTCTATTCAGACATAGACCTGCACTCTAAAGAAGTATATGAGGAGTGTCTAAGTAAATATAATACTATCGTGATAAGCACACATAATGAGTACTGGTCATTTGATATGATTAATAATCTTAAGGAGTACATTAAAAACGGCGGCAATGTCGCTTCACTTTCAGGAAACACCCTTTATAAGGAAGTACGATACCCCAACAACAAAGTAATTATTTTGGATGGAGCGTATTTGCGTCATCAGGGATTCGGCGAAGAATCGGTTTTAGGTGTAGCCCAGGATCTTCGTGGATTTATGACATGGGCGCCTTATAAGGTCATGCAGTCAGACCACTGGGCCTTTGAAGGAACGAATCTGAAAGATGGCAATCTAATAGGTACAAAAGGATTGAACGTTTCACCTGAAGGGCTGCCAGGAGCAAGCGGTTGGGAGACTGACAAAATTTTCCCTGAATCCCCGAAAAGCACTACACTATTAGCAAGAGGGACCAATGCTAACGGTGGAGGAGCAGATATGGTCTTTTATCAGGAGCCAAATGAAGGCGCCGTGTTCTCAGTCGGTTCTATTAACTTTGGCGGAAGCCTTCTGGTTGATGAGCCAATATCTCAAATCACTAAGAATGTACTTAACAGATTTTTAAAATCATAAATAGTACTTATTTAAGGAAGAGCATGAATATATGGGTCGTAAATCAGTTTACAAGTACTCCTAATATGCCCGGCAAGCAGCGGGACTACCAGTACGCTAAGGCATATTCAATGGAAGGTCATAACGTAACTCTATGGCGGTCCAGTTTTAGTCATTGGAGCAGGGAAGAAATGATAAAAGACAGCAAGGCCTATGTTCGTGAGACTGACGGCAATTTAAATATCATGCATTTAAAAACCAGTCCTCTTTATTACAAAAATGATCATAACCGCTTTCTTAACATGCTCTCATTCGCTCGCGCCCTTTCAAAGACATCCCGCACTGTTTCTTCGCCCGACGCAATAGTTGCCACCTACCCCAGCCCATTTGCCGCCTTTGCAGCTAACAGAATTGCAAGACGCTATAACGCTAAATTTATTCTCGAGATAGGTGATTTGTGGCCTCAGGTCTGGATTGAACGAAAGGCCTTCCCAGTCTATCATCCATTCATCTTCACATTACTGGCAGTACAAAAATACATATTCAATAGAACACATACATATGTATCTTCTCTTCCATATGTAAATGACTTCCTGGTAGAGAGAGGTGTAAAAGATTACAGCTTCACATGGGTCCCTAATGGAATCAACCTCGATGATTTCAATCAAAATGACCCGGGCAATAGTACACCTGATTCAGTTAAAGACATACTATTATCCATGAAGTCTGCATCAGCCGAGGGAAAACTCAACATTATTTATGTAGGCGGGATCGGGGTTGGCAACAGAGTAGACCACATTGTAGAAGCTGCAAAAGTATTAAAAGATGCAAGTGAAAAGAAAATATGTTTTCATATTATAGGAGACGGACACACTAAAAAAACTATTATAAATTATGTTTCAGCAAACAAGTTAGATTCAGTCAATATCTGGCCTCCTGTAGTAAGAAGCTTCGTCCCTCTTCTCTTAAGAAACGCCGATGCCGGCATACAGTGTCTGCATGACAATCCCATATACAGATACGGCGTTAATCTTAGTAAAATCTACGATTATATGTCTGCTGAACTTCCTGTTATTTTTTCCGCAAAGGTTAGGAATAATCTTGTTGATCAATATAATGCCGGAATCTCAGTGCCTCCAGGAAATCCTGAAGCTATTGCTGAAGCTCTCAGACAATTTGTCTCTCTGTCAATTGAGGAGAGAACTTCCATGGGGAAGCGCGGCTATCAGGGCGTAATTGCAGACTACGATATCAACGTTCTATCTAAGAAATACCTTAACCTGATTGAAGGCAGGTAAGCCTGGCAACTCTATAAAAAGACCATTTTGAACAATAATACAAAAAACTGTTTCTCTGTAGATGTTGAAGGTTTTGTAGAATCAAACCTTCAAAGCTTCCACATACCGGAAAAGTACATTTCCAGAGATAAAGAAAACTATGAAATTGAGAAGAATGTTAATTTCATACTTTCTTTTTTAGATAACCTAAATGTTAAGGGAACATTCTTTTTTCTGGGCAGGATTGCTCAAGACATTCCTCTTATAATCAAAGAAACGGCTAAACAGGGCCATGAAATTGCATGCCACAGTTATGAACACAAACGTATATTTGGCCTGACAGAAATTGAATTTAAAGAAAATATACTGTATTCGAAAAAGTCACTGGAAGACATATCCGGCACTGCTGTTTACGGTTTCAGGGCCCCGGATTTTTCAATTACAAAAGCAAGCTTGTGGGCTCTGGACATATTAAAGGAACTAGGTTTTTTATACGACTCAAGCATTTATCCAATAGGTTTACATGATGTATATGGAATTGAAAATACAGAGACGGGGATACACACACTTCCTAATGGGCTGATGGAGTTTCCATTGTCTACCATGGAGGTATTCGGAAAAAGTTTACCTTTTTGCGGAGGAGGTTATTTCAGACTATACCCTTTATCAATAACAGAGCACTTTATAAGAAAATCTAACAGCAATGGCTCGCCATGCATGATATACATTCATCCATATGAAGTCGGCAATGAGATTCCTCAAATTTCCGAAATGTCCTTATATCGTCGATTCAGGCACTATTATAATTGTAAAGATGGATATAAGAGGCTCGCAAAAACACTGAAATCATTTGACTTTTGTACAGTTATTGAGTTGCTCAAAGAAAATCAGTTTGTAGACCTTAAACTGCAAAATAACAGTAATATACGGTGACCAAACAATGATTGATTCCAATATTAAAAAGTGGCTAATAATAACTACAGACAATCTGCCGGAAGCTTATTACATGGCTAGACATTTGCTGAATAATTCTCAACATGTTTCAATGCTTAACATTAAGGGACGAACTTTCTTGCAGAGCTTCTCTGTGCTGAAGCGGCTGCTTAAAAAACGCGGTCCCGCCTACCTGGCCGACTTTTTCCTTGGTCGCTATATGAAGAAATATTATCAGAATCCAGCGATAAAGCCATTCGCTGATATAGACGATAAGTTTAAGGAGAGTATTAGATCAAAAATTGAGTACCATTCTTGTGAAGACCCCCATAGCACCAGTTCCCTTGCTTTAGTAGAGAGTTATGCACCTGACTACATTCTTTTCCTTGGAGCTCCTGTAATTAAGCCTTCTTTATTTAGTTTAGCCAAACAGGGGACCATTAACTGGCACCATGGGTTTTCACCGATCTACAAGGGATCAGACTGCGTGCACTGGGCAATGGCAAATAAGGATTTTCATAATATTGGATTCACTATCCACTTTGTTTCTGAAATTGTAGACGGCGGCAGTATCATTCTTCAAAGAAAAGTCCAGGTAAACAAAGACCTTGATTTTGCAGAAGCAATAGCGGAAATATTGCTGAAAGGCATGGAAGGATTCACTGAAGTTGTTGACAATATTATTTCCCATAAAGAAATCAATTCAAAAATCCAGGAAAAGGGCGGAAAGCATTACCCTCCTGCAGGATGGAGAACAATTAGGCAGGCCTGCAATAATTTCAGTATATTTAGAAAAAGCTGAATTCAGTTTTCATTACAATCTTATTTATATCTATGAGACTCTTTGACTTTTCCATAGGACTAATCGGCTTAATACTATCATCTCCTTTATTTCTACTCATTGCGGTTTTAATTAAGTTATCATCTCCTGGGCCGGTTATATACTCTCAACAAAGGGTTGGACGTAATGCTGAATTATTTTCCCTATATAAATTCCGTTCCATGATAGATAAAGCTGATAAGCATGGAACGTCTGTAACAACAGACAGAGACCCTCGTATTACTACCGTAGGCAGGTTCCTTCGCAAAACAAAACTTGATGAGTTGCCACAGTTGTTAAATGTCATAAAAGGTGATATGAGTTTTGTCGGGCCCAGGCCTGATGTACCTGAGATAATAAATAATTACAGCAAAGAAATGAAAAAGATACTGAAAATCCGTCCCGGCATCACAAGTAATGCAACTTTACAGCTTAGAAATGAAGAAGAACTACTCTCGCTGGCAATCGACCCGGACAGAGTATACGAAGAAGTAGTGGTACCAGCAAAGGTTAAGCTTGCAATGGAACATGTAGAAAAAAACTCATTTCTATTCGACTTCAAAATTCTACTTCAAACAGTATGGGCACTTACTGCCGGCAAGTTATTCCCTCTGGAAGAGCAGGCTTTCATCAATGATCTGAAGAATAAAATATCCTTAATAAATAACTCAACTACAAAAAATCAAAAAAACACAAAAGAAACAGAGGTACAGACATGATACCAATAATTAGACCTACGTTAGTAGATTTTAGTGATGTTGAAGCTGAATTCAAAGAAGTCTGGGAGTCAGGACAGGTAACAGTATCAAAGTATACTGCGCTATTTGAAAAAAAGGTTGCGAAAACTTTAAAAGTTAAAAATGTCATTGCCGTATCCAGTTGTACGTCCGGCCTGATTCTAGGAGCAAAAGCTTTAGCCCTGAAGGGAGAAGTCATTCTTCCCACTTTCACATTTGCGGCAACTGCTCATGCACTTATCTGGAACAATGTTACCCCTGTTTTTTGTGATTCCGAAAAAGGCACCTATAATATTGATGTTAAGAAAATTGAATCATTGATTACTAAAAAAACGTCGGCTATTATGCCTGTCTATATATTCGGGGTACCTCCGAAAATCGATGCTCTTGAAAAAATCGCTGCAAAATACAATCTAAAATTATTATTCGATTCAGCCCAGGGACTTGGAGCCACTTTTAAAGGAGTTCCTTCTGGAGGTTTCGGCGACATTGAAGTATTCAGTCTTAGCCCTACAAAAGTAGTAAGTTCTATTGAAGGAGGACTTATAACAACTAACAATGACGAACTGGCTAATAATATCAGGCAATTGAGGGATTATGGAAAGAGCGCTGATGGTGAAGATATGGATCATGTGGGTTTAAGCGCCAGGATTAGTGAATTCCATTCTATCGTTGGGTTAAAGAATTTTCAAAAAGTCAGACAGCTAATACGAAACAGGCTGAATATTATTAAGCTATACAAGAAGCATTTGAAGAATACCAGGGGAATAACGTTTCAGCATGTTCCAGATACTTGCAAATCAACTGGAAACTATATGGTTATCTTTATTGATGAACGCAAAGCTAAAGCGTCAAGAGATGAAGTGTACAAATATATGAGTGATAATGGCGCTCAGACAAAGAAATATTTCTACCCTGCCTTGCATATGCAGACAGCCTATATGAAATATCGTAAAAAATACAGTGGTAAGCTCCCTGTAGCTGAGAAGGCTGCATTGGAAGGACTGGCGCTGCCCCTCTATAGTCATATGGACAATAGCTTAGTTCTAAAAGTTTGCAGATTAATAAAGGAAGTTCTTTAGCTAAATATTCTCTATTTAATTCAGAAAACAGTTTCCTTTTGTAAAATCCCAACAATATAATCAAATCATATAGACCTTACCTACTTTGCCTTTACCTCACAAACTTAGTGCAAAGTAATTCCCGGCAAGGCTTAGGAGCATGAAAATGAAAAACAAGAATTCTAAATTTGAAGATTTAGAAGTATACAAAAAATTGTGCAGCCTTCATCTTAAGGTAAGTGAATTGACTTTTAAATTCCCTGAGTTTGAATTACATGAAATAGGTTCTGAGCTGCGGCGTTTATCCAATGCAGCTCCTGCAAGTATTGCTGAAGGCTACTCCAACAAGCATGTTAAGTTTTATATTGAGCGGATTCACCGATCATTAGGTGAAGTCAGACAAACTATACATTATCTTAATATTGCTTTTAAGAAAAAGTATATTGAGCGTGATAACCACACAGACATTATCAGTCAATACGATGAGTGCGTGCGCATGCTGAAAGCACTTGAGAAATCTCTTCACTCAATGAAATCACGTCAGAACACATTTACTAAAAACCAATATCCCGGTTCTTTTTACCCTTGATATTTACTGTTAACTTATGTTCAATGATTATGAAGTCAATAATCTTCCTCCACTAAATACACTTCATCAAAATTTACTGAAAGTAGATTTCCTCATTCATTGCTATCTACGTAGCAAACTCCTTCCTTTCATATTTCATTATTTAGTAGTAACAGCAGACGAGCCTTGACTGTATGGAATACCATACATAATATGATCTTTTATTTTTAATTCACAACACATTTTATTGGCACATTAATTGCTATTATTAAAAAGTACTAACATGAAATTTCATATGAGGTGATATAAATCACATTGTTTAGTACTTTTTTTGATTACCATAAATATATGAGAATACTGTCATACGTCAAATTTTCAACATCTGTACCTTATTTATATGAGATTATTAAGGATAAAGTTAATAAAAGCCTGTATTCTAAGGTTTATGTAATAGGTGCATGGAGGTAAATGTGAAGCTCGAAAGTAAATCAATAAGATCATTTCTAACCCTTTGTCTTGTCCTTGTATTAACAGGCATTGCAAATATTTCTAACGCAAGCGTAAATTCCGTATCAGTAACTGATAATTATCCAATATCCCATTCTGACTATTCTATGAATAATCACTGGACGACAGAGCGTAACCCTTGGAATTATGGTTATGACAGGATAATGATGTTTGAATCCTCGAGAACTGATCCTCCTTACACTTCAGGCAGAAGTCTTGTTTGGGGATTTATTAGTGAATTAAAAACAGCAGCAGCCGGTAGTGTTACAGACTATGAAAGTGCCGCTCAGCCCGTTTATTCTCATCAGACCAATTACAGCATACGAGCTGAATGGAGCATATTTAGCGGAGAGGAAAATATAATTTATGGTCTTAATAAAACCACAAAAATGGTAATAAAAATTAATGTTGATAAAAGCCTGAGTGACCCTGACAGAGAAGTTAATGTAATTTCTTATGACCCGGGTGACGGATCTGATGTATCAAATGCATATACTATTGACTGGACATCAGAGAATGAGCTAATTGTTAATTTTGATGGAGACAACTGGACCGGAGGAGGGTATTTAATTAATGTAGCCACTCCAAGCAGGACAAGCTACAATGGCTGGCCGGGCTATTGTACCCAGGATAATGAAAAATTCCTGGCGTACAATCCAAGAGCCATTCATGATCACGTCAGTCTTGACAGAAAATTCCGCATACGTTACTCCGCCTCGTCCGCTGGATTTGACAATGGTGCATATATATTTGATTATCAAGACCCTGACTGCAATGGAGGGTCATATTATGTGTGTAGCTCTGAGGGTCCTGGTGGTTCAAACTGCCCTGATTATCCCGATCCAAATCCGAATTTAATTACACATGTTGCCTGGGGCTCAAACAACGACTGGTATGTTGGTGCAAATATGGGCGACCATTGGAATGGTCATTCCTCTACAGATTCTCCTCCATATATATCAAACTATGGTTTATACCAGGTTGTTTTTGACAGAAACACTCATCAATTTACTCAAACTGAACTGATAATATCTCAGAGTGCTGGTTTTAGAAAGACTTCATTTGGCGATGGTGATCATAATTACACCGGCGGAATTCCAAGCCCTACCCTTAGAAGAGATAATTCTCAGGTTCTCTATCTAAGTACCGGTGGTAAATATTCTCAGGAAGACTATGAGTATTGCAATCAATATCCAGGTGAGTCTGTTTGCAATTCTATATCTATCAACTCAAATCGTTCGGGGTATAGGGTTTTCTTGGCAGATGTGGCTTCATCCCCAGGCTCCGGAGACACTACTTCACCAACAACACCTACAGGCATAACCGCCACTGCATCATCAGCAAGCCAGATAAATCTCACATGGCAAGCCTCCTCAGATAATGTTGGAGTTTCCGGCTATAAAATATATCGAGATAGTGCATATGTTACCTCTACTTCAGATCTCTCCTATTCCAATTCCGGGTTATCACCATCTACATCATATTCTTATACTATTGTTGCATTTGATGCTGCACAGAACGAGTCCAGTACATCCTTAGCCGAATCTGTTACAACCCAGTCTCAGGAAGCTACTTTTTCTATTCTAAAAACTTCTGTATCTCCGATAATAAACGGCAGTCTTACTGAATATGCATCTGCTAACACCACCAGCTTCTCACCTGCTTCAGGAGGTAACACTGTTACAGTAAAAGCCGTATGGGATTCCCAGGCTATTTATCTTGGCATTGAGGTAACTGATACAGAATTGAATGCATCTATTACCTCAAGAGATGGAAGTATGTGGAGTGAAGATTCCGTAGAATGGTTTATAGATACTTATAATAATGGCGGTGGGTCAACTGATCCTAACTCCGCTTATATGCTCGCTGATGATTATCAAGGTATTATCAACATCTTGAACACCCAATTTGACTCCCAGGGAACAATATCAGGAACTCCTTCAAATGCATGGAACGGTGCATGGCAGTCAGCTGTGGATTACGATGGATCTAACAATGGGAATTCCGACACTGACAGCGGATATACTGTAGAAGTTAAAATCCCATGGACATCTCTTGGATATTCCTCTGCCCCATCTGAAGATACAATTATTGGAATGAGTTTCGCCGTTAATGATAAAGACTCTTCTGGAGTTAGTAGTATAATGTGGCCTAATATTTCACTGTCAAATCAAAATGCTTCAAACTGGCAAAATGTTATAATTTCAGGCAGTTCAGTGCTGGCAGATAATATTGCTCCATTGCCGCCATTTTGGTAAACAGTCTGATCAGTTTAGTAAAATAAATATCAAAAAAGGTCTGGTAGTCCAGCCCTTTTTTTTGTATACAATAGTTGAGATTCCACTGCTACTACATCCTTCCCGATAGGGTCAACTTCATTTTAAATGCATTGAAATAGTTCTCATGAAAGTTTACATTTCCTCCAGCAGTAAAATAGCTTTAAAGTTATTTCTTTACACGTCGTAATGGTTATTTACAATCATAATGCAGTTTAGTCAGCAACTATCTTTATAATTCAACCCTATCCATCCAGGCATAGTTATTGCAATATAGTTGCAATATATTAATATAATTACATTACAACCACTACTATCGTCAATATTAACTAATAAACATCAATATAACGCTTAACTTTACTAATGATAAGACAACATCTCTATATTTATTCATTTGTTATAAAGCAGTGAGCCTGCTCGGACAATTTCATATCGTGAAATCAAACACAATAAAATCACTTTCAACTTTTACTACAATATCTATACTTCTCATCTTAGCCTATCTGCTAATAACTACGTTTGCATTCAGTCAAACCTGCACAGACTCCGATGGAGACTTCTACTACAATATCGCAAGTGAAGGATGCGAACCCATTGACTGCGATGACAATGATGCAAATGTTTATCCAGGCGCTAAGCCGTTCAGGATTACCAGAGTTCCCTCAGAAAATTTTTATTTCTCAACTTTCCAGGAAGCTTATGATGCAGCGTTGGATGGTGATATTATTCAAAGCAGAAACTCAACATCAGCAGAAGATATTACTATTCATAGCAACAAATCAGTATCAATTGAAGGTGGCTATAACTGCAGTTATACCATCATATCCGACACTACAACAATAAATGGGAATCTTACTATCAGTAACGGCACTTTTACCGTTGTTACTGGTACAGTCCAAATTAATCAGCATGACATTATACCTCGAGTAGTTACATCAATTACCCGTCTATCTCATCCGGCATTCAACATAGATAATATCTACGGCCAGGGTGGATTTAATTCGTGGAACTCCAATCTTAAGAGAATACTGATGTATGAATCCGTAGGATATTGTGATCCCATTGCAGGATGTGGCAGAGGTATTGTAACAGGCAATATTAATGAGCTGAAATCTGCAGCTGCTATAGGTACTCTACAGGATTACCTGAATGCATCTACCGATATACCTGACAGTATATGGGAAAATCCAAAAGCGATTGAGTGGAGCCCTTTTTCGGTTGAAAATGAATACATATATGGCCTCAGAGCTTCAGACAAAATGCTTGTTAAATACAATACTGATACAGGCGACCAAATACCGTTAATCAGCTATAGTCATCCTGATTTAACTGCCACACCATCTCTCCTTGGCTGGACTTCAGACAACAAGTTAATCGTTAATTTCAATCAGTCAGAATGGGATTCTGGGCTATATGAAGTTGATATTGATTTTCCGGACCACGTTAACCCTAGCACAACACATTATAGCAGTCGCCCTAATCTTTGCTCCGAAAGATTTTCAAGATATCCCTCTGCCCGCTCAATTCATGAAGGTAAGAGTCCTGACAGTAAATATTATGCTCATTATAATGCATCATCAGCTGAATCAGGTGTAGAAACTAATGATTACTCTGACCCTCTTAATTGTGGTTTATTTTACAATGATGCCCTAAATGGCAGTGTGACTGATGATTATCTTTCACATATTGATTGGCAACACTCAAATGACTGGTTTGTCGGAGGCAAGGTATTGTGCCAGCAAACTTATCCTTATTTATTTAATTACGCAATATCACAGGTGTTTTTCAATCGAGGAACTAATGCTTTTTCACATAACAAATTAATATCAAAACTTGGGGCGGGATACTGGAAAGGCTCTGACTGTCAGGACAGCCAATTCGAAGATTATAATTATTTGGCACTGCCGAGCCCTACCCTTAGTAAAGACGGAAAACAGTTAATGTTTATTTCAACAGACGGCAAATACTCAACAGAAGATTATAATTGCTGTATAAAAGGGTGTCCTGATACAACTATCCCGCAGTCAGTCTGCGACGCTATTGTCGGAAACACTGGAACCCGAGGAATATTTATTGCTGACATATCATTTTCACAATGCAACAATGGACTGGATGACGACAAAGACGGCAGCATAGACATGGTTGATCAAGATTGCGACGACATTTACGATAACAGTGAATCAGTTGTTAGCCCTCCTGACAACATGTTTCCTGAGCTAGAAATTTATACACCTGACGGTATTCGTAGTAATATCGCTGTAGATTCATCATTTGACATTACATACAATTTAACTGACGTTGACAATGAAGTAACAAGTCAATTTTACTATGATGTAGACAATGCCGGATATGACGGCATTCCTATTAACGGTTGTGAACAAATGACTGAAGGCAATGGGCAAACCTGTACATGGAACACTGCCGGTTTACCATCAGGCATATATTATGTTTATGGGACAGTAAACGACAGCGTAAACCAAACAGTTAATGTCTATAGCCACGGACCACTCAGAATAACCAATGGAGACACGCTGTTCGATATAAACCATACATCAATAGCCTCTGCTAACCCCACTACAGTTGAGACCGGCATTGTTATGCAAAGATTCGAGATATTTAGTGACAATGCAGACGATGGACAGGTTGAGCTAATCTCTCTTGACATATTTGATAACGGAACTACTTCAACTATTCTTAATGCAAAAATATATATATCAACACTCAGTTCAACAACACTGCCACAAGACGCTGTGCTTATTGGGAACACAGGACTATGGGACGGGACACTCAAGACAGTAACATTTAGTGGGGGAACAACAGGTGATCGTACTGTTAGCAACGGAACCTCTAAATATATATATATTGTATACGATCTTGCAATGGGAGAGCAGGGATCGTCAATCCAGTCCAGTGTAAGAACCTTAAACGTAGCCGGGAATGATATTGCTCCCTTTTATTTGGGACATTCAAATTCATTAACCATTCAGTCATGTTTACCAACAGGGTCTGTTTCAATATTACCCGGGCAAACCCTCTCTGGTCAATCAATAGATCTAACATCATTTATGACTAAGGACAATACAATTAATATATATTATGAAGTGCGGGCATTTCATTCCTGTGAAGTTGATCAAAATGGAACGTATATCGATGCCGAAAATTATACCGGGACAATAAGCCAGGGAACAAGTACATTCATTGATGAAAATAACCAACCCGGATATCTTGGAGCCGGCTACCTCAAAAGTATCGGGGAAGGTTTTCAGGGAGCATGCCCCCCTGTCAGTGAGGGCAAGGAATATCGAATCAACTTTACAGCCCCAGGGCAGTACAATGTTTGGATAAGAAGCTTTGCTTTGGACAATTCATCAAACTCAATGTTCTTAGGCATTGACGGCAACTGTGTCGGTTCAATAAGAAATGACGTCTATAATCAGTGGGCATGGACTAATGATATTCAAAATGGCTCTACTGTTATTAACGTAGCATCAGCTGGTACACATAGCCTTAACATATGGGTCCGTGAACCCGACCATCTCATAGATGGTATTTACCTTACCCAGGGAACTGAAACACCCACTGACCTTACCCTTGAGACAATTATTAATCCAGGTGACTGCAGCACACCAATATTTGTGGGCGATGAAACTGCAGCACAAAGTGTAGACACATCAGAATGGCTTCAAGGCGATAAAGACCTTACAGTTACAGCAGATGATGCTACATGCCTCAGCGCCCTGCCCTCTGGAAATGATTCATTTACCTTTAGTTTTGAAAGTGATTGCACTGACAACATAGACAATGACAATGATGGCTATTCTGACTGTGCAGATGAAGACTGTAACGGAATTTCCAAGTGCGAGTATGGGACTGAAATCTCCTGTTTCGACAATAATGATAATGATGCAGACACCTTCACTGACTGCCAAGACCCTGATTGCAACTTAGTTACAAATGGTACTTGTAGCACTGGCCAGTCTGGTATTTGCGCTCCCGGCACCATTACCTGTTCAGGAGGGCTGGAAGTGTGTATCCAAGACAACCAGTCACAAACAGAAGGACCTATCACAGATCCGACCTGTATTGATGTTATAGATAATGACTGTGACGGACTGACAGATACTGACGAAGAGTGTCTATGTGAGATACCCCTTGATAATTTTACAGATGGCCTAATTGACACAACTCTCTGGGAAAACACAACTTCAGGCAACACAACTGGCACAGGCGCTAATACGTTTTTTCTAGAACAGAACAATCGCATGGAAGCCCAGGCATCAAGACACCTTGCTTCATCTTCAGCTCCAGTAATTAATGTGCTTCAAACGACTAGTGTTTCACAGGGGGACTTCTTCGTTGAAAATATTGTAGTACAGGCACAGGTTTACTGGTATGCCGATACACTGACAGCAGGCTCCCCCCCTGATTCGATCACACGAGTATCCATAATTGATGGCTTTAACGAAGTCATACTATGGACAGCCCCCCAGGAATCATGGACGTCAGGAACAGATAATGGATTAAGAACAGACGCAAACCAGAGAGATAATTTAATGCAGTTCGAATTTGATGCAACAAATCAAACTGTGTCATTTATGGAGGATGGAAATTTCATCGGGGTATTTGATATTAGCGTCTTAAGCGCATGGCAAATCAAATGGTATACTGAAGGGCATAACTATCAAAACTCCCATACCGCGACAGGGCAAGTATTTATAAGTTTATTTCAAAAAGTCACTGTGACAGGAAGCACATCAATACTAACCGGTCAAGCACTAACAGGCAATCCAATTGATTTGACATCTATTACAAACTCAAGCTATACAACAAACCTCTGGTATACAGTAACTGAGGAAAACCTTTGTGATGTTGATCCAACCGGTACATATGTCGAGGCCGAGCACTTTTCGGGTACTATAAACCCAGGGTCCGGTACTCTTTCTCATGAAGCATTTCCATCGGGATTTCTTGGAAGCGGTTTATTGAAAAGTAATGGGGGAACAGGCACATACTGCCCTCCTGTTGATGAAGGCAAGGAGTACGAAATGAATTTCATTGAAACAGGCACCTATAAAGTTTGGCTTAGGGCTTATGCATCAGACTTCTCTTCAGACTCCGTATTTATCGGTCTGGACGGAAATTGCGTAGGCGCTCTTAATGGAAGCGAAATATATAATCAATGGACATGGACAAGTAATATAAAAAATGGAACCAACACCGTAACAGTTACTACCGGGGGACTGCACACAATCAATATATGGACCCGGGAAGCCAATCATTTAGTAGACGGTATATATATCACTACAGATGAAGTAACACCAACTGATAGCACCCATGGAATAGAAATTAATCCCAACAATTGCATCAATGAATTATTTAGCGGGAATAATACATCAGCGCAAAATGTAGATACAACATTATGGGTAAGCAGTGAAAAAGAGCTTGAAATAAGTGGAGATGACGACACATGCAGCATACCCTTAACACCTGCTCACGATACATTTAACTATGTAAAATAATAATTAAATAACGACTTACCCTGCATTAATTCATTGTCCTCACATTATGCATAATGTATCATATAAATAATCAAAAGTATCAACAGGATTGGTAAGAGAGGACACCAGTGTTTCTATTCAAAAAAATAACAGCTCAATTCTTCAGCCCAATATCCCTGACCCTTGAACTGATCATTTTGGGGCTTCTTTTACTGTCTTTCACATCAAGGCAGAAGGCCGGCAAATCATTAATTGCAGTAGGAGTACTGATTTTTGTTATATGCAGCTATACTCCTTCAGTTGATATTCTAATCAGCCCTTTAAAAAATAAATATCCGCCTTATACTCAAGTTAGTTCATCAACTATCCATCAAATACCCGAAACTATCGTAGTTCTTGGTGGAGGGTATAATCCTGAGACGTCGTTGCCGCTTTTAGCCCGCATTGGTCATGATTCATTAATTAGGTTAGTAGAAGGTATTCGTATTTACAATATGTCTGCTAAGGGGAAGTTGCTCCTGTCCGGAGGGGGCAAAGAGGGTGTAATTTCGAGCGCCGAAGGAATGGCCGAACTTGCGGTGCAGCTTGGAGTACATGAAAAAGATATAGTCATAGAATCAAAATCCAGGGACACGAAAGACCAGGCACAAATCATACACTCCATGCTGGGAGACGTTCAATTCATTCTTGTAACTTCATCATCTCATATGCCGCGCTCATTGGAATTATTTGCAAAACTGGGTATGAAGCCAATTCCAGCGCCTACCAGATCGATAGAGCAAAAACTTTTGTATCGTACTCCAAATCCATTTTTCCCATCATCCGTCAACCTGCAAAAAGCAGAATTGGCCTTTCATGAATACCTGGGCATTATATGGGCAAAATTGAGAAGTCAGATATGATCCTGCTGTGAATTTGAGCCATAAACTGCAACTTGCTTTTGGGATTATTATTTATATTTTCACTTTATACGCAATGACGATTCATCATTTTCCCTTTGACAATCATGCGTTATCGTGATAATATTTGAATACATTTACATTTAATGATAGGGGATATAAGTTATTATATTGTCTAGATATTAAGTAGTTTTTTCTGTGCAATATTCCCGTTGATATTATTTCCCCTCTTATCTTATAAAATCTGTCAGGTACAAGACTAGACCCTGTTAACAATTAGTTTCTATATGCAAATGAAATCATTCAGAATACAACCTGTAGGTTCTTTTTTCCTGTTTACATTTATAGTAGCATTAATATGGTGTGCCACTTTTCTATTATTCATTACCCTTGGTCACAGCATTATCACATCTGCCTACAACGGGGAATTTCCTATCAAGTTTGTCAACGAAATAATTGAAGGACAGCATCTAAACAGTCTAGAAATTTATCTTGAGAGTGCAACTGGACAGTTCATGGCCATATCCACTAAATTGCTTAAGTACTATTTAGTCATTTCATTGCTCATAACATGTCTTGCCTGGTATAGGCAAAGCAATAAGGACTCTCAGGCTAAAGTATCGAAAGCCCTTCTGATCGTAATAGTATATTTAACTATCTTCAGTTTTGCAGACCAGATTATTCGCTGGATCATACAGTCTCCGGTCAATGAAATGAATGTCAATAACCATCAATACATAAGGCTTCGACATTGGCTTCCAAATATTAATACAACTCTTACTCCTGATATAAATGATATCAGGTATACACACCTGGTTAATAGACCATATAAATTAAGAACAGATGAAAATGGCTTCATTATGCCGTCTCGAAAGCATGATGATCCTGATATTAATATTTTTTTCCTTGGCGGTTCAACTACTGAAACTATCCATGTATTGGAGGAAAACAGGTTCCCCTATGTAGTTGGAAACCTAATAGAGAATAAAACAGGATTAAATGTTAATTCCTTCAATGCCGGCAAATCAGGCAATTCTTCACTTCATTCTTTAAATATATTGGTAAACAAGATTCTTCCCCAGAAGCCTGAGATGGTTTTATTAATGCATAACGTAAATGATCTTGTTGTACTTCTCTACAGGGGCTCCTACTGGAACAACAGTGTCACTCGTTCTAATATCGTAAATGTCCAAACCATTGAAGGCGATACTGCATCATCTCTTATTGACCGTTTTTTCCGCTTTCTCGTTCCGTATATGCATAACCGGGCCAAACTGTTAATAAATGGGAAACCAGCAATCGATGAGCACGCTGATATTAGGGGCACCACTTTTAAATATGATAAAGATTATATGCTTTCTGAATTTGAAAATATGCTGCGTACGTTCATTGCCATATGCCGAGCAAACAATATTGTTCCCGTGTTAATGACACAACAGAGTCGGTACACGAAAGATGATGGACCTGTCGTTCGCTCAATCATAAAAGAAATGGAGGAATTTGGAGTATCCTACGATGAATTCATTACCTTATACAGTACATTTAATGATCAAATACGTACTGTTGCATCTAATGAAGACATTCTACTTGTTGATCTCGACAGGGAGATACCTAAAACCACTGAGTACATTTATGACACATGCCACTTAAATGATAAAGGGTCGCTATTAGCCTCAAGAATTATAGCGGATACATTAATATCCAGCAATATCTTTACGGTCAGAGACCACGAGATCTATGGAAAGAGTATGACGAACTAACACCCTTTTTCAAAATTCAATATTATTCTACTCTCAATTAAAAACTACCTATACAATTTAAACCTGCATAACTTACACAGGCAATCCTTTCAACTGATACCCGCTCATGTTAAAATGACCCATGCATTCTCTTTACATTCATATCCCTTTCTGCTTAAAAAGATGCATCTACTGTGACTTTGTTTCCACAATTTATGATGATAGCAAAGCTAGTGCATATGTAGAAGCATTGAAGCATGAGATATCCGGCATTACCAAGAAATCCTCTCTTGCTACTTTATTCATCGGAGGTGGTACACCAACTGCTATCTCAACTGAGCTTCTATCTGGTTTTTTCAAACATGTATTTGATCATTTTAAATTCAACGACAACTATGAAGCTTCCATAGAAGCAAACCCATGCACATTGAATCCTGAGAAATTGCTTACCATTCATGATGCTGGAATAAACAGAATAAGTATGGGAGTCCAGTCTTTTAACTCTAATGAGCTTTCCTTTCTATCGCGGATTCATTCCAGCCACGAAGCAGAGCATGCCATTCATATGGCAAAAGAAGCAGGCTTCAACAATGTTGGGATAGACCTAATTTACGGAATTCCGGGGCAAAGTTTGGAAAGCTGGAAAAAGACCCTTGAAAAAACTGTGAGCTTAAAACCGGAACATATCTCTACTTATGAATTGACAGTTGAGACGGGAACTGAGTTAGACGGCCTGTTAAATGCGAAACAATGTCCATCAAAAGAAAGGCCTTTAAGTACTCCTGTCCTATTAAGCGATGAAATGATTGTTGAAATGTATGAATATGCTATCTACTACCTTACTTCCCAGGGATTCATACATTATGAAATATCAAATTTTGCCAGACCGGGTTATGAGTGCAGGCACAATCTTAATTACTGGGATAGAGGCGAATACATCGGGGCCGGTCTCGGTGCACACTCTTTTTTGCACGGGAAGAGATTTCATAACACCGATAGTCTTGACAGGTACTTAACCTCTGTACAGAATAATGCAACCGCAGTGGAAAACTCTGAAGATATAACATGCGACAGCGCTTTATCTGAAGCTATTTTCCTTGGATTAAGAAAAATTGGAGGAATTAACATAGAATCACTATCCAGGAGATATAATGTTAATATATTAAGCAGTTACGGCAGCGAAATTAAAGAATTATCAGAAGCTGGACTTATCGAACTGACTACCTCAAATTGCTCCTATGAAACAGATCTCAAACTTACCAGCAAGGGACTTGTGCTATCCAATGAGGTATTTCTAAAGTTCATTTAATATAAGTTGTTTATGCAATAACACCATAGGAAATAAATACTATTTCATATAAATTTAAAAAAGGTTAAAATATAAGACAGACATGGAATTGAACTTTACCATCCATATCCTTAATATAATGACTTAGTGTTTTTCGGAAGGATCTTTTATGATTAAAGAATTTGAAGCAAAATGGGTAGCGTGGGAAATCACAAGACGGTGTAACTTTAAATGTGTACACTGCCGCTCTTCATCTGAAATGAAAATGGATGACCATCCTGACTTCTCAACTGAAGAGGGGTTCAGAATATTAGATGATATTGCAGGTTATTCAAAACCGGTGGTAGTTCTCTCAGGAGGTGAGCCTCTTCTAAGAAAAGATGTTTTCAAGCTTGCACAATATGGCACTGATAAAGGTCTCAGAATGTGCATTGCAACAAATGGTTCTCTCATAACTGAAGAAATATGCAAGAGCATGAACGCATCTGGCATAAAAATGGTTTCACTCAGCCTTGATGGCTCCAATGCAGAAGTTCATGACGATTTCAGAAGTCAGAAAGGCGCATTTGACGGTGTTGTAAATGCAGCAGAACTCTTCAATAAACACGGCATTAAATTCCTCATTAATTCATCATTTACTAAACGCAATCAGGAAGAAATCCCGAAGGTCTACAAACTGGCAAAGAAACTCGGAGCCACGGCCTGGTACATGTTTATGATCGTACCC
Source organism: Nitrospirota bacterium (assembly GCA_003354025.1). Lineage (GTDB taxonomy): Bacteria > Nitrospirota > Thermodesulfovibrionia > UBA6902 > UBA6902 > Glo-13. The sequence goes on from PIVU01000006.1 coordinate 40,377, forward strand.
ACAGGCAGGGGTGAAGACATAATGAATGAATTAATTTCAAAAGAAGATTATGAAGAACTGCTTGAATGGCATTACGAAATGGAAAAAAATGAAAAGGACCTGCTCGTACGTCCGACATGCGCTCCACACTACTACCGCATAGTACTGCAGAAACAAAAAGAGGAAGGTGAAAAGTTCGAGCGCAGAAGTCTAAAATTTTCTACCGGCGGTTCGAAGGGCTGCATCGCAGGACAGGTAATATGTTTAATAGATGTTGATGAGAATGTGCTTCCCTGCAGTTATTTCCCGAAACCGGCAGGCAACCTGAAAGAAAAATCATTTAAAGATATCTGGGAAAACTCTACCCTATTCAAGGAAATGCGTGACTTCAAGAGTTACAAGGGCAGATGCGGTAAATGTGAATATATAAATGTATGCGGAGGATGCAGGGCCAGGGCATTAGCAGTTAAAGGCGACTATATGGAAGAGGAACCCTTTTGCGGATATATTCCATATCGAATCAGGAAGAAAGATAAAAACTGAATAATATATTAATGGAGGAATAATGAACGATACATTTTTAAAGGCTTGCAGGGGAGAAGAAGTTCCATATACACCAATCTGGATCATGCGCCAGGCAGGAAGATATCTTCCTGAATACCGGGCAATAAGGGGCAAAGCCGATTTTCTCACAATGTGCAAAACTCCGGAGCTTGCTGCAGAAGTGACACTTCAACCGATTGACATCCTGAATGTCGATGCAGCTATTCTGTTTTCAGACATTCTCATTCCATGTGAAGCCATGGGACAGGGGCTTGATTTCCATGAAGGCAAAGGCCCGCTGCTAGGGCCTCCGATAAGAGATAAAGAGACTGTAGATAAACTCTTTGTACCCGATCCGGAAGAGACTATGGGTTTTGTTATGGACACAATCCGCCTTCTCAGAAAAGAACTTGCCGGAAGAGTTCCTCTTATCGGTTTTGCCGGCGCGCCTTTAACAACGGCAACATATATGATCGAAGGTGGAACATCCAAGAATTTCCTTAATACAAAGATGATGATTTACCAAAACCCCGAACTTTATAAATCATTTATGGACAAAGTAACGGCAACAATTACAGAGTACCTTAAAGCTCAGATTTCAGCCGGAGCTCAGGCTGTTCAAATCTTTGATACATGGGGAGGAATCTTTTCACCTGCCGACTTCAGGGAGCACGCCCTATCCTACGTACAGACGATTATAAAAAGCCTGAAAGAGTGGATGGCAAAGGAAAGAGACGAATCAGTGCCTATTATTTACTTTGTCGGCGAAACAGCCGGACTCCTGGAAGATATCAAGACCTCCGGGGCTGATGTTTTCGGTGTTGACTGGAGAATTAATCTGGACGAAGCAATTAAACGCCTTGGTGGAGATGTGGTTGTTCAGGGTAATATGGACCCCTTATCTACATTTTTACCCAAAGATAAGATTGAGGAACGTGTAAAAAAGGTGCTTGCACAGGCGTCATCAGCACGGGGACACATATTTAATCTGGGACACGGCGTTGTTCCTCAGACTCCACCGGATAATGTTATCGCTCTTGTAGAGATGGTCCACAGGCTGAGCAAAAGATAAAAAAAAGGTTATTTCACCAGACAATATTTGTCAAATTAGTGTCATCCCGGCACTATATTGTCAAAACTACATACACTTCAGCAGTGATTTCTTTTATTTACAGACAGTTACGTGTTGGCATTAAGTTTGCAAGTAAATAATGGAAAGAGTGTTGATATTTCATGTAAATTATTAAGTGCTCACAAGTATTCACACAGCCCTGCAGCACTTAGTATCAGACAAGAAATTATGACCAGAAATATTAAAGTAAAATCAACCCACTCAATACTTGTTGCCCTGTTCGGCTGGCTGATCCTGGGCACATACATTTTCTATGATTACACGTACTACGGGAATCGTACACTGACTCACTTTTTTTCTTTTAGCGATTCTGCTGAAACACTTCTTCATGTTATTATTCTAAGCGCTTTTATCGGTGCACATATCACGGCGTATCTAATCAATGAGCGGAAAAAACTGCTTAACAAGACAAATCTTTCAAAATTGCAGATAAAGCAATCCGCCCTTGAATGGATAGCTACTTTTGATGCAATTCCATATAGTGTGCTTCTGACCGATAAAGATTGTAAAATTATCCGTGCCAATAAACACTTAGTAAACCAGACAGGTCTTTCTCTTGAAGAACTGACTTCAAACAGGAAGTGCCATGACACATTCTGTAAAAACAACAGGCCAAATAAAAAATGCCCGCTTCATAATAAGAATAACACTTCAGAAACCAGTAACTACGACTACTTCGACCCTGACCTTAATAAATCTTTTTCTGAAAGCATCACACCTGTTATTGATGAAAAGGGATCGATTAATTCCTATGTTCATGTCTTAATCGATGTAACGGATTCAAAAGAAAAAGAAAGGAAACTTACAGAATCTAAAGATGCATTTTTTAATATGCTGACAGATCTTGACTCTTCTTACAGGGACCTTGAATTAGTCCATAACGATCTCATTATTGCTTTATCAAATATTATTGATGCAAAAAGTTCATGGACAAGGGGCCACTCAATAGAAACTACAAATTTCGCAACTAAAATAGCAAAGGAAATGAGTCTTGACCATCATGAGATTGAGACCCTCAAAACAGCTGCCCTTCTTCATGATATAGGGAAGATAGGGACGTATGACAATATTCTTGATAAACCGGACAAACTAGATGAGAAGGAAAGGATGCTTATACAGCTTCATCCGCTCAGAGGAGAAGAGATGCTTAGTCCTATCAAGGGACTTGGCGACCTGCTGCCAATCATACGATATCACCATGAAAAATACGATGGCACAGGTTATCCCGACGGCCTCAAAGGTGATGACATACCCCTCCTTGCTAGAGTATTGTGTGTTGCCGACTCCTACGATGCTATGATATCAGACCGCCCCTACAGAGCTGCCAGAGGGACGGATTATGCAGTATCGGAGCTTCATAGATGTGCAAACTCCCACTTTGATCCCGCCATTGTTGATGCTTTCTCAAATGTTCTAGCAAGGAGCAGTAATGCCGACTCTGAGATATATCACAAGACAACATAAGCTGCAGAGCCATGAATTCATTTAATAAGCTTATTTTTCCTGCATATACACCTTCACTTTCCGGCTTTAGCTGTCACATTATAAAGCCGATAAGATAGATATTATTACTAGAGGGAAAAAATTGAGCAGTTCTCAAAAAGTAAAGAAAAACCATCCCCGCCTGAGTCTGTACGCAATGGCTCTTGCATTAGTGTGGACCGCCAGTATATTTACAGGACTCATCTGGAACATAAGCCATGAACAAAACAATACTCTTGAAATCGCAAAAATTCAGGCCCGTATAGCCTATGAAAAAGATGTAATATACCGCCGATGGATTACGCAACACGGAGGCGTATACGTACCTGTCACGGAAGACACCGCACCAAACCCCTACATGGCCAACATACCCGACCGTGATGTTACTACATCCTCAAATAAAAAACTCACTCTGATGAATCCTGATTACATGATGCGCCAGGTAGATGAGCTTGCTACTGAGCAATTTGGCGTTCTGGGGCACATCACAAGCCTGAACCCGACTCGCAAGGAGAACGCTGCTGACCCCTGGGAAGCTCAGGCCCTCCGAAGTTTTGAAGAGGGAGCGACCGAAGTCAGTTTACTCCAACGTATCGATGGCATTGACTATATGCGTCTCATTCGGCCAATTTACTCTGAAGAAGGATGTATGCAGTGTCACGCAAAACAGGTATATAAAGTCGGAGATATCCGTGGTGGTTTAAGTGTTGCTGTACCAATGGAGTCTCTTAAAGAAATTGAATTTCTGCGTATTTTAAGAGTCTCTCTGGGCTTTATTGTGCTATGGGTTCTGGGTCTCACCGCAATAATAGTTGTCGGAGTACGTCTCATCCGCAATGACAGGACTCGCCGGCAAACAGAAGAACAGCTCATAGAGCACCACTCGGAGCTGCAAGCCATGAACCTTGAGCTGGATGTACTCAATAGAGTATCTACAGCAATAAGCCAGACTATAGACCTTAACAAGCTCCTCAACATCGTCCTGGAAACTATTACAGGATTAGAGCTATTCAGTGTAGAACAAAAAGGTGGAATATTCATTCTCGATGGAAAAAAGATGGATCTTGTTGCTCATCTCGGGCATACAGAGGAATTCATGGACCTTCATAAAAACATGAAGGTAGGTGACTGTCTTTGCGGCATAGCGGCCAGGACTGGAGAAATCATTGTTTCACACGACTCATGCAAAGACGCTCATCACACAGTACAGTATCCCGGCATGACTCCCCATGGCCATATTATCATACCTCTGAAAGCTATGAACAGGATAATCGGCGTGCTATACCTCTACACAGCAGCGGATGTTAAAATCCAGGAGCACAATATCAACCTGCTCAGGTCAATTGGAAATCAAATCGGAATAGCAATAGATAACTCAAGGCTGTATGAAGAAACGAAAGACCTCTCGCTGCGGGACCCCCTCACAGGGCTTGCCAACAGACGTCTGCTCGACATTGTTCTTGAGAGGAGTTTTGCCAGAGCTTCTCGTATGAAAAGACCTCTTTCGATAATGATGCTGGATATCGATTATTTCAAACAATACAATGACGAGTACGGCCATAGTGCCGGGGATGAAATACTCATTAAGCTGGCAGAAGTACTTAACGAAGAAACTCGCGAGATAGATCTTGTAATACGTTATGGAGGAGAGGAGTTTCTCGTCTCTCTTCCTGAAGCGGACTTAAATACAGCCCATGATGTTTCAGAGAGAATTAGAGCAAAAATCACGGCAAAGACCGGCATAACCGTCAGCATCGGGATTGCCTCGTATGTAATGGAGAAGGACAAAGAGGAACTAATCAATAAGGCAGACAGCGCTCTTTACCTGGCCAAACAGAAGGGCCGGAATCGTGTTGAAATAAACATCTGAATTCAGTCATCCACAATTACAACTTGATTATGATATAATTCTCTTCTATGAGAAACGGCATCCTTCTCCTTAACCTCGGCGGCCCCGACTCTCTCAAAGCAGTCCGGCCTTTCCTTTACAATCTATTTTCCGACAGAGACATTATCAGGCTCGGCCCTTCTTTTCTTCAGAAACCTATTGCATGGATTATTTCAACATTACGATCAAAGCATACGGAAGAAATGTATGGCCATATAGGCAGCAAGTCCCCGATACTTGAAATAACAAAAGCACAGGCCGCTGCTCTGGAAAACGCATTGAACGAAAATCAGGATCGGTCAACTGAAAAATACAAAGTTTATATAGGAATGCGTTACTGGCACCCTTTCACACAGGATGTCGTTAATGAAATTGTTAATGACGGCATTAAGCGGCTGTTCGTTCTTAGCCTTTACCCCCACTATTCCAAAGCAACAACAGGTTCTTCCGTCGATGAATTAAAGAAACATATAGAAGGCAAAGATATTAAAATTAATTATATCAATGAATGGCCTGATTTCCCTCCTTACATTGATGCACTATCAGAGCTTATATCAAAAGCCGCCCTTAAACTACCAGACCAGGATTATGAACTTTTATACAGCGCCCACAGTCTGCCCGAATCATTTATCAAAGAAGGGGACCCATACCTGGAACATATAAATATAACTATTGACAAAGTTAACGCCAGACTATCGGAAGCGCCATATGGATTATCCGGACTTAAGTGGCACCTCTCGTTCCAAAGCAAGACGGGACCGGTTAAATGGCTGGAACCTTCTACAGATTACATAATTAAAAAACTCGCTTCGGAGGGCTGTAAGAATCTGCTGGTAGTACCGATCAGTTTTGTATCCGACCATATTGAAACTCTATACGAGATAGACATCCTGTACAGAGATATGGCCCAAAAGCACGGGATCAATCTTGTTCGGTGTGACGCCTTAAATACTTCTGCAAAGTTTATTGCCGCACTAAAAGCGCTAATTTTAAAAAACGTCAAAGAATATTCTTAGCCTGACTGACAAAAATCCACAATATCCTCTTGACCCTGTCTGCTTTGATATACTTAACATTTCAGAGAATGACGTTAACAACTTCGAAGAAGAAGTAAAGAGCGGATCATTCTTCAACCAGTTGTTCAGGTAAAATTATAATCGGCCTTTTTAGAAAGACGTAGAGACTATTTTATTTTAATAATTTTCATATCCGGCATAGTCATATTAATTGCAAAGGCTGCACAGTCGATTTTACATGCTGAGCATTGACCTTCATACCTGAGAACAATCTTGCTCCCCATTATTTCAACCAGTTCCACATGACTGTTATGCGCTTCTAAAAGCCAGTTTATATTATCAATCATCTCAATAATCAGTTCTTTATTATTGCTCATTTTTTACTATTTCAGGGTTAATTCAAATCCATACAATTCCAAATATTCTTTTATTCCATTTGCCGCAAGATAGTGATAAAACTCCATGTACCTGTCTTGACTATCGATAATCTCCAGACCAAGACTGCAGGTCGAATTTAAAAGCTGATTCCGTTCACAAACTTCATTAGTCCACACTACCCGGCATAAAAAATCAGTTTTTTCTTTTTGTACTATCAGTGTTACAGTCACTCTCGCTCCGTGAGCAAATTTCATAGACTCCTGAGTTGATGATATTCGCATATACATACCTCTCTCGGAAATATTCCCAAGGAATCCGTGATAACTCCTCCTCATAATAGCCAGGTCAGCGCAGATAAATACATTAATTCTTCTGGAATTTCTTTGTGCCATTACAGTGTTCTCCGGCATTTTTTTGAACGAACATGTGAAAAGCCATCAGCACAATACTACCGAACGAAGTGCTGCTATTAGACTCCACTCTGATTAATTCAATACAAAAACTATTAATTCCTGATATGTTATGAATTCATAATCATTGACGCCTATGATAAAAAAAGATAAAATGAAGGGCGATTGAGCATAAAGCCTATCACCCTTTTAAATGAAGCTCAGGGTATAACCCTGATTCTCCCGGAGTCGAGTAATGCTTTCTGAGAAACAAAGAAGTAACAGATCATACTTTTGTTCAGAGCAAATGCTTTACCTGTCTCACATGTCTGAATTACGAGTCCTGCTAAATCGGTCTTTCGCAGCATTACTACTCTTAATTTTTCCGGGCTTTGGTATGGAAGTAACATTCAGCCTGTCCCCTTTAAAAATAACAGTTTGGTTACAATCTCAATATAAATATAACCATTCGATTATATTTTGTCAAGTTTAATGTAATAATGGGAAATAATTTAGGTGGGAGAATAAAGCTGGCCAGAAAGAACACCGGCCTGACTCAGGGAGTGCTTGCAGCTAAACTCGGTATTGCCTACCCTACCCTTAATAAATACGAGAGAGGGCACAGGGTTCCTGATTCCTCTCTCTTACATGAAATGGTTAAGATTCTTAAATGTGATCCCGGCTGGCTGCTAACAGGAGAGGACAACAGTATAAACACCTCATTGTCACGAACAGTAAAAATTCCTGTGATGAACAAAGTCTCTGAAACAATTGCCGGGCAGGTATCTGAAGAACCGGAAGAGTACATCGGTTTACCTGGTATACCTGAAGACGCCTTCGCATTCATAGTTAAGGGTGATAACATGCTGCCTGCTGTCCGTGACGGTGATTATGCAATTTTTGTTCAGCATGAAGAAATCTGCAGTGGGGACATTGTGGTGGTAAACAATATGTGGAATGAATCAATGATCCGCAGGTATCACAAGAAGGAAGACACAGTTTTCCTAGTTAACGATAACCCCGAATATCCTAAGCCTGAGCCTGACAATCTATACACAATCGTCGGTAAAGTGATAGCCGTCTGGAGGCAGATCAGGATCTAATCTGATATTTTCATTATTTCGTCCCAGCAATCTTCAACTTTGCATAACGATTCGATCAGCCTGAGAACTGACTGTCTCGTGTAAATTCCATATTTTCACTTTACTGCAGGACTTGTCAGATTGCAGATTTTACCATGACATGGTAACGTTATTAATAAATATTTTCAGGAGATAATTTGAATAAAGTTGCAATAATCGGCGGTGGCATTTCAGGACTTACACTTGCATATGTTCTGGCAAATAAGAGACCTGATCTTGAAATCACAGTATACGAAGCTGATGATCGCCCAGGCGGTAAAGTTTGGAGCGAAAAAGCAGATGGATTTCTGTGTGAAAAGGGCCCTAACGGATTCCTTGACAACAAACCTAAAACTCTTGAGCTGTGCAGCAGCCTCGGAATCGACCCTGTAAGAAGCAATCAGAACTCAAAGAAAAGGTTCATCTTTTCAGACAATAAACTTAACGCCCTGCCCGAGTCTCCCATATCATTCATTAAATCAGATCTTCTATCATGGAAAGGGAAACTCAGATTAATATTTGAACTAACTGCTCCCAAAGGGCCTTCTGATGAAACTGTAGCCGATTTTATAATAAGACGTCTGGGACAGGAAGCACTGGACAAACTTATCGACCCTATGTGTTCAGGAATCTATGCCGGAGATCCATACAGCATGAGCATAAAAAATTGCTTTGCCCGTATCAAAGAGCTTGAACAGGAATACGGCAGTTTGATAAAAGCCATGATTGCTATAAAAAAACAGAGAAAGAAAGAACAGGGAGCACAAGTCTCTGCTGCCCCGGGCGGGACACTTACTTCCTTTTATGACGGTGCACAAACCATTACGGATACTCTCGCAGGAAAACTAGGCAGCAGGCTGAAGCTCGGAGTATCAATAAACAGCATCTCTAAAGAAAACAGCTCATATAAACTGGAAACCTCCGGAGAACCTGTAAATGCTGATGCAGTAGTATTTGCAACACCGGCATATGCAACTGCTGGAATATTCAGTGGATTTGATAATGAAATGAAGGAAGTCCTCTCAAAGATCCCCTACCCGCATGTGTCTGTGGTCTGCTTCGGTTATAAAAAAGAACAGGTCAGTCACCCTCTCAATGGCTTTGGCTTTTTGATCCCTCATAAGGAGGGGAGAAATATTTTGGGAAACCTTTGGGATTCCAGTGTGTTTCCTAACAGGGCTGCAGAAGGGCACGTACTCTTAAGAGCAATGGTCGGGGGGGCCAAGAACCCTTCAGTAGAGTCTATGGATGATAATAAACTGACAACAATGGTCTTTGATGAACTAAATTCAATACTTGGGCTGAAATCAGACCCGGAAATGACACGAGTATACAGATGGAACAAAGCAATACCTCAGTATCTAATTGGACATACCGGCATACTGGAGGCAGCAGACACACTACTGAAAAAGTATCCCGGTTTATACATAACCGGTAATGCATACCGGGGGATAGGGATAAATGACTGCGTTGAAAGTGGATACAAACTTGCTGAAAATATTGCATCAAATATCGATGATATGTAAGATATTTATTCACAGCCTCTGTCAATCTTTTCCTGAAAACAGTTGCGTATTAACATATAAGGACTAACATTTATGTCAGTGATTTTTGATAAAGCCATTATTAAGCAAATGACACTACGTAACCGTTTTGTCCGTTCCGCAACATGGGATGGAATGGCAGAACAGAACGGCATATGCACTGCGCAGTTCGCTGAACATATGGCAAA
>PIVU01000306.1 GCA_003354025.1 Nitrospirota bacterium
GGAATGAGAGAAATACTAATAACTAGATACGGCGACGGACCGCCAACACATCAACGAGGATCTACAACAATCGACGGAATATATGCAACTGAAGGAATAGAAGCAGTACAAGGAGGTTATTTTTCGGAGCTCGATTCCCCCGGAGACCACAGGTTCCTATGGGTAGATATCTCACAACAAGATATAATAGGTCAACCTCAATTCATAAAACCACCACAAGTCCAACGACGAGCAACCACAAAAATACCTTCAGTCAAGGAAAAATTCGGCAATATTTTCGAAAGCCAGGTAACAAAACATTACCTGCATGATAAGACCGAAGAATTATATAAGAGTGCGGTGAAAAACAAATCATTAACATTAGCAGAGTGTGAAGAATATGAGAGGATCGAAGAAAGAGTTAAAAGAGGTATCAAAATGGCCGATACAAATTGTAGAAAAATAAGAAAAGGAGCAGTTCCCTTCTCAGCTAAAGCGCAGGAAATACGAGGCGCAGTTGAGATCAAAAAGCTCATACTACGAAGAATTCTACTCAGAGGTCAACCTAACAGGCCGAAGAGTACCAAGGTCAAAAGGTTAGCACGAAAATACAAATACAAGGGCCCAATTAACTTCAGAAATAAAGATGAAGCCATAGCATCATTACGAGAATCGTACAACGCATATAACAAATTCCGACCAAAAGCACATGAATTCCGAGACACATATCTCGGCAGAATAGCAATGGAGCTAGAACAGAAGGATGGCACCTCGGCGGAAGTTCATTTCAAACGGCTGAGGCAACAAGAAAGACAAAAAGAGCAAGCACGCCGAGTTAAAATAAACGAAGGAAGAGCAGTCAAATCCGGGGTCAAGAAAGTAGATATACAACTCGAAGATGGGACAATGAAAACTCTACACGACAAGGACGATATCGAAAAAGCTATTATCCGAGCAAACACTGCTAAGAGGCAACAAGCGAATAATACACCATTGCGAGAAGAACCTTTGCAATCTCTATTAGGAGAACAAATGGACTTCGACAGGTGGAATGAAATACTTTTAGGACAGGTTCAACTACCACAGGAAGGAATAGAGGAAGGAACGAGACTCTGGTACGATTATATCACGAAGCAGGAAGAAATAGCACCACTCGACCTTTCCTGGACTACAGAAGAGTACTTCGATTCATGGAATAAGATGCAAGAAACAAAGAGCTGCCTTCCAGGAGTGCATACAGTTCATATTAAGTGCATCAATCCAAAAAGCAAAGGAGCAGATGTCATATCAAAGCTAGCATTGATTCCACTTTTAACAGGCTACACACCTAAATCATGGAAGCAAGGTATCGATTCAATGATACCAAAAAAAGCAGAAGGCGAACATCGTCCCGAAAAATTAAGACTGATACTTCTTATGTGTGCACGATTTAACCATAACAACAAATTAATCGGAAAAAAGATGATGGAGTACGGTGAGAAATACGGTACCCTTGCAGAAGAGCAATATGGAAGCAGGAAAGAAAAATCAGCAATAGAGCACGCGTTGAATAAACGGCTCATTATTGACGTTGCAAGACAAACTAAGAAGGACTGTGTATATATCGCAAACGACGCAAAGTCATGTTATGACAGGATACTAATGCTTGTAGCTTACCTTGCAATGGTTAAACATGGTATAGATCCGTTAGCAGCCAAAAGCTGCATAGTGGGCATACTCGAGATGGAAATGAGCATTAGAACTACCCATGGGGATTCAAAAAGAAAATACGGAGGAAAACGGTGGAAATTATGCCCCCATGGATGCGGACAAGGAAACGGATACGGTCCAGCGATTTGGGCATGTATAAGCTCACCATTGCTAACAATCTTAAAGAAAAAAGGACACGGAGTACGCATTAGTTCGCCACTCACCCGATCAATATTTCGATTCTCGGCTATCTCCTTCGTCGACGATACGGATACAATAGAAATGGCGAATGACAATGAAACTTGGGAAGAGTTAATTGAAAGAGCGCAAAGAGGATTAGATCTATGGGAATCGCTACTTCGAACAACAGGAGGAGCTCTAGAACCTTCGAAAAGCGATTGGGTAAAAATCAGACACGTTTGGAAAGATGGAAAGACCACGCTAGATAATCGAAAGGAAGATACACCTTTGACGGTTCGCAATCCAGCAGGACGAAGAGAAAACCTGAAACAAATGAAAGCCAATGAAGCAAGAGAAACCCTAGGGGTATGGCAAACCCCGAACGGATCAGAAAAAATACAAGTAACGAAGCTGCATGGCAAAATTAAAAAGTGGAAAGATAACATACAACGAAGCACTATCAATAGGAGAAATGCGAAATGGGCATCAAAAACTACGATCGGCAAATCTATAAGATACCCCTTAGCAGCAACAACCATGAACGATAAACAATGTTCCTCATTGGAAAGTAAATTCACACAAGCAGTGTATGGAAAAATAGGTGTTGTCAGGACAGCACCGAAACAATTAGGAGCAGCACCGACCCACCTAGGAGGACTCGGCCTTAACTCAAATATTCACGAAAACCAAACAATAGACCATATCGCTATGCTTATGAAACATGGGCATAAACAGACAGCCACAGGAAAACTAATAAGGGCATCGGCAGAAACTTTTAGTCTTGAATCAGGTCTACCAGGGGATCCTTTCCAACTACAAGCTGAAAAAATTAAATGGACAACTGATAACACCTGGGTTCAAAATAGTATCAAATCGATGGAGAAGTATGATTTAAAACTTTCTTCGGGTATTTCGGGACTTAAAATGTGGGCAACCCATGATGGCTTTATTATGCATGAAGCAAGTAAGATTCTTAAGGACATCAAAGCAATATCAAGGTTCAATAAAGTCAGGATGTACTTAAGAGTGGCTACACTATCAGACCTCTTAACAGCAGATGGAAAGAAAATATCGTACGACATATATCAAGTTTCTAAGTATCGAAATTGCACATCACCATCAACACATGCGTACAGCTGGCCCGCAATACCAGAGCCAACACACACCGAAAAGGAACTATGGCAAACAAC
>PIVU01000577.1 GCA_003354025.1 Nitrospirota bacterium
CCTATTAAAAAGTCACGTCGGTCTACCTTTACCTCTTCTTCCTCAACATCCTGCTTTCCAGTATCAAAACGCCAACACCTCAGCTCATCATCTACACCATCTTTAACAGATATTATTATGTACGAATACTCAACCCATGCACTCGCACAATCTTTATCAAATGCCGAAGGCTCTGCCGGATGATCCGGATGAGAATGATAGATACCTGTTATACTCCACCCTTTTTTTGCAGCTTCCCGATCTATTCTGTCAAACTCTTTAGGGTCTATTTCGTATCTGTCTGCAGCCCTTACCTTATTCTTATTTTCAACCGGATAAACCTCATACACTTTCTTTCCGGAATCATTAATTGTACCTACAAACAAACCGCAGCATTCATGAGGGTAGGCGGCCTTCGCCTCCTTTAACATCCTGTTGACTAAATGCTGATTAATATGGATCACAATTTTCTTTAATAACTAGTTTACTACCAATGCTAAATAAACAACTGAGTTTCAGCGCCTTCAGCCATCTTCAACATTGTAGGCAATCCTATAATGTCATCGACCTTGCTTTTAACCTGCTCTTCGTCCAGTCCCATTAATGTTACCGCACCGCTGCATGCATAAATTTCCAGATTCCCCATCTGACCTACTTCGCTTAATAATTCCTTCAGCATGTTTGATTGCCCCTGCGGCACGGCTTCCAACAGACGCCTGTCTTCATCACTCATGCCTGCAGGGAACTCAATAACAT
>PIVU01000090.1 GCA_003354025.1 Nitrospirota bacterium
AACTTCTTCAGACAATGAACAACTCCTTTCTCAAGTATCCCGGTAAAAATTATGGTGCGGGAAGATATTTCTATAATAGATGAATGTGTTCAGAAAGATTCCAAAGGGTAACATAAAGGTCTGCTCATTTACAACCGGATTTAACAGAAAGACAGGACTTAGGCACTGCCTTGTGTAAAGATTGATTACAGTAGCGGTGGGTATTGTTTTATCAATGATAAATTTGATTTGTAACAACTTAAAAAGGTTGTTATAATTATAACTTAACTCTATCTTTTAGATTACTGTTAATTGATGAATTCAAGAAGAGATGCAGGGCTGTAGAGCATCATTTGCAACGATAAAAAAGGCTGTTTGCTTTGCAATAGATTAACATCATAAATAAGGAGAAAGACACTATGGTTAGCTACAAGGATTTAGGACTGGTCAACACCAACGATATGTTTAAGAAAGCAATGGAAGGCAAATATGCTGTCCCGGCATATAACTTTAATAATATGGAGCAGATGCAGGCGATCCTGCAGGCATGTGTTGAAACAAAGTCGCCTTTGATTTTGCAGGTCTCATCAGGCGCCCGTAAATATGCAAATTCTACTCTCCTCAGAAACATGGCAAAGGGAGCTGTTGAGTATGCCAAGGAACTTGGATATGCAATTCCTATTGCACTGCATCTTGACCATGGTGATACTTTTGAGCTCTGTAAGGATTGTATTGACAACGGCTTCTCATCAGTTATGATTGACGGTTCTCATCATTCCTTTGAAGATAATATGGCCCTGACCAAACAGGTTGTTGAATATGCACATCAGCATGATGTAACTGTTGAGGGAGAATTGGGACAACTGGCCGGTGTTGAAGATGACGTTTCCGCGGAAAAATCTACGTATACAAAACCTGAAGAGGTAATTGAGTTTGTGAAGGGGACGGGCGTTGACAGTCTGGCCATTTCGATCGGTACTTCACACGGGGCAAACAAGTTCACGCCCGAACAGTGCACAAGGAACGAAGAAGGGGCCCTTGTCCCGCCGCCGCTCAGGTTTGACATCCTTGAGGCCATTGAAAAGCAGCTGCCGGGATTTTCTATTGTCCTGCACGGCTCATCTTCCGTACCTCAGGATATTGTAAAGACCATTAATGATCACGGCGGTAACTTGAAAGACGCCATCGGAATTCCTGAAGACCAGCTCAGAAGGGCTGCTACCTCATCGGTATGTAAAATTAACATCGACTCCGACGGAAGACTTGCCATGACTGCGGCAGTCAGAAAAGTATTTGTAGAAAAGCCGGGAGAGTTTGATCCAAGAAAGTTCTTAGGCCCTGCAAGGGATTCTTTGAAAGAGCTTTATAAACATAAGAATATTAATGTTCTGGGATCTGCGGAGAAGGCGTAACAACGCTCAGCGATCATAAAAAAAGCAAGGCCTGCTCTTGGAGCGGGCCTTTTTTTATGTTTGATGCATAACGGCTTCCAGACATAAGAAGTATCTTCATCTCATTCAGCAAACATAGCGCAATATTCTTTTAACCGGTCACTAAGAAAAAAACACAGTGCAGCTAAACTGAATAATCTATGCCTGACAACATCCAATACCGTCTATTTCTTTCTCCAGCTTCCGTCCGGACCCTGGATCCACCAGCCGCTCCTGGCATTTTTCATCCAGCTTCCAGCGAATATCTTTTTGATATCATTTATTTTGTCAGGAGAGAACTTATTCGCCTTTGCAATCTCCGCATACAGGGCTTCCCTGGCCCTGTTTTCAGCATCTATGAGACGGCTCAGTGCAGCCTTGTTTTTCAGGCTTAATCCGTCACTGGATTTTATGACAATCAGTCCGCTGTTTGCTATCCCGGCATTCCCGCTGTCCATAAAGGGTCTTATGGATTCAGCCCTCTGCTGGATTGAATTTTTCAATGACCTTATTGCCGGTGTAGTTATGTTTATATCCGGCTCAGCTGCATGGGCTTCTGCAGGCCCGATTACTTCCAGTACAAAATATAACGAATCCAGGATTCTGCTTTGCGGCTCCCCCTGTTTCTTCTGTTCATCCTGATTGTTCTCTTCAGCCTCTTTTTCTCCCCAAACTTCCTCTACAATCCTGTCAGCAGCCTTTTCTACTGCAGCCGCCGGGAAATAAATATTAATGGTTATACATGAAGTGACAAAGAAAACTAGAAGAGAAAAAGCCCATTTACCGGTAATGTTTTTTTTCATATAAACCTCCCTGTTATGAAATAAAAAAAATGTAAAGAATAGTTGATTCAGTTAATCAGATTATATATTATTCTTTTGTTAACTGCTATTCATTAATCTATGCTACCGGTTCACCTGTCCTATCCTTTTTAGTCTTTTGACCATCTCTTTGAACGATACATTCTGTGTGTAGTTTATCACGTCAACCTTTGGAGGAAACAGTCCGCCCTTTACCAGATATCCTACATTGTCTCTGCTGTCCAAACCGAGCAGGACCAGGTTATCGTTGTTCAGTGACGCATTGAACCCTATTTTTTGATACCTGTATTTTTTCAAAAAGCGGTAGATGCCTTTGTCCAGTATGGAGGTTGATGTACCAGTACCGAGTATGGAGATTTTTTTCAGGGCATCTACGCTTATCCTCTGATTTATCCCCTTCTTCCTGACTGTTGCAAGCTGTGCATTGAAACTCTGTGCCTGGCCGTTGACAACGACAAGGTCTTTTATACTGCCACTGATTACACCGGAAATATGTCCGAAATCAAAGGCAGCTGTCAGCTTACCCAGATTTATGTCATCGATTTCGATTCCTGACTTTATGGAAGCCACTGGGCTGAGAACGTTATCAACAGATAAATCACCTATCCTTACCCTTCCGCCAAAGAGTTCCAGTAATACCTCTCCTTCGGTAATAAGCTTGCCTTTGCTGAACACAGCCCTTGGAATTGTCCCGGAGAGCGTTCCGCTGAACCCAGGGACATCAAGGGCAGCGCAGGCTTCCTCAAGACTCATATCATTTATATTGAGTGCAAGATGCAATCTGCGTTCAGGGCTTAAGATATCATTGTAAGATACGTCTCTGAATGTAATGTCTCCCCCGAACAACTTTATTCCCGCATCCTCCTTCAGGGTCAGCACATTCTGCTGTATAGCCGGAAAGAGCTGAATATCGTTCAGTTGAATAAATCCCAATGACAACTCCCGGACCCTTACAAAACCGTATGACCGGTCCAGGGCAGGTTTACCGGCCTCCGGGTATGACAGGTCTACAGGCAGAGAAATCTGTATACCCCGAATTGAACTCTTTTCCTGTTTGCCCATGATATTTGTGTCTCTGATATCAAGATTACCCTTCACTGTAAATCTCTCAGGAGATCCATTAACATGGAAACCTGCAGACGTATTGCCGTTAACCTCAAATTCAGAGAGAAAGGGAAACCGCTCCTTGTATGTTTCACGCAGTAAAAAATTAAATGCCTCGCTGTTGGAAATATCTGTAATGCGAATCTCTCCGTCAATGAAGGGCAATTTATTATTCAACGTTACATTGCCTGTAAAAAATACCTTTCCAACACCGGATAAACCGGCCTCTGATCGTGAAACGATTAATGTGCGGAGTGATTCTGTGTAACTGCCTTCACCGGATAGTGAGATTATTTTGTTTGTGAAATCACCGTAGAATTTGCCTGATAACAGTTCAAAGCCCGTAACGTGTGACTGGACACTAAAATCTATCCGGTCCGCAGGCAGCGGGATTTCATAGCTTCCTTTTAATTCTCCCTTTATTCCCTCTCCTATCCTGGTCTCATCAGCAGAGGAGAACCCGGCATCAGCGAAACTTGCCTGTATGCTGCCTGACACTTTCGACGTTCCTTTTTCTGTTTCACTCATTGCAAAGGCTGTATGAAAACTGCCAATCCCGTGAATACTGAGGCCTTTTTCTTTCATCATGGAAGACAAAACCTTCTGCCCCGCACTATTGATGTCAATGTCTTTCCATGAAACAGAAGCTTCGATGGCCGGACTCCTGTCCCTGATTATTGATACCTCTCCGCTCACACCTTTTATTGAGGACCCGTCCAGAGAAAGGTCTTTTAGCTCCACAAATGATCCGTCTATATCAGCATTTGCAATGCCTTTAAGTACAATGCCGCTCTCTGAAAACAGTTCGCTGCCTCCCCTGTAGACCACAGCATTGTCAGTGTTGACTTGAAAGAACACTGATCGGACCGAGCCCTGATTGTAAGCCAGGCCGGGTATCTTCACTTCTAATCCATTGATCCTCAAAGAAAGTTCTTTTTGGTCTTCAAATAAAGAACCCTCAATTATTTTTACTGATGATGCATTTATGGTGAGCCTATTGTCTTTGTATTTCACCGGGAACACTGCCTCAAAGCCCTCAAGCCTTATGCTGTTTGTATTAAGATAATCCCCTTTAATATGTGCGTCCGCACTGAATGCCGGTGCTCTGAGGCTGCCTGAAACTCCAAGCTTTAAAGCCCCCTTTGCCCGGAAATCAATTGACTGAAGCTGCCTGACAGCAGGCCCTGAGATGATTTCCACTGCTTCATGCAGTGCTGTATCCCCCGTTGAAAGGGCAAGCAGGATCTCCGGGTTTCCTGAAAATATATTTCCCAGCCTTCCGCTTAATTGCCAGGGTGACAGCCCTCCAATTTGAATTTGGCACTTGTTGATTTCAACATCTCCGTTGTCTGATATGAACGTACCCCCTGATTCCAGTTTGAATAATCCTCCCCGGGGGGTCACATCTACACTCCCTGAATGCAGAGCAAAATCTTTTACCGAGACTGCCTCGCTCCACCTTACTCCCCCGCCATCATCCTCTTTCATACTAAGGCTTATGTCCGCTGTGCCCTGAACCCATGTATCCGGTATCCCCAAACCTGTTTCACTATAGAGGGCGCTGAGGTCAGCCTCTCCAAGATCAACCTTTGCTTCAGATACATTCATTCTTCTCACATCCACTGATGCCTCTGCATTAACTTTTGAGATAAATCCCGGTATACGTGCTGATGCTTTCAGCCTGGAACTCATTTCTTTTGCCTGCCATTGCAGGGACAACTGTATATCATTAATTGCTATGTCAATTTTATCCACGGCCCTGATAATGACCGTTCCTTCTCTTATAGACATTCTTTGAAAATCAACGGGAAGAGATATCTCATCCATTTCAGGAGCTTCCTGCTTTTTCGCCTGTAAGGTTAAAGTGAGTTCAGGCCTTACTATTGTCAGCTCATCGACCATCCTTTTCTTCATACCTGCAAAACTGAGAACAATTTCTGTTTCAGGGAGAACAATTCGGGGACCGCCTTTTTCTTTTGCTGTTATAGTTACATCTCTGACAATAATCCTGTTGCCCTTTTTCAGATGTATGGAACCTATGCTGACGGGCTGACTTAAACGATGGCTTGCAATATCTTCAATAAGTGTCAGGAAATTTCCGCTCCCCAGGAATAAAAACAGTCCGGCAGCAAGTGCAACAATGAGCAGCAGCGATGTGATTAAAACTCTTTTCATGAATGGCATTTCAATAGTTAATATATCAGTCTATTGCTGAATTATATCAAATATATGCGATAGGAAGGCATTAAGCTAAACATGAAAATCCTTAGTTTAAAATACGATCCTACTGACAGAAGTAAATATCAGCAAGTCTGCACCGATTAAATATGCGATAAGTAGTGTCCTTTTCCTGTAAGCAGAAAATAAAATAAGATACGAGAAAATATGAGGCAAGCCTTAACAACGCCTATTCTCTTCCTTTGAATAATCCACTCCTTCGTGGATCTTGAACTGCTTTTTGGATAGTTTACTGAACTGTGTTCGCCAATTGTATATCTGAACTACATGGATCCCCAGCTCCTTAGCTACATCTACTGCAGTTCTGTCCGGCAGATTGGCCAATCAGTGTGGAGAGCGGGGGAGAAAACCCCCCGCTTATCCGATTATGTGCTTTTATTTGCTTAACTTTGCACTAGCAAGTCTGTTCAAACTAACGCCTGCTTCTGCAGCTTGAATCGCTAGCTTTCTATGTGACTCTGGCGGAACTCTAACCATAAACTTTCCGCTGTAGTTTCTATTAGCAATAGGTTCAGGTATTTCCTCTTCATTTTTCTTCATATCCGCTATAACATCAGCAATAACTTTACGAATGCCTCTTAGCGCTCCTTCATGAGTTTTTGCGAGCCAGCTTAAACTCGGGAACTCAACGCACAACCCTACATATTCGTCATCGTCAGCAGACCAAGTAACGCGATAAGTATAATGATCATTTTTCAGTGCCATAATTAATCTCCAATCTTTCAATGGCCATAAGCACTTGTTTTACTTGATATGCTTTGGCCTTGCCTTTATTATTCTGTATATTTACCCGCGGGTCACCCAACCATGGTGTCTTATAAACTCGATGACTGCTTCCTCTCTGACGAGCTTCCCCAAAGTAATAATCACAAACTACACATAAGTCCTTAAATTTAATATTCTTGGGACTTTGACCCATCTGCAGGAGAATGTCTTGTATCTTGCTCATGTCTTTATTATAGTATCATTAATGATATCTATGTCAAGGTCGGAATATGGAGGGGTATTTATATTGTTTTGACACATAACGGCAGATGATAACCTTTCCAATATTGATCTCCCTCGGACTGGAATGATATAAATCATATGATATTGAGGGTAATTAGTATATTTTTATTATTAACAGGAAGATGCATTGTTAATCAAAAGCTTCTAGATAATAATAAAAACGGGGAGAGATAATATGAGCAAAGTAGTTATCGTATACCACAGCACATATGGACATACAAAGCTGCAGGCCGAAGCAGTCCACAGAGGGGCAGCCGGTGTTGATGGAGTTGATGCGCATATAATGACGGCAGCGGAGGCTATAGACAACATCGATGATCTGGATAGTGCAGATGCAATTATTTTCGGTACTGCTACATACATGGGCAACATATCGGCGGACCTTAAAAAATTCATGGAGGCCTCGGTAAAGAAATGGTTTGCTTCAGCATGGAAGGATAAAATAGCCGGAGCTTTTACTAACTCCAGTTCATTTTCCGGGGACAAACTGAACACGCTTCAGGGGTTGATTATATTCGCCATGCAGCACGGGATGATATGGGTTGGAACAGGTATGTTCCCGTCGGCGAATAATATGGATGCCATGAACAGCGTAGAAGGTCCCGGACCTGAAACGCACAACAGGGTCGGGTCTTTTATAGGCCCGATGGCGGCAAGTTTTCAGGTTGAGCCTCCAGATGCACCATCAAAGGGAGATATTGAAACAGCGGAAATGTATGGAAAACGGGTTGCTGAAACTGCAATTATATTTATAAACGGAAAATCATAAAAGGAGAGAAGATGGCAACAATTACATTTAAAAATGATCCTGTGGAAACATCAGGCAATTTACCCGAAGTAAACAGCAAGGCTCCGGACTTTTCTCTTGCAAAAACTGACTTGTCGGATGTTTCGCAGAAAGATTTTCCGGGGAAGAAACTTGTGCTTAATATCTTCCCCAGTATAGATACACCGGTATGCGCTGCATCTACACGGAGGTTTAATGAAGAGGCAGGTAAAATGGATAGTACTGTTGTGCTGTGTATTTCTGCTGACCTGCCATTTGCGCACAACAGGTTCTGTGAGGCTGAGGGTTTAAAGAATGTGGTCCCGCTTTCAGTATTCCGTTCCGCTTCATTCGGGATAGACTACGGCTTGACAATAACCAGCAGCCCGCTGGCCGGTCTGCTTTCACGGGCAGTTGTTATTATTGATGCAAATGGAAAAGTAGTTTATACGGAACAGGTCCCTGAGATAGCACAGGAACCGGATTATAATGCGGCCCTTGATGCGCTTAAGAAGTGACGAATTATTTAAGATCAATAAAACACTATACTTATGAAGCGCTAAGAACTTCTGTTTCCAGAGAAACCAGCGCCCCTGAAAAAGCCGAACTGCTTGAGGTGATTGATAACTAGAACTTAGGTATCATAAGTGTCGGGAAACCCTGACCATACGATACATGACAATGTTGCAAACCCTTTTCCCCCTTGATTATAAGCACTTTCGTTGCTTATGATATCTACTAATATATGTTTACCTCATAAACAGGTTTATGAAATATTAATAAGGAATAATAATTGGAGGAATTATATTGATCAAGAATCTCGGTATCGTTGTTGGCGGCGGACCTGCACCGGGGATTAATGGTGTTATCAGTGCAGCAACAGTTGAGGCCCATAACCGTGGGATAAATGTCATAGGAATTATGGACGGCTTCAAGTGGCTCTTCAAGGGGGATACAAACCACGTTATCAAACTAAACAATAAAAATGCATGGCCTGTGCATAGCCGTGGAGGTTCAATCCTTAGAATATCAAGAGACTTCCCTGACAATGCCGAAGAGGGCTTCCGTAACATGATAAAGGCACTGAAGAAACTGAAAATCCATTATCTGATTACCATAGGCGGTGACGGTACATCTTTTGTAGCAAGGGAAATAGAAAAGAGGACAAAAGGTGAAATCTCTATTGTTCATGTACCGAAGACTATTGATAATGACCTTCCTCTTCCTGGCGGAGCTCCTACTTTCGGCTTTGAAACAGCCAGACACTGGGGCACTCAGATAGTCAGAAATATAATAGAAGACGCACGTACAACAGGTAGATGGTATTTTGTTACAACAATGGGAAGGCATACCGGACATCTCGCCCTCGGGATTGGTAAGGCGGCCGGTGCTACAATCACCATGATACCGGAGCAGTTCAAGGCAAAACAAATGAAATTCTCAAGAATGGCCGATATCCTTGAAAGTACAATAATCAAGCGACTGTCCCAGGGCTATCCCTATGGAGTTGCCATACTGGCTGAGGGAGTTGCAGGGAAAATAGACCCCAGGGAACTGGCCCAATATGAATATCTTGAAAACGACGAACGGGGCGATCTGCGGCTTTCAGAAGTCCAGCTTGGTAGAATACTTCAGAGGTTTGTGCATAGAGAACTTGAGAACCGCAAAGTAAATATCAAAAAAATAGTCCACAAAACCATAGGCTATGAATTAAGGGCTGCCGACCCGATACCCTTTGACGCGGAATACACACGAAACCTCGGGTACAGTGCAGTTAAGTATCTGATGAAAGGCGGCTCCGGGGCCCTGATATCCTTTTATGAAGGGAAGATGAAACCCATTCCACTTAGAAAAATAATCGACCCTGTTACAAAAAAGACAAGGGTAAGATATGTCGATACCAAAGCAGACCCTTATGAGGTTGGCAGGCAATATATGATAAGGCTTAAAAAAGAGGACCTGTCGCCCCCTGCCATCGCAAAAATTGCAAAAGCGGGCCGGTTTACTGCTGATGAATTCAGAAAGAAATATTCCTATCTAGTGTAATTAAAAAAAGGGGCCGGTATTTCCGGCCCCCTCTGTTAAACTCCTATTCGTATCGATATACCAGGATGCAACAGGGTCTTTTTTTACTCGAACCCTGGAACCCCTGCCTGCCGGCAGGCAGGCTTGAACCCTTTTTTTAAGAACTACATCGCTCTTGCATCTCTGGATTCTTCAACCGTTTCAGGCTTAAACTCAATCGGTTTGCGTCCGAAGCATGTGCCAAGGCTTTCAAACAGGGAGAGCTCTTCAATGTCAACCTCTCTCCTTTTGATGGCATCTGTTGTAGGCATGTAGAGGACCTTGTGTCCTTCTACTCCAGTGACAGTATTTCCAGTCTTGCCCTGACAAAGGAGTATAACTGCGCCTGCACCGGTCTTATATCCGAAGTTTACATCATAGGCTGATGAATGCCCTGATCTTACAAGATGGCCGGGAGTGACTTCACGCACTTCGGGAATGGAATAAATTCCAGGCACAAACATGCCTGCTCTTTTCATAAAGGCCTCAATTTCCGGGTCTGCCTTCAGTCGTTTTTCCAACTCCTGTCTTATGTATTTTCCGGCACCCGCGAGTTTTTTATGGCCGAAGGCATCTACCCCTGCCGATTCATCATAGCGCATCTCACCGCTTGCATCTGAAAGACCTTCTGCAACAACAATCAGGTAGGTTCCTGCCTTGACATCGCTCCGTTCTATTCTGGCTAAGAATGTGGTCTTCATGTGTTCATAGAGGATGTCGAAATCAACCGGTACTTCAGGGATGAGAATTGCATCAGCCTCTGCCCCGATACCTCCTCTGAAAGCTGTATGCCCCACGTATCTTCCGAACACTTCCATAACAATTATACGGTTGTGACTCATGCCCGTAGTCTTAAGGTCTCTTGCAAACACGGATATCCTGTTAATGGCTGAATCACCACCTACACTGTATGGCTGGAGGTCCAGGTCCATTGTCTTTGGTACATGTATGCATGGGATGCCCTGGGCGGAAAGGTCAACAACAACGCTTCCTGTGTCATCACCGCCGCTTATGATTAGTCCGTCAATTTCGAATTTTTCAAGGCCCTTTTTGATCCTGTCATATTTGTTGGGATCATCTATTTTGCTGATCTTAACGCGGGAGTGTCCGGCCTCTGACCCTGCAAGGGAGGCCTCGATTTTACTTACCCTCTCTGCGTTGAGCGATACAACATTGTCAAGTTCGATGAGGTTATACAGGCCTGCATAACCATTGGGGATAACAACCGTCTCAATTCCCATAGCATATGCATTTCTTGCAACTCCCTTGATTACGGCGTTAAGCCCTCCGCAGTCTCCACCGCTGGTAATAATACCTATTTTCTTGATACTCATATCAAACTCCTCCTTTATGTAAATAATTATTGATATTTATGAAGCAGGATAAGGTAAATTTTAACACATTATGTTCCGGTCTTCCAGAGCTAGCCACACAAATGCATTATATTGGCAACGATTCGTAGTTTGTAATTAGTAATTCGAAATTATCTTAAAGCGTTCCCTTAGTTGAAGGCACTCCCGTTGCATGGGGATGAATCTCTGTTGCCGTCCGCAATGCCCTTCCAAATCCTTTGAAAATGGCTTCAATAATGTGGTGAGGATCGCGGCCATAGTGCAGCAATATATGGAGGTTCATACCAGCGCTGTTTGAAATCGACCTGAAAAAATCTTCGAATAATGAGATCCCGAGGTTCTGTATCAAGAGGCTGCTTTTTGATTTAACTTTATAAACAAGATAGGGTCTTCCGCTGAGATCAAGAATTACCTGGGCAAGGCTTTCATCCATTGGAGTCATCGTCTCTCCGTATCGTCTTATGCGCATCTTCTGACCCAGCGCTTTCTTAATGGCTTCACCCAGAACAATACCGAGGTCCTCCATGAGGTGATGATAGTCAATCTCGATATCTCCCTTTGCCTGCACATTCAGGTCAAAATGCCCGTGCTTTGACATCAGGTTCAGCATGTGGTCAACGAACGGAACAGATGTGTCTATTTTGTAGTCACCCTTGCCGTCTAGATTAATACTGACTGTGATATTGGTCTCGCTTGTCTTTCTTGTTACTTTTGCCTTTCTGGCCATTGAGTGTCCTCCCGACAAATCGTGAATAATCTAGTGTGATTATAATACCTGTTTTAGTGATTTAAGAAAAAATGCGTTTTCCTTTGGAGTTCCGATTGTTACCCTCAGGCAGTTTTCGACAGCCCCGGTCATATTTCTTACCAGAACTCCCTTTGACAGAAGCTTTTTGAAAATGCTGCCGGCCCCGTCTACTTTAAAGAATATGAAATTAGCATCAGATGGATAAGGTCCCACTCTATCCATCTTTATCATTTCCTTCATGGTTTTCTTTCTTTCAGAAATAATAGAACGAATACCTGACCGCAGCTGTGCTTTTTTCTGTAATGTATCAACTGCCACTTTCTGGGACAGTGAATTTACGTTAAAGGGCAGTCTTACCTTATTTACTTCATCAACCACTTCTTTGCCTGCGATCATAAATCCTGTCCGCAAAGCAGCCATTCCGACCTTGCTTAATGTCCTTAATACCACGAGATTCCTGTACTTTTTTAGAAGCGGCAGAAATTCATTTTTTCCGGAAAAGGCCTGGTAAGCTTCATCAACTATGACCAGCCCCTTTGACTGCTTTATAATCTTTATAATTCTGTCCGATGAATAACAGTTTCCCGTCGGGTTGTTGGGAGAGCTGAGAAAAATTAATTTTGGGTTCCTGCTTTTTATCAGCGGCAGCATTTTGCCAAGGTCAATGTCGAAGTGTTTGTCCAGCGGCACTTCAATTTTTTTCTCACCCTGGGCCTGGGCAATAATACCGTACATTGAAAAAGTCGGTACAGGATAAAGTACAGGTCCGCCGAAGGTTGTAATTAAACAGGAGATAAGTTCATCGGAGCCATTGCCGTGCAGGACATTTTCAGCCTTCACTTTACAGTCCCGAGCAAACAGCTTCCTGAGCGCCTTGGCTTCAGGGTCGGGGTATTTATTGGTCTCGATTGATTTTAATACAGTAGTCCCGTAAGGGCTTTCATTGGCGTCCAGCTTTACTTTGCAGGGAACTTCTTCCGCCTGATAAGCACGGAGAGAACGTATGTTAGGTTTTACAAGTTTATTGATATCCATTTCGTGGATTATAACACAAGTATAAGGGTGTTTTTCGGAAAGTACGAATTACGGCCTAGGCCATATTCCTCTTGATAATGCCGGCAAGTTCTTCGCCTACTGCCGTTA
>PIVU01000091.1 GCA_003354025.1 Nitrospirota bacterium
CCCGGCAACGGTTCTGTTCCTCCAACAGATGCATGCTGTTCATGGCAATGTGCACAGTGACCCTTTGCATAGGGAATAGCATCCGGATATGATGAGCCTGTAATTGCTGACCGGTCTACCCCGCTTGAACTGTCTCCGTGGGCAGAATCAAAATAAGTGCCTGCATCAACGTTACCGGCAGCCAACAGAAGCAGCATTGTGCATGGAGTGATAATGACTTTCATATTATTGAAGTTCATTAATTTTGTAGTATTCATTGCTTTTTGCACTTTACTGTTTTTTGATTTATAACAAACATTATATTCCCAATAAAGCAACTAATATAGTCCCATCGCAATAATGTATAAGAAATTTTCATCTTCGATTATCTGAATTTATGGTTTCATTTTTTCAAATGGTATGAATCAAATAGTAACAAGGCCGCAAGGAGTGTGCCACGAGTGATTAAAGAAATGATTTGTTTTGCAACTCCTTTATTTTCAGCCGAGTATTAATCTATCATCATATTCATTAGGGTAAATGCGTATTTTGGCTCCATGTAAGTCATGATATAACGTACGGGTAAAGATTACAAGTCATAATATCGATATATATATGTATCAGGTATGGAGGTTATTACGAGAACAATTTTAACTCTGATTATCTTGCTTATGATGTCTGGCATTTCGCAAGCCACGCCGCTTTCTGAGTTTTGCAGCGAGGTACCAAATTGGCCGCGCGGCCGGCTTGTGCCCAATCATAGCGAATATCTGGACGCACATGTTGGAACTCCGGTAGACGCAAATTTCTCTAAAAGCAAATATCAGAAAAAGGGATGGGTAATTATCGATGCCAGGGGGCAAAAAGACAGGGCTATTGGCAAAATTCCCAAGACTGTCATGATGACCTCTGATTATAAGAATCCATCCCTGAATGAAATTACTGAGCAGAACTTTACCAGAAAAATAACCATGTATATAAATAAATATGAGAAAAATGATAATTCACCCTCATTGGATGAACTCAGAAATGATTATAAATATATTGTTTTCTGTAACGGGAAGAAGTGTCACAGATCTTCCTATGGAGCTTGTCAATTGAGAATGGATATAGGGATCCCTAAGGAGAACGTTTTTCTCATGCTAGGAGGATATCCTGAATGGAAAGAAGCTGGTTATCCAACTCGTTAACTAGAGTTTTCTTCAGACTTAATTCTGTTTTCTTTAAGATCATGGCAGCAATGATAATTGTTTCATTTATTGCTTTCATGTTTATCCCGCTGATTCTTGACGAATTGAACGAGGCAACTACTGAGATTATAATTGATTCTTTTTCAGAGAAGCAGAAGCATCTTTTTGAAGAAATACTGGAGAACAATAAGGAATCCATAACTATAAGTTCTCAGCCATTTGTATTGAAACAGGAAGTCATCTCAACGAACAGACATATTGACGAGTGGGAAGAATTACTGATGGGTATGGGCAATTCTTTGAACAGACAGTACGGACTGATAAGGATAATGTCATTTAATTTGTCAGGGCAGTTAATACATGATTATGGCATTGACGACAGTATGCCTCAATTTGATCCTCAACAACACGCAATAAAAACATTAATAACCCAGTGCATTGAGACAGAAGCGAACTCAGAGAGAGTCGTGAGTTCCATGAAAAACAACTTCTATTGGGGACTCTGTTTTCTCTCTGAAGACAAAAATGAAGAAGTATCAAATGTTCATCTTTTTATAGTTGATTACAAAGTAATATTGAAAAAGATAAAAGGAACCACCGGGACCGATTTAGCAATACAGATTGGCAATAGCATTACTCATGATAATATAGGCAGGGAATTTATTGATGGCATTATAAAGAACGAAAAGATATTACTGGCAACAGACCCGGAAGGAAGGGGTCAACACTATATTATTAGTACGTCTCCACTGAATAATAGTCATATTAATACAGATAAACCTGTTCAATTGATCTTTATTATTAACAGTGAAGGAATCCATACTTCTTTTCAGTCAATTACGACCAATCTCAAGTATATAACAGTATTGATCACCGTGTTTTCCTCCCTGCTTATACTGGCTACAATATATTATTTTCTTCGCCCCATGAAACGTGTCACTGAAATCGCACAAGCTGTATCAAATGGAGACTATAACATTCGCGTAAACCATCATAGCAGGGACGAGATTGGAACTGTTATGAATACCATTGATAATATGTTAGACAAAATTCAGTTTAACTATAAAACCATAAATAAGGAGATGTCAGAACGCAAGCAGGCTGAGGAGAAATTGGAGCTGATTTTAGACTCAACCGGTGAAGGGATATACGGTATGGACCTCGACGGAAATACTACTTTTGTAAATAGGGCTGCTTTAAATATGATTGGCTGGGATGCCGATGAACTAATTGGCATGAATCAACATGATATCCTGCACAACATCAAATCCGACGGCACAACTTACAAACTGGAAGAATGCCCCATACATGCTGTCCTTAAGGATGGTGCTGTTCGTAAGAGTAGTAACGAAGTATTTTGGAGAAAAGACGGCAGCTCTTTCCCCGTAGAATACATAAGCACTCCAATGCGGGATGCTGATGATAAAATTGTCGGAGCTGTCGTAACGTTCATGGATATCACAGAACGAACTAATGCAGAACAAAAACTGCATAATATGGCTTATTATGACCAGTTGACCAATCTACCTAACCGTGTTCATTTCATATCATATCTCGGGCGCATGATTAAGCATTCTCAGAGGATAGGTGATCATCTG
Source organism: Nitrospirota bacterium (assembly GCA_003354025.1). Classification (GTDB taxonomy): domain Bacteria; phylum Nitrospirota; class Thermodesulfovibrionia; order UBA6902; family UBA6902; genus Glo-13. Next base: position 2,768 of record PIVU01000091.1, read on the forward strand.
TTTGCCGTACTCTTTATAGACCTCGACCGTTTTAAAGTAATTAACGACAGCCTGGGACATATCATCGGAGACAAACTCCTTGTTGAGGTTGCTCGAAGGCTGGAGAAGTGTACACGTCCAACTGATAGTATTTACCGTGACACGGGAAATGACAGGGTATCACGTTTCGGTGGAGACGAATTTGCGGTATTTCTGAATGATATTAATACAATTAATTCAGCACACCGGGTTGCTGACAGAATACAGACAGAACTGCAAAAACCTTTCCATCTGGACGGACATGAACTGTATACTTCAGCGAGTATAGGGATTGCCTTGAGTACCACAGGTTATGAGAATGCAGAGGATATACTTCGGGATGCCGATTCTGCCATGTATCGTGCCAAAGCCCTGGGTAAAGCACGTGCTGAAATCTTTGATCATGAGATGCGCGTCAGGGTGTCGCAAATTTTAAGATTAGAGTCTGACTTGAGAATTGCAGTTGAAAAGAAGCAGTTTATGGTTTACTACCAGCCGATTGTATCTGCAGCAGACAGAAGGATTAGAGGGGCGGAAGCACTTATTCGCTGGAACCATCCCCAGCAAGGCTTTATTCCACCAGCAGAATTCATTCCCATAGCAGAAGAGATAGGTCTTATATCAACTATCGGGGAATGGGTATTCAAAACAGCATGTGCCCAAAATAGGGCATGGCAGGACGCTGGATGTCAACCTCTCCTTATGAAAGTAAATTTTTCATCACGCCAGTTTAAAGACGATAACCTTACTGAACTGGTCTCGGAAATTATGAAGAAAACCGGTATTTCTGCCCGGTTTATTGATATTGAAATTACAGAAAGTATTGCGATGGAAAATAGCAGTATAAAGATACTAAATAAACTGGCCGCTAAAGGACTGCATACCTCGATCGATGATTTCGGAACAGGTTATTCTTCACTCGGTTCTTTGACACAATTCCCCATTAATACAATAAAGATCGACAGGACTTTTGTTAAAGACATTTCTATTGACAGTAGTGCTGAAGCAATTATCAAGGCGATTATTGCAATGGCACACAGCCTTAACATGGAAGTGGTAGCAGAGGGGGTGGAGACAGAAGAGCAGATGGCTTTTTTGAAATCATTAAAGTGTGAAAAGTTGCAGGGTTATCTTTTTAGCCCCCCTGTGTCTGCAGAGGCATTTAGAGAGTTGCTAGAGCAGGAAAGAAAGGGCTCTCTCATAATCTAAACGGACGCCCCCATATTACAGGCCCTCACTTATCGTCAGCTTGAAAACTCGTCTCTGAATAGAAATAGAATCGTTATTTTGCAAAAAATACAAATAATATTGTCATTATTACACAATTAATCTCACCTATTATTATAATCCTTTGATTTTTCAATGATAATTTCACTGGTATATCTTTTGCTGTATGAATATATAGAAAGAAATATTTCAGCGCCTATTTAATTTGTTTTATTTTACTCCGGGTTTATAGAGAATGGGTGACGAAAACAGGCATTTGCTGAAAACTTATTTGGACTGCTGCCGAATTATAGAATATATTTTGGCGGTTTAACTGAAAAATAATTAGTTTTAAAAAACATTTCTAATTGAGAAAGTTCACAATGTATAATGACAGGTTTTTAAATTATATTTTTATCCTTTCCGTACTAATAGCTTTTATATTCCCGTTAATTAATATTTACTATATATATCCTTCCTTCGGCAATCTGATAAGAGAAACTACTGAAGAAGATGCGACGCGACTGGCAAACCACCTCAGGTCCGCAATTGTTACAGATGATGGTAAATTGAAAAAGCCTGACACTTTCTTTTACGACATTACTAATATGAAAAGGGAGTTTGACCTGAAGAAGTTAAAGGTTTTTTCAGAGTCCGGAAAGACTATTTACTCTTCTGACTCCAAAGATGTTGGTATTGTAAACAACGGCCATATATTTAACAATATTGTTGCAAAAGGCCGATCATACACGGCTACTAAAAGAGAAGGGACCAGGTCCGTTGAAGGAGAGAAGGTCTCAGGAGAACTGGTCGAAATTTACATACCCATTATGAATGGCAATGAGTTTCTCGGGGCTTTTGAAATTTATTATGATATATCAAAAAGGATAAACAGTCTTGATATTCTGATATTTAATTACTCACTTATACCCTTGGCAATGATGCTCTTTTTCCTGCTGCTAATAGACATAATTCTTTACAAGGCAGATAATAATATAATCATACTCAAGGGTATGGAAAATGAATTACGTGAAAATCATGAGGTCCTCGAGAATAGAGCGGAGCAATCAGGACCGGGACAAGATTCGTTTACTGTGTAAGGATTGTCAGTTAAAATCAATACGTGTGCATTACAATAAGTCAGTCTCCAGCCCCTCATTAAAAGGTTTAATCAAACTGTAAATCTCAATTATCCATCTTTCAATTTGGGCCCGGTACCAAACCGGAATTTCACTGTTTGACATGTCCGCACTAAACCTCATTGAGAATAATTATACTTTGCAAAATCTGCAATTACTTTTGAAAAATATGCAAGAATAAATCCCCTCCTTTTTTCTAACTATCAGAATTTTAAGCCTTTCCCTTCTGGCATGCCGCTTGCGATTACATACGCAGCAGACAAAGAAAAAGTTGAATCGTCACACCAGTAAATAACATAAAGCTCGTCAGAGAGACGACAAATAAAAAGGAGGTATAAAATGAAAAAAGCAATAATGTTTATGTTTGCTTTAGTCCTCACACTCGGCCTGAGCAGTACTGTCATGGCTGTTGGCGACGGCACAGGAATCGTTGGAAGTGCACACGATTTTACTGATGGCGTAAGTCCGAGAGGCGGAGCAGTAGCCAGTCCTGATGCGTGGAACACAAGCGGTGAGCTTTGCCGTGTATGTCACGTTCCTCATGATCATGGTGTAGCAGGACAGAGGTACCTTAACGGTCTGTTATGGAACCGTGATGTTAGTACTGAAACTTATACTATGTATAACAATACATGGAGTGCTTCAATTGATAATGACCAGTTAACACAGCCTGGCGGTATATCCAAGCTTTGTCTTAGCTGTCATGATGGATCAGTTGCAATTGACAGGTTTGACACATACACAGGTGGTGGATCAAGCATGACTATGGAAAACATCTATGGTGGTGCTCTTGATGCATTAATGATTCCGGATGGCGCAGTTGGAGCCCTGGACATGAGAGGTACTCATCCGCTCTCTATCAGATTTGACAATACAGTTGATGTTCTTCTGAACGACCCTAACGCTACAGCAATGGGCACCAGCGGAAACATTATAGACGTTCTTGACCTTGATCAGAGAGTACAGTGCTCAAGTTGTCACGACGTTCATAATCAGGAATCAGCTCCGGGTACAAACTTTCTTAGAGTTCAACAGGACATCCCCGGAAACCCGTCAGCTCTCTGTCGTACATGCCACATCAAATAGTATCCGGATAATCTGTTAACACTTGAAGGAGGTGAAAACTATGTTTTCACCTCCTTTTTTTTCTACATATAAGAGATTAAGAAAACGAATTAGTAAGTGTACTAAAAATGTCCCATTATGAGACAGAGATGTCTGTCATAAATATATACCCTGATTTCAACATGTTAAAAGAATGAACATTAAAAACTGGGGCATCAGTTCTACAATTTGCTCATTTAGGGGCGGTCTGTGTTAAACAGTTTCGTTATATAATTTTTCCGCCAACAAAAGAATACTCAATTATTTAATTAATGATTTCAAGCTATTACAAACATCTATCATTTTCACATGCTCAACTCCGACTTCAGGGCACATTTATTGCTTTTTAACAGTTGCATCTTAATCTATAGAATATTTCAAAATCCAATATTGATAGCAGTAATAAAAGGAGTTAAAAGTGATGAAGAAACTTTTATTTGTATTAGTAATCCTGGTTTTCATGGGATGTGCTACACAGAAAAAAGGAGCAGTTCAAACCACGTTTTATCCGCCTCTGCCCCAAACACCCAAACTGCAGTTTCTTGTGTCCATCAGCGACGAGAGTGACCTCGGTTTCAAGCAGGGTGAACTGACCAAGTACCTATATGGCAAAGTGGCGGCAGCAAAGAGAATTGCAAGGCCCGTAGGGATCGGCTCTTCAAAGGGAAAGATATACGTATCAGACAAGACATACGGGGAAATCCTTTATATGGATCTGGAAAAGAAATCATTTAACCAAATTGTCGATGAGGGCATGGGACGCATCAAAGTCCCCTTTGGCATATGGGTCACCGAGGATGATTATAAGTATATTGCCGATATCGGCAGGAAGCAGGTACTTCTTTATGATAACAACAATAAATATGTACGTGCCTATGGCAATAAAGACCTTTTTGAAAAACCTCTCGACGTAGCAGTGTATGAAAACAGAATTTATGTATGCGATCAAAAGAAAAACGTTGTTTATGTGCTGGACAAAGATTCCGGAGAGACCATTCAGGTATTGGGCGGTGAAGTAAGCAGAGCGGACGGGATGTTTTACAAGCCGTCCTATGTCACCGTAGACCAAAAAGGTAATGTGTATATAAATGATGCCTTTAATTTCAGGGTGCAGGTATTTGACCCTGAAGGCAATTTTGTAAGTAAAATCGGATATGCCGGAGACACGCTCGGTTCTTTTGCCCGGCCCAAAGGCGTTGCAGTCGACAGGAGCGATCATCTTTATGCTGTAGATACTGCATTTGAAAATGTCCAGATTTTCGACGCAAAAACAACCTTCCTGCTGCTTTACTTCGGTGGTTACCAAACAGGCCCCGGAAGCATGTATATGCCGCACAGCATCCATATTGATTACGACAATGTTGAATATTTTCAGGAATATGCAGACAAGAATTTTGAGATAGAGTATCTCATTTATGTAGGCAACACTCTGGGGTTCAGAAAACTTAATGTGTATGCCTTTGGTAACTGGGTCGGTCCTCCCCCTTCTGATGGAAGCATGTAAGAAAAGAACCGGGCATTATGATTCAGTCGTTCTGCTTAAGTCAGGTACTGGATAATGGTCATAGACAGCTATAGCAAAAGTGTTTTGTCAGGACGTTTCATTTATGAAATTACATTTTCGAGTTATATGTAAAAACTTATGGGTAATACTGATAATCGTCATTTTTACGGGTGTTACACCCACCGAGTCATATGCTTTCAGGTCCCAGTTCTATGAAATTGAAAAACCAAAAATAGGGTATGACTTTTCATATGAGTTTGACAATGAGAAGCGAACAGGGACCACCCGCGAAGATGATAATGTAACTGAAACATACACGGAGAGCCTTGATATAAAAACCGGAGGATGGCTTTTGTATGATAGACTGGTAACATACAACCTCAGGCTGTCACCGGAGTGGGAGCAATTGCGCATGCATTCCGACAATGAATTAGAAAACGAATCAAAAAATGCCGTACTGGCATACTTTGCGCAAATGACACTGCTGCCCTATAAGCCCTATACATTTGACCTTTATGCAGGCAGAAGCAGGTCGACATTTACAACAACCTTTGCAGAGAAGAGCAAGGCGGAGAATGATTCATACGGCGCCACTGTTAACCTTAAATATAATATACTGCCTACTATGTTCAAATACCGGCATGATGAGAGCACACAGACTGGTTTTTTCTCGAGTGAAAATGAGTCCAACAAGTACAACCTGGTAGTAAATCATGACAAGTTCCTTGGGGAATCAGAATTGAGTGTCTCATACTCGGACGTGTCCACCTCTTTCAGAAATATCACAAATGAAACCGAAAGCCTAAGCGCTATTTTCAGAAATGACTACAGTTTTAATACAGATGTTAAACTGGCTTCACGCCAAAATTATAGTTCATCAAAGGCAGGCGGTTTTACTACAAGCAGGTTCAGTTTAAGTGAGGCCCTTGACTGGAAGCACAAGAAGGACCTGAAGACACATTATTCATTGCGCTATGCCAAGACCGACTTTGAAACTTTCAGTGATGAGTCGACGGAACTTGGGTTTGACCTGAGTACACGGCTTTTTGAGAAACTGGCGGCGTCTTATTTCATTTCAGGTGCTTCAAGCAAGTCCGCCGGGCTTGAGGTGCGGAATTATGGAACCGGACTGGGACTGGGCTACTCCAAAGAAATTCCGCAGGGGAAATTGAATATTTCTACAAGTCACAGTTACAACATGAGTGCCAGTGATGTGGAAAGCGAACTTGATCTGATCAGAGACGAATCCGTAATTCTTACTACAGGTCCCGGAACAGAGCTCCTGAGGAAGAATATTGTGATTGACTCCATCGAGGTAACAGATGCATCAGGTACCATAACATATAATAAAGATGTGGACTACAGTGTCAGAAAGATAGGTTCCAGAACATTAATCAGCCGTGTATCAGGTAGTGTTATCGGCGACGGAGATACTGTGCTGGTGGATTATACCAATCTGACCAACGCAACGTACGATTTCTCGACGTTCTCAGAATCTTACACAATAGACCTTACTCTATGGTCTGCCCTGAGATTGTCTTACGGGTACAGTCACTCAGTTCAAAGGTTCCTGGCGGGGACGGAGCCTGACAATCTTCAGGACGATTCATCGCATTCAGCAAGAGCAGAACTATCCTGGAAATGGAGTAGGACAACAGTGGACTATCAATACATGGACAGAAGCGATCTCCCGTCTGAAAGCCTTAAGATAAGTGAGACTTTCACATTTACTCCACACAGGACTGTTTTTTTCAGCTTGTCGGGAAGTTACGGCAAGTCCCGTTTTATAGAGACGGATGAAATAAACAGGATATATAAGGTAACTTCCAGGCTTCAGTGGTTTCCGAGAAGAAGCATCAACTATAGTGTCGACGGCTTCTTCACCGAGCAGGATGGAGAGATAGTTAAGACAAGGGAAACCGGGATATCATCACAGCTCCGGTTATCGATTGGAATCTTTGATGTTTCAGCAGAGTACCGGTTCGGTAATTCATTGGACCGGGAAAGCGGAGAAGAAAGAACGAACAACTTAATTTTATTCAAAATAGGAGCCCCCATGTCTTAATAGGAGTTGATTGTAGCAAAGAATAGACTTGTAAGATCATGACAAATATATTACGTAACATACGATACCGCAGGACGGCCGGATTATTGATAACAGTTATTCTATTACTGGTCTGTTCTCTTTCCCTGCAGGGATGTTTCAAAAACATTGTATCCAGAGAGCCCCTGCCCGTTATCATATGGCCAATGCCTCCTGAAATTCCCAGGATAAGTTTTGTTAATTCCATATCCGGACCCAGCGACATGAACATAGTAGATGGTGCCGCGAAAAGGTTGTTTAATCATTTCTTGAAGAAAAGGACTGCTCCTATATCATCACCGCACGGGGTAGCCGTTGATTCGGAGGGAAGGCTATATGTTGTCGATACCTGGATAAAAAAAATACATGTTTACGATGCCCTGGAAAATGAACATTCAATCTTTCCGGAAAAGGGAACGGCCTTTAGTTTCCCTATAGATATTGCGGTCTCACGTAACGGCAGGATCTTCGTCACTGATTCAAAAGACGCTGTTGTGAGAGTATTCGAGAACCGGGGAAGGCTTTTCGTAGGGGAGTTTGGAAAAGGTTTCTTAAAGAGGCCGACGGGAATTGCAGTGCATGAAAAGACAGGCGAACTTTTAATTGTCGACACGGTAAGTTCAGAGATCATACGGTATGACATCGCTACATTTGCATTAAAGGGCAGGTTCGGGGTTGAGGGAAAAGGTAGTGGTATGCTGCATTCTCCGACAAGCATAACCATTTCACCTGACGGAGACATAATTGTTTCAGATTCCCTGAATTTCAGGGTTCAGGTTTTCCATCCTGACGGGACATTCAGTCATGCATTTGGTGAAGCCGGTAACGGTCCCGGTTTTTTTGCAAGGCCCAAGGGGGTCGCAGCTGACAGCGATGGAAACATATATGTTGTTGATGCGCTGTTTGATAATGTCCAGATGTTTGATAGGGACGGCAGACATCTAATGGCATTCGGCAGTCCCGGATATAATTACGGCAACTTCTGGCTTCCTTCAGGGATATTCATTGACGACAATGACATTATATATGTGTCTGATACCTATAACAACAGAGTACAGGTTTTTGAATATATGAAAGGAGATTAAACCGTAAAATGAAAACATCAGCCCGTATTGTCCATACATTTATTACGATTAGAAGCGCATCCATGAAATATATTATGATAGCCGGCCTGTCCATATTATTTATCTTTTCAATGCATGCATACGGGGATGATATTCTCAACACAAAACACAATCTATCGGTTTCAGGACCGGGCACCGTAAAATCAACTGTTGAAGTGGAAGTATGTATTTTTTGCCATACTCCCCATAAGGCCTCTCTTGAAATGCCGCCTCTCTGGAACCGTTCCCTGTCAAATGCAAACTACGAACCTTACCAGAGTACGTCAATATATGCCAATGTCGGGCAGCCGACGGGTGCTGCAAAGCTGTGTCTGAGCTGTCACGACGGGACTATTGCCCTTGGTGCGCTGAAATCGAGGCCTGCGGAAGTCCCCTTTGAGGGCGGACTCCGATTTATGCCGCCGGGACCGACATTAATTGGTTCGGACCTTACCGATGACCATCCTGTATCTTTTATTTTTGACAGCCAGCTGGCAAATGACAACGGGCAGCTCCATGATCCCGGCATACTTCCTGCTGAAGTAAGACTAGACGGCAATGATATGGTTCAGTGCACGTCCTGCCACAATCCTCACGGCACTTCAAATCCCAAGTTCCTCGTCAAATCTCGCAGTTACTCGGAACTCTGCAGGTCCTGTCATGACAAGAGCGGATGGGACGTCACCTCACATTCAACAGCCAATGCAACCTGGAATGGCTCCGGGACAAACCCCTGGTTTCACACCACTTTTGATACGGTGGCTGAAAACGCATGTGAGAACTGCCACGACCCCCACTCGGCAGGAAGCGATGAAAGAATCCTGAATTACTTTTTTGAAGAAGATATCTGCTTTGCCTGTCACAACGGTAATGTGGCTAATACAAATATTGAATCACAATTCGTCAAGCAGTATGTGCATCCTGTAATGGATTACGTGAGTATACACAGTCCGACAGAGGACTTTACAGGCTCCGTCCAGAAACATGTCGAATGCATGGACTGCCACAATCCTCACTATGCAAACAGCTCCAATCCGCCATCAGGAGCACCGGAAGTCTCGGGCAGGAATCAGGGGGTAACAGGCATAAGCTCCTCCGGCCAGTCCTTGGGAGAGGCCGGAAATTTATACGAAATCTGCTTTAAATGCCACGGCGACAATAATGTAAAGACTGTCGCACCTGTTAACAGGGATATATTTCAGTTAAATACACGGCTTGAATTTGACCCTTCAAATCCATCTTATCACCCTGTAGAAGCCCCGGGAGCTAACCCGGACGTGCCGAGCTTAATAAATGGATTAACAGAAAGCAGCATTATATACTGCACGGACTGCCACAACAACAATGATTTGTTGGGTCCGCGGGGCCCTCATGGCTCAACAAACCATTTCATACTGGAAAGACGATATGATCACATAGACAACCGCAGGATAGAATCTCAGTATTATGCCCTGTGTTTTAAATGCCATAGCCAGAGCAACCTGTTGGAAGACGATAGCTTTAAACACGACAAGCATCTGGAGAGCGCTGATGCTGCGTGCTTTGTCTGCCATGACCCTCACGGGATCAGTGCTACTCAGGGGAATTCGATCAATAATGCTCATCTGATTAACTTCAATCGCGATATTGTCAGTGGAAATTCCTTTTCGGAACCCCGGTACGTAATGCTCGGCACCCCATCGGCACACAGGGGAGCGTGCAACCTGAGATGTCATGG
>PIVU01000578.1 GCA_003354025.1 Nitrospirota bacterium
GATGAGCGGCGTTGGCGTATTCATTAAAAGAGGGCACGGGAACAATTAACTTGCCCGCTATATGACCGGACACTATTTTGATTAACTCTGACGCCCCGTTTCCCACAACAATTCTTTCAACGGGTTGGTCAATTACTTTACCGACAAGTCCGGCTAGGGCGTCTTGCGCCATCGGATAATTCAGGACAAGATCGTGAATTTGGTCTTTAAAGTTCGTGAAGACAGGCTCCGGCGGAAAATAAAGATTATAGAGATAGGCGTGGTCTATAAAATCATGCCGATAGTAACCGCCATGTTGCCTGGAGATAAATTCGTATTTTTCAGATTGAGTCTTGTAATTATTTTGAGACACTTAAGACTCCCGTTGCTTTTAGTGGCGACGTTACGGCTTTGATTGTCGGCATGTCAAGAAGCGCTGGTTTTAAAATGGGAAGTTCTTTCCTGGGGCTGTGATCATCTGATGAAAATAATTTATCAGCTATTGCCAGGTCTGCAAGAGTGTCTATTTCATACCAAGGCTTGCTGTCAAATGAGACACTTTCAAAAGAGAGGTTGCCATCAGCGATCATTTCCGCAAATACGGTTTCGTAATAGTCATTTACTTTGCCTGCTGAAATACACTTGTCTAATCTTTGTACAATCCCATTCCAGGACTTAAGTGAGAGGCTGTAAATATTAACCGTTTTGTATTTGATCTCACCAAAAGAATCTGCCTTGTCTGCCAAAAATGCTT
>PIVU01000579.1 GCA_003354025.1 Nitrospirota bacterium
GGTAGAAATCCTGAACCGTCTTCGCAAGAAAGATCCGATGATACCGGAGGCAACAAAATGAGTTATTAATGACAAACATATTGCCCGGTTACTCGGAGAAACTGGGCCGCTTGATGATTTTGCAAACTCACGGATGCTGGTGCGGTATGCAGGGCTAAATATACGAATGAGACAAAGCGGTAAGTTCAGAGGGCAAAACAAGATAACCAAAAAAGGACGGTCCCTGCTACGAAAAGTGTTACAGCGAATTATATTCCCTCTAGTTCGTAAAAACTCGATGTATGGGCCGTATTATCACGGCAAAAAAGAGATCGATAAAATGCCAGGTAACAAGATTATGACTTGTGTTGCCAGACAATTTCTGAAGAAATTCTATGGCTGGTATAAATCAGGAGAAGCTTTCAATCAACAGAGATTCTTCAGTTGTGAGACCCAGTACAGAGAGGCAGCTTAATAGCAATACTTTTATATAAATAAATATAAAGTCCGGTGAATCCCGGCCTGAGATGACCGCCATTCAGTTGTGATCCTTTAAGGAATCATCTGCTGCACATTATGTCACTTAGGTCGGGAGTTCCCGACATGGCCGATAAAGTATGATTGTCCTGCAATATGCAAGGACCGAAACACGGTAGTATTGCCAGTCTGGAATAATCATCTTGGACTTGAAAGGAGATTTAATAGATACATCTACAGGAGAGTCTTGACATTCAATCGTCTAAAGGTACTGC
>PIVU01000092.1 GCA_003354025.1 Nitrospirota bacterium
TTGGAAGTGAAAGTTCCGCTCTGAGTTCGAAAGGTCATCAATCCATCACGATGGATCTTGCCGTGGTGTGCGTATTCGGGCTTGATTACGCTATACCGTGCACCAGTGTCAATACGTCTTAGAAGGGAGGTGACGGTATGGGAAAAAAAAATTTCACCGCGAATACCCGGAAATATATATATGCACAACTCCATACCAAAATTACTCAGTATTCAAAAAGTGAAATTTGCTATTCACCGTGAATACCCTTTTTCCCAACGAAATTTTTTTTTCAACATTAACAAAATTTCATTAACTACATGCATTTGCACTAAATGCATTATAAAAATACACTTCAACGCATTACCACATTTGCTATGAACTTCATGGCGGTCGACCACATAAAATTACTGTTAAGATGGGTTTACAGTCAAGACACGTGAAATTGTACGATACAGTCTACATATGTCATAACATGCAGGTAATACCATGACACTTCACACTTCCCAACAGACTACCCTGCACTTTTCTCTTTGATGATGTACCGCTGATCACACATAGGCCATGATGTTACAAATCCACTAATTGTACGTAAAAACCCATATATTATCATTATAATGCTACCATATTACCACTAACGTTGCTAAATATACTCAATGCAGTATCGTTGTACAATGCATCTAATACTTTTTTCCGCTCTTGCTCGCTCTTGCACATCATCTCACTTGTCCTTTTTTTTGGATCAGGTGATTCCATCTCAATTTTTTTCCTCATCATTTCAGTTGCCTCCTTGGCATATTCCTCATATTTTTTGGAAATCTTTTTTTCTCCATTTTTATTCAATACCGGAACTAAGTGTTTAGCTCTTTGTTCATGGTCATACCGAAATTTAATTACCTCCATTTTCAAACATTTGAATCGCCCCACTCCCAAATGATCCCACCCACTTAATTTTTTAGTATCTTCTGTCAATCTTTTCTCGGTGTATTTACTCGCAGGCAAATTCCCCTTTTCCTTTTTCAACAATTTGACGGCCTGGAAACCTAGATAGTTCTGTGTTTCTGTCTCCATTTTTGATTTTTTTAGCTTGTATTCCTCATTCCACTTTGCCACACTGTTTTCTAAAATTAGCCAACTCATGGCTTCATCATCTGGAGTGAACCATACTGCACAACTACTTGCAGGGTCTTCCTTGCTCTTCAACAGAGAACTTTTGTACTTCTGACTTCCGACAATACAACTAGCACAGAATGTAACGAATGATGCATACTTTTTTTTATCATTCAAAACATCGAACATAAGTTCCGCATCGAACTCGCTAGGATCTGACATTATGTCTATGAATTCATTCGCCCACTCGGTACCTCTATCATTTGTTCTTCTAAACAGTTCTATAACAAATTGTGTTTTTCGCATTTTGAGCCTACATCGATCAATTCAAATTAAAAAGTAACAAAATTTTCGTCTTACCACTCAGGTACCTTTTCTTCAAATTTTGTGTAGTCTTTGTTTTGTGATCAACTAAACATTTTTCAACTAATTCACAATTTCTACCCCACCATTCTAACCTAAACTTTATCATTTCCATTTTATTTTTCTTCAGGTGAATACCCACACTTAGGTTCCTCATGAGAACATCCGCGATCGACCCGTCCGCTGTTGTTTGCAAGTCCATTTTCCCTATAAATTTACAGTGTGGGAAAATGACATCAGCCATCACATCTCGGATACTTGTCATGATTGAGCGATTACAACCCACACGATGCGCAACACGTCCCTTTTTGGTAGTTCCTTCAGCCTTTAGTGAGATTAGCATTTGCATATATGTTAGTTGATGATTCAGTTTCATTATTTCTTCGTTCATGATTTTAAACTTCTCCTTAGTGGTCAAAGTCTTATCTAAATTCTCACTATAACTTCGCTCAATTGCGACATTGGTTGTTCCATTGTCTGAATCATCATCACTTGATTCAGAATCCGTTCCACTTCCTGAACTCATCCTTTGTTTCTCGTATTTGTTATTATGGTTACGTAATCTTCTTTATTATTTTTTTCCATTTGAGGTCAGAATCTCCCGCCCTCCCCCATCTTGGAACAAAAATTCATTCGTGAATTCTAACATACGCCTCCACACCATGCCCCTCTCTCCTCAAAACTTGTCGTTACCCGGTTTTTTCAATTTCCACCGTTATTTCCGACATTGGTCGGCTCATATTTTTGATCGTTACCATTTTTTTCAAACAGGATCGATATATTCATAATCATTTTCCTACCATGCCACCTAAAAAAAATGTGTTTTACCCATGCCCAAATTGTAAATCAAGCATTAGACAAGATGTGTTCGTTGCACATTTTCAGATGTGCACGTTTGGCGATACACATGATGCAGGAGATTGTAAATCAAACTTGGATTCACTCCATTCCCTCTTTCCTTCCGATGACATAATATGTAAACCCACAAACAATACGGCAACTCAATCGTTTACAATCGCCAATGATAATGTAGTACGACCTACAAAATCCAAGAAAAGGAAAAAACTGAAACTCACTGTTGAAACGAGCTTGAGAGACCCAGGTACTCTTCCTCCCAAACCTTCATACACGTACGCAATCATGGGTGCCACTTCCCAAACTGAAAAATTTTCTAATCGGAAGTTTAAGAAAAGAACTCAGACAGTTGCTCATTCAATGCCATCTTTTTTAAACCAAGGGTCCAAAACATTACAATCTGATGGTTTGCAGCAGCACAATTTTAAAAATGTTGTTGATAGGCATGCGTTAATGAATTTTTACGGTCCTCGAGGTTCTGATGTCGAAAAACCTGATTCCTCACATTCACCGAATAACATGCGTCATAACGCCTCATCATCTCCAATGTTCGAAAACGGTGTTTTTGATGCTCATTTTTATGATGAAGGAAGTGACGTGGACAATGAACAACATGACCACGAGTTCATCCAGACCCAAGACACACCGTCCTCACCCAATAACAATTTGAACAGGAACGAGGTTGATAGTTCTGAGGATGAGCATGGGAATAATACTACCCCCGCTGTCCTACCAAATGATGCACTCTTGCAAATGAGAGATAAGGCACCTGCAAACGTTGACATTGTTTATTCTCCTAGGGAAATGTTTTGGTTGGAACTTGCTGGAATATTACAAGATACCAACGCTCCAAAATATTTGTACAAGTCAATTCAGCAATGGGCGATGAAACTGGTAAACGACGAACATTGCATAGGAATGTCAACTCTTGGATATAAGGAGCTCATACAAAGAATGGCAGTAAGACACGGTCTTGCGAATTCGAGACCCTATGTTCAACAATTGAGTTTGCCATCAGAGCATATTCTGAGTGTTGTACGTTTCAATTTCATGGCTCAAGTTCATTCACTTTTATCTGATGATACATTGATGCGGCCAGAGAATTTAGTTTTTGGTGACGATCCACACAAGAAGTTTAAAAAGGAGAAATTCTTAGGTGATATCGAAACATCGAACTTTTATATTCTTTCACAAGAAATGAAATGCACAAAAGACGGTGATGTTCTGGTTGTAATCATTTTCTTCATTGACAAAACTCACGATAAGGGCAACTGTTTTGAACCTGTTTCGTTCACCCTTGGGATCTTCAAACGCCATGTTCGCCAATCACCAGAAGCATGGAGACATGTTGGTTTTATTCCCGGTCTCATTGATAAGCTGATTCCTCTTTTCAATCATCGTAGGAAGGATGTTGCAAATCACAAGTCCATCGATTATCATTATGTTCTACGTGAGATTCTTGGTGATATCATCAATGTCACTTCGTTGAAAGATGGTCTCAAATGGAACATTGGTGGAAAAGATTGCAATCTAAAATTCGTTGTGTTCAACATTCTTGGAGATATCGAGGGGTTCGATAAACTGTGCATTCGTAAAAAAAGTCATCAAGGTCGAAGAATGACACATTCATGTGACTTGAAACGTGAGCATTGCATGGATCCAACCGCAACATGCACCTTTCACAATTTTGATACAATAAACCTAATGATGGAGAAGACATACGATACAACGAATCGATTCACAGATGAGGAACGAACTGAAGCTGAAAAATTCTTAGAGGACATGTATTTCTATCCAGGGGTACGCAATGCATTTCTCGGTGCTGATTTTGGTGCGAACAAGAATGGCCTCAATTCTGCATGTGGTGTATGCCTGATGCATACGTTTAAGGAGAAATTTCCAGACATTGTTGTCGATCTTTTCTTAGGTTTATTGGGGAAGAGTGAAGATACTGTCGGAAAATTACAACTTGAAATTAGCATGCCACGGTTGATAAGTAAAATCACAAAGCAGAGCTCGCGAAATTATCCCAAGATATCTAAATTTGCATTCAGGTTGCAAAAGGGAAAGATAAAGTACGATGCTAACCAGAAGTACGCAAGAGTATTCGCTCTTTACTTATACTCCCTGACCTCATCCTGTCATGGCCTATTTGTTACAGTGCATAAGAAACCACTTGCGGACCTGAATCTGTGTTCGTCGTTGCTACATGACTCTCTTACAATATACGAGTTTTTATATCAAGATAAATTTCCAAGGAAATTCCTGGAGGCTTCTGCGCAGGATGAGATGCCAATGGCATGTCAACCTGTCCAACGCTACCTACAAAAGTTTCAGGAGGTGGATAATTTGATATTTCCTGGGGAAGATAAGAGCATCTTTCCAAAATTTCATTACCTGATTCACGTTCCAATACATATCCTGGATTTGGGGAGCTCGAAGAATTTTGATGGTGGAAGTTCAGAAGGTAATTTTGTTAAAATAGCAAAGAAACCAGCTCGAAAAACTCAGGGACGAAGTGAATTGATCGATATTCAGCTATGCAACAATTACGCAGATGATAATATTTTAAGGAGGGCTCTTGATCATTCGAGTTTGAAACCATATGGAAGTAGTGCAGTTCATCGGGAAAGTAATACTGAAAATGTTGGTGAGGGTGTGATGGACAGTGATGGTTCCGACCTTGACTCAGATGACGATTCTGAAGACGGTTGTTTTGATGATATCCCTCTTATGTCCGAAGGCACTGGTATCAATTCACAATCGTCCAAATTTACAATATGCCTCGAAGAAGATACGATTCGTGTGAAGCCTAAAAAAAGCAATGTTGGATATGTAAGGCAATTCCCCCTCGCTTCGGTTCAAGTAATTTACAACGTTTTAATAAACCAAGAACCAAGAGAAATTCTTGATAACACAATTCATGGTTTTACATGTTTGTCAAGAGAAGGATCCATATACAGAGCCCATCCTTCCTACCGGTCTGGTCAAGAGTGGTATGATTTTGCAGTTATCAAATGGGAGGAAGGTAGGATACAAAATGCTATTGCAGCTACAACACCAGGTGAGAGACGACGAAATGTGACCTTACCCCAATCGTCATATAACGCTGTTGCAAAAATTTGCATGTTCATCGACCTGAGGAAAGCAAACCTTCGAGAAAACAGTTCATTCAAGAAGGAATTATATGTATTGATACATTCTGTGGAAATGAACAATGAGAATACCGGTCCGGTAGTTAAGGCTGTTGAGGAATGGCAAAGAAGAGGTTCCCCGAAGTTGGCTAAATTTTGGACCAAGGAAAAAGGCTATCATATTATTCCTGTAACTCAAATCCATAGTCCAGCATTTGTTCTGCAAGACTACTCAGATCCTGAGATGATTACTGAAACTGAATACCTCATCGAAGTTGAACCGTTCGAAGATTGGAAATTCGTTATCAACCGCGAGCTGGGTTGCCGTGATAAATATTGAAAGACATAGAAAGACATAGAACGTTTTAATTTATTCGTGAGACTCTTCGTCATAATTGTTAATTTCCCATAAGTTTGGTTTTTTGTAACCAGGTTTGTTTCGCATTTGTTTCTCCTTTTCAGCTACCTTAAGGTAGTTGTTTGGAAGACTAGGATATGATACCTTTTTCTTTTGCTTAGCATTCTCCTCTTGGTTATACAAACATTTGAACTGCCTGCTTGATACCGAGTCTGCAGTTTTAATAACTAAACCCTTCGACTTTGTGTTGCTGTTTTTTGTTCTACATTTTTTTTCACTGTTGTCTGATGTCATACAAAGTGAACATTTCATTCCGTCGTGACAGTATCTGGGCAAAAATCTTTCAGTTATTCTATCAGATATCGAGAGAGTAGAATCCATCTTCTTATCTCTCCAATGTACATCTGAGCTATCATTTCCAGGTACCCAATTTGCAATTTGTATAGATTCAATAGAATGTGTTCCGTCCCTACGTAGTATGTGTGAATACATTTGTATGTGTGGAATTTTCCAGTCAAACCTAACACGAAACATGGGTTGAAACCTTCTCTCTTCGCACATAGTGTAGTCCAGATAGATAGCATCGCAACTGCTTGGGCTTGGATTCTCGGACAATTCCTCTTCTGGTAGTTCAAATATTTTCTTGACCTCATGAATTATTGATTCTATATCATATTCAGTGTTCTGTTTTGAGAATATCATTTCGGTTAGCGAGGGAATTACGTTTGTCAAATTCGGATTACGTGATACAGTGAATTCACTTACCTCCGTGCCATCTTTTGTCTTTGTCTTTTTTGAGTAGTGCTCGAATATTCTATTGAGCTCGCACAGAATGTTTTCAAAAGTGAGCTTCTGAAAATAACGTGATTCCAATAGTTTCCCCACCTCTGCAAAAACGTGTTCGAATATTTCCTGTACGATCGATATTGGGAGTGTTGATCGAATTCGTTTCTTCTCGAGAATTTCAAAGCATGTTTTTTTTATGAACTTTACGGGACCTCTCTTTTCACATGAGGTTGATGAACATTTGCTGGAGGTTGAAGGTGACAATGTTGCAAAACACAGAGCCTTGATTGGCAAAAGACCGAGGAGAGCAGATAAATGAATGACATGATGGACGTTGAATGGACCAATACCATCGAGACTTTCTAACTTTGGTTGAAGATCGTGGTGGAGAATTTTGTCTATCGCAAAAGAGTTAGTGCAGCCCTTTCCTTCACATTGGGATGAACATTCGTCAAGATAGGTCAACAATTTCCTGACATTGCAGTCATCCGATAAGTATGTTTCTTGAACAAAAGATTTTCCCATGCTTGAGAAGGTATGTCGCGATTGCCTGCAACTCCCAGGTGCCTTGCTCATTCGTCTTCTGGAGAAATTGTACAATGCCGTATATAAATCCCCTTCGACGTAGTCACTTTGCAGTAAACCGAATACATCTTTTTCTGAACCATACGTCTTTTCCCCAGGAGATTCTCTTTCATCCATGCCATAGGACTCTGCTAGTCTCCTTATGATCTCAGCGATATCTGAGGAACCATTACATGTGACAGTGCAATAAGCGATAAAGCCTGCAGTCTGTACTCGAGTGATTCTTGCTTTATATTCATAAGGTTTTCTCACATAGGGCCTACGAGACATTTTGTTCTTACAATCATAATGTTCTTTCATTGCTGCTAATTTAAAGAATGCAACCATGAATGGCCAGTAATATCTCTGTAATGTATTAGGTTAGTTGTTCTGAAAGTAAACGATAAATTTTCTTAAAACCTTAATAGAACTTACCATTTTATCCCATCCGGCAGGCATTAACAACTTAGGACCCTGATAGGTTTCCGTAGGATCGATAAGAAGAGTATCAAAATTTTCTACTCTATTTTCCTCATTATCTGATGAGCAAAATTTATACCACAGGCCTAGGTTGAAGTTTTTGTGCAACCCATGCATACCTCTATAAAAGGAGTTTTCCACCACCTTTCCGAAAATACCCTTTTCTCCATATTCGTCGTAATTCAACAATGAGATAAAGACTGTAAAGTCATGGAAGAAGACAAACATGTCGCTGATCGTTGCCCGCAGACCCTTATTCGTTTTGGTTTGTAGTTTTGGATAAGGGTAGTAACAGTGAGGATTATGATGGCACTCCTCCTTTATGTCGGTGCTCCGTTGTGTCTGATATTTAGCAGGATCATACTTCCTCCCGTTTTGCGATTTCATACGATAATACCAACGTTCAACAAGATCGTTAAATTCGGTTACAAGTTCCTGTGAAAGTTCCTCATCATTGTCTTCAAGTTTCATAACCTTCTCCCGAAACTTATCATAATCGTCTTTCCTATCTGCAAAGACATTGCGTTTCCTCTGATTCAGGCACTCTCTTAGGTAGTGAGCGTTTGCATTGTCAAGATCAAAATCTTTGTCGACGTACTTATAATCTCGAATTTCTCCTGTGTCTTCATCGCACCCTGGATCCTCGGGACCAAAATAGAGTTTCGCGAGATTCCTTTGTTTAGTTTCGTAGTTTGTGATGATTTGCTTTTGTACACGGTGGTTAATATGCGAGTTCGTCTCATATGTGGCCATAACGTTTCGACTGGATTGATGGTCCTTAATGGCAATCTTCAGGCATTGTCGCAGCAAAGAGATATCGTATTCTTTCGGAGGGGTAGATTTTTTTGGCTTCGAGCACACAAACAATGTATCGTCTTTGCAATAATTGTCGATTGCAAGAAGCTTGTCAGCCGATTCTCCCACAGCCTTTCGGGAATAACAGATGATGCTGACCGGGACCATAAGTTTGCTTCTCTCTTCGTCAGTGACACAAACATTATTCTTGTCTAATAAGTTATGGAGGTACTTGTAAAGATGTTTATCTGGGAAGTTAACTCTGGTTAGGGGCACAGCCGAATTTATTTGAAGGACATGGTTCATTCCTGTTTCATTATGAATATGAGTTAGATAATTTCAAGTTTAAGTGAAGAAGTTTGAAAATAACAATCTCACCTTTTATGAAATCATTCAAGAAGTCTCTGTGCGCCGTGAGAATTAGAGGAATGATTATTGTAAATCCCTCACATGTCATAAATGGTTCTCCGTCATCGAAGGGTACACCAGTCTGTGGATCAAGGTTTGTCCCAAAACTTTTGTTCAAATTTACACGGTATTGTATTCGATATTCATTCTCGTTTTCCACGAGGAAGGTATTGTGACCTTCGGGACACATTAACTCAGCTGCATTGATTAATTTGAGAATGGCTCCCTTGCATTCTTCTGATATTTTGTTAATGCCCGACATAATTGGTGCTGCTGACACATGACCGAATTGAGTTGTTCTAAGACCGGGATACTGGTTACAGTTCGACTTCGAGAAACCAAAGTGTAAGACGGGAGATTCCCCAATTTCGCCACTTGATCGCTGTTTCTCGGTGAACTTCAGGTTCGAAAAAATGCCATGATCGCATACCCTTGAAAATAGTTTTTGTATACCATCCCGATTAGAACCAGTGTTATCAGAAGAATCAACATTGTGCACAAAGATGCCTTCGTCGAGAAATTCGTTGTAATTCGTATCACAGCTGACATGAGTATGCACGGGTGACTGAGGACATGGACCGTAGAAAAACTTGATCCTGTGGGCTATTTCCGATGAAACATCTTTAGATGCTGCGAGATGGCATGAAGTATTAAGGTCGGGGGCAATATAAATCTGTCCCGAAGGATTTCTATCAATTTGAATGATCCTATCTACCTCATATGGATCAACGGAGGGTCTGTAGGGTGTTTTTTTCCATGAGGGACCACCGACTTGATGAAGTATAAGGACTGCTTGATCTTGATAAATTGAACCTTTATTGCCGATGGAGATCAGATCTTCAAGTGACTTATCGACGAATTCTTGGTGCTTGAATTCAACTCCAGCAATTGGTAAAGAGCCAGGTTTTCCCAAAACTTTAGAGATGAAGAAGTGATTACACAAAATGTCAATTGTTGATAATGGTGATTAATCAGGGAGGTGAACGGTAATCAAATAAAATAAAACTTACCTAATTCGGCAGGTTTGAGTGAGCATGCAATTTTGGATAGTCCCTGTTTCCCAGACCAAGAGAACACTCTTTCCGGGGGGGCTTCCATTGCTTCATCTTCGCTGCAGCCCGAAAACAAATCGCTATCATCATCGCTATCCCTGCTGGGGGCAGTGTTCTTCTGCGCCATCAGGAATTTGGAGGTAGCAACTTTCATGATGTGATCAAACCTGTCTCGGTTCACATTATGTGGATCATTATTCGATTTTGTAGCCTTCCTCCTCTTCATAAGCTGTTGTTTCTTTTTCTTGGCCTCAGATTTCCCTTTGTGCCTCGATGGAATTTTGGCTTTTGGAGGGGGTGGAGTAATGTCAATTGTACCTGCAGCACTTGGCGAATCTGCAGGCTGTTGACTGGCGGCAACAACAGGAGGTGACCCTTTTTTTTTTTTCGCCTTCTTGGTTCGTCTCGATCTGGTGCTTCGGATTTTTCGAGACCGACGATTATCAATTAAGGAGGTTCTCGCTGGTACCTTTGGTAGAGGATTTCGATTGTTATTAGACATTGCTTCTATGTAGGTAGAATCGTCCGATGGCTTATCGTACAATGAAACATCTACAGATTGAGAATCATTTACGTAGCTATAGTTGGTGGTGGTTACAGCACGACTGGCACGAGTGTTGGGAGGAGATATCATGTTGGCATCAGCGGCAGGACTAGGCGAATGTACTAGGGCTTTCACAGCTCGGCCTTTCTTCGGAACATTGTTTGCCATGGGATGCCCTTTTCTTTTGCCTCGACTGTCAACCGAAGATCTAGCAGTGGCGACGTCCGCCGAGTAAGATGGGACCGAAGCTTCGAGCAAAGAATCCTTCGCTTCATTCCCCTGCGATGTGTGTAATAACTCGCAATGAGGAGATGTAGCTGCACGAGTGCTGTTAACATTCGACGACTCTTTGCACTTGGAATCGGGCATCTTACTCGGGGTATCAAGCACACTAAAGGATCCAAGGGAGTCTGACGCAGAGATATCACAAAAACCGGAAGGAACTTCAACATCAGCGACGGGAACGGATGATATTTCGGGGAATCCATCATCGTATCGTGCTTCATCTGTTGGTTTTGAACCTTCTTTACGTCTAAGGATACTCGTTTGCGCTTGGCTAAAAGGAGAGAGGTGCATCTCGGTGGCAGGTGGGTGTTCGGTTCGGTAAGGACTCGGCTGGGAAAGAGGAATGAAGTCCATGATCATGCTGGAAGAGGATACTTGTTCTCCATCTTGCTGTTGTGATGCGCTCATAGACCGTTGAACTAGTTTCGAAACACAATCGGTGACACGCTCAGTAGAACACTGTGTAAAAAGCTGACTAAGCACGTATTTTGCAACGTCTTTTTCGCTCATTTTTGATTTATTAAATTGAATGGTATGGGTATGTATCGGTGTATGGTATGATGAAGATGGTTCTTTGCATGCTAAAAGAAAAAAACGGATTTTTTTTTTTAAAAGAAAAAAAACATGTTCGGCTTGAAGTTCGTATGTTCGGCTTGAAGTTGGTGAAGTGACGCTTTGATATTTTTTTAATTATAGTAAGTGAATATTACATATGCTGCTCCAACTTTGGTGAGAGAATTTTTGGCTAATTATATGAGATTTAGTATTGGATAGCATGCGTATGGCATGCGCTTCGGAATTTTGTGTGTTCTTTGAAGTTCGCATGTGTTGAAGCAGAACTGACGCTGTGGGTGTTGAATGAATTTTTGTACCCCTGTTAATTTTCGTTCAGTTTGGATTACGGTAAAGTGCAGTGTCAATTGGTTTTAATTTCTAATAGCAATAAAATAAGCTGTATGCATTTTGTTTTTCTCAAACATAGTTTATATGCACTAAATTGAATATGTTTTGTTATAGTGGCAATAAAAAGGCTTTGTGTAATTTTTTTTTTCATGGTGAAATAAAAGGGTATTCACGGTGAATACCTTTTTTCTTGGAGAAAAAAAAAAATAATTGTAAAAATAAAAAGTCATATTTTAGTAATTATGAGTTCGCAACTGTGTCGAACCCCTTCTAAGACGTTATTTAGTCATTTTAACGGACCTTCTACGGTATGGCACCACCATCATGAAGCCTACTGTATTTACCGCTTACACGCACTACCTACCTATTTTATTTACGCAAAAACGTAACATGAAAAGATCAATTGCAACATCATCAATTGCAACAACATCAATTGCAACAACATACAAATTGAAATTGTCAACATTTATTTAATGTTAATATTTATATGGTTTGATTGAAGTATGTTGCGTAGTGTGTTCTTATTATTGTACCCGTACATGTTGGTATGATGAAAAATCTCATGATTTGAAACAACTTTGTACAGCTTACACGTACATCAATCCCCACAATCGAAAAATAAAAAGCGCATTCTTTTATATAATTATTAATGGTTATAGATGTGATAAATTATCATTGAGATAGACATGTATTGAATTCAGAAATCAAAGCGGTACGCTGAAGATTAAAATGTGTAGTACAGTAGTATCCAATAAACAGCGCACAGACACAACGAAACAGTAATCTAAATCTCAATCAAAAACTATTTTGACCTCGTGAGTGGCGGCCAGACACGCTCAACCCCTAGTGAACGAGGGTTTGGAACTAAAAGTACGAAGTATTGTTTATTATTTATCCGAAAACCGTTTGCACAGGGTTTTGTATCTGGCTGACGTAGTTTCGAAAGGGAACG
>PIVU01000580.1 GCA_003354025.1 Nitrospirota bacterium
AGGCCTCAGATGTGCTTCCAAAGGATTTGCTGGCAGGTTCCAATTATCGGATTGAACAAACAGTTCATAATGACGGCTTTATTAATACGTATAAGCTTTCTACCGATTATGGACCAATAAAAGTGGAAAGCACTGCTTTGTTGATGATACGCATTAATGAGTTGAGTGCGATTCAGCATATGGAGAAGCTTAAGGGTAGCAAGGTCTTCAAGGAAGCTCTTAAGAAAGGTGTTATGGCTCCACTCGGAACTGTTAAAGGACTTGTAACGGAACCTGTTGATACGGTTAAAGGTGTTGCAACCGGGATAGGACGCTGGTTTAGTGATGTAGGCCGTTCAATTACCAGTAGCGATCCTCACCAGGAAAGCGCGCTTAAAACAGCTATGGGGTATGCCGGTACCAAACGTAAATTTGCTTATGAATTCAAAGTAGATCCTTATACTGACTTTGAACCGGTCCAAAAGAGATTGGGAGAAATAGCCCGTGCCGGCGTTGCCGGTGGACTGACTACAAACATTGCATTCGGAGCAATTAAGAAACCGGCGGGCAAGGTTCTGAAGGCAACGGGCACTGCACACAAAATGAAGCAGATAGTTCGCGATAAAGCACCGGCAGAGCTTGAAAAAATAAACAGGGGAAAATTAAAGGCAATGGGTGTATCGGATTTCCTGTCAAAAAACTTCCTCAATAATCCTTACTACAATCCACAGGAAAAGACCCTCCTCGTT
>PIVU01000581.1 GCA_003354025.1 Nitrospirota bacterium
CTGAGTGCGTCCATGAGCCCAATGCAGATTTATAATGACCTGATTCAGGGGCGGACTATTCAATATAGTATTACAATTCCCGAGGGCTCTTCTCTGGATGAGATAAAAAGAGAAATTCTGACTATCGGCCTTATGGATGAGAAAGCCTGGGAGCTTGTGTATGAAAGAGAATTCCTCGACCTGCTTAGGATCAATTCACCGAGCATGGAAGGCTATATTTTCCCGGACACATATAAGTTTCCGAAAGGCATGGATCCGAAGATTATCCTCAAGGTAATGGTACAGAGGCTCAGGGGGATATTTGATGAGCTTCTGCATGCAAGACTTGCTGAGCTAAGAATGACTGAAAACGAAGTGCTCACACTTGCTTCAATTATCGAGAAGGAGGCTGTGTTTGACAATGAACGGCCTCTCATATCTGCGGTATTCCATAACCGCCTTAAAAAGAACATGAGGCTCCAGGCGGACCCGACGGTTATGTATGGGGTAAAAACAAAACGAAAGAGGATACTGTATAAAGATTTAAGAAGAAAAACACCGTATAATACTTACAAGATTAAAGGGCTGCCTCCCGGACCTATAGCATCTCCCGGTGAGAAGTCTATAAGAGCTGCACTGTATCCTGCAGCAGAAAAATACCTGTTTTTTGTTGCGAAAAACAATGGCACACATCATTTTTCCAGCACCAATGAGGAGCACTGGAAAGCAGTAGTCCAATATCAGAG
>PIVU01000307.1 GCA_003354025.1 Nitrospirota bacterium
CTTAAAGAAATCAAAAATAATATATTGAGAGGATATCCAGACTATGTACCTTTTTTTTGACACTGAAACCACCGGACTGCCCAAGAAATGGAATGCCCCAGTATCTGACACTAATAACTGGCCGCGGCTTGTGCAGATTGCCTGGCAGCATTATGATGATGAGGGAACGATGTTATCTGAAAAGGACTACATCATAAAACCTGACGGGTTTATTATCCCTGAGGACGCATCACGGGTCCATGGAATTACAACTGATCGGGCCAATGATGAAGGCGTTGATCTAAAGGGTGTGCTTGAGGAGTTCACGTCATTGATCGATGAATCGCAGGTCCTGGTAGCGCATAATATGAATTTTGATGAAAAGATTATTGGTGCAGAATTTATTAGGGAAGGGATCAAGAACACTCTTTTCGATACTGAAAGACTGTGTACTATGAAAGCTGCAACAGACTATTGCAAACTCCCCGGCAAGTACGGATATAAATGGCCGAAACTATCCGAGCTTCATGTGAAGCTATTTGATGTAGACTTTGAAGAAGCGCATAATGCCTCTGTTGATATTACGGCCTGTGCCAAATGCTTCTGGGAATTGAAAAAGAGAGGCGTTATAAAGTAGAGAAGCAGCCGGGTCATAGTATGGATTATTTTATTTCAACAGTTACTGATAGAGAACTCAAAAAGGAGAAACAAAAGGCCCGCGACCTCAGGAAGACACAGTGGTGGAAGAGGAAGTGCGCTGAAGGGAAATGCTACTACTGTGAAAAAGAGTTTCTCCCCGGTGAACTTACTATGGACCATATTGTGCCAGTTGTACGGGGCGGAAAATCAGTTAAGAGTAATGTAGTGCCTGCGTGTAAGGAATGTAATAATCAAAAGAAGCATTCTTTGCCTATTGAATGGGAAGAGTATTTGGATCGGTTGAAGAAGAAAGAAATTGAATAAGCTACCCAACAATTTAAAATGAACATGATAGCCCCCTGCGGGATGAATTGTTCTATTTGTCTTAAACAATTCAGATCACCCTCAACATGCGGCGGGTGCAATAATGATAAGCAGAATCAGCCTCAATATTGTTCCAGTTGTATCATAAAGAATTGCAGAAAAAGATTAGACAATAACTACAAATACTGTTTTCAATGCAACACCTTTCCATGTACTCGATTAAAACAGCTGGACAAAAGATACCGCACAAAATATGGTATGAGTATGATAGAAAATTTGTGCAGTATAAAAGATGATGGTATTAGAAATTATATTAAAAACGAAAAGACCAGGTGGGCGTGCTCTAAATGTGGAAGTATACTTTGTGTTCACAGAGAACACTGTCCAGGTTGCGGCATAAAAAGAAATATAAAACAGTACAAATTATAACCGGAGATACAAAGAAAACATATTCAATGATTAAATTAGAAACAGTTTAATCATTGAATATGTTACTGCTGAAACTCTTCCGTACTATCTAACTGATGATCGCAGGGTAATCTATAAATTCTGAGCCAGAAGTTTTGGCCCTTCCTTAAAGATGACTTCTATTTTCTTAGGCTGAATAATTGAAAGGACAATTCCTGTACCGAATTTACTATGTTCGATAATATCATCCTTTGCGAAATCTGAGTTAATACTGTAACTCTTCGTATTGAAAGAGGCCCCTCCTGTCAGGCGCGCAAGGTGTTCGTTATATGTTCCCTCAGGGGTAATTCTTTTACGGGTTGTTTTTTTAGCTGTTGTACGGGTTGCAGGCCTGAGTTTGTAGTTATGCTTTCCGTGGCATGTATTGCATTCTACTTTCTTGGGGAGATTCTCAACCATTGCGACAATGGTATGTCCCAGTTCCAATTTGCATTTAGTGCACCATGCATCAACATCGTCACCTACTGAATAACTCTTGATCATTTTTCACCTCTGCTTCATGATATTTTACTGAATGAGATTTTTGTGTGCATATATTACCTTATCAGTGAGAAAATTATCTGCAAAATCAGTAAATAATTAGAATTATGAATATTAACAGGCGGAATGCTTCTCAGAGAGCATGTCAAATCGAATAATTTTCTCCTGTGCTACAATGAAAGCATGCCGGATGATAACTCAAATTTAGTGTATTCTACCGACCAGGCTGTGCCCGTGAGAAAAAGAGGAGTAAAAGCTGGAAAGTCCATAAATGCGACTGCGGAAAACAATAATTCATCAACGCCTGTAAGTTTGACGGTTCGGCTTGAACGAAAGGGGCGGGGAGGTAAGTCTGTATCGGTTATTGACGGTCTCCAGATGCCCGGGAAGAAAAAAGAAGGGCTTCTCAGGCAGCTAAAAACAAATCTCGGCACAGGCGGCACGCTAACGGATAGCAATCTTGAAATTCAGGGTGATCATTGCAGTCAAATAATTGAAGTTCTGGGCCGTTTGGGTTATAACGCAAAACGTTCTGGAGGATAATGACTTTATTATTGCAGGGGAGGCCCATATGCATGCCCCCGATTGCTTTAAAAGAAGAGCCGGATAATACGTATTAAATGAAAAAAACAACATCCCGCACAAGAAAGATTTCACCCTATATAACGCCTGACGGGCACAGACGATTGAGCAGGGAGCTTACATATCTCTGGAAAACGAAACGCCCTCAGGTCACACAGGCCGTTTCTGAGGCTGCAGCAATGGGGGACCGCTCTGAAAATGCTGAGTATATTTACGGTAAAAAACAGCTGCGGGAAATAGATTCACGTATGCGTTTTCTGCAAAAAAGGCTAAATGAGGTGTCTGTGGTGGACAGAGCTCCTGCGGATCCCACGAAGGTTTTTTTCGGCGCCTGGGTTGAGCTTGAGGATATTGACGGTAATGTATATGAGTATCGCATAGTCGGCCCTGATGAGATAGACCCTGGGAAAAATTTTATCAGCATTGATTCACCAATGGCCAAGGCCCTTTTAAGGCAGTCTGAGGGCGATGAAGTCGTTGTAAAACGGCCAATCGGCAGCGCTGAATTTGTTATTAACG
>PIVU01000093.1 GCA_003354025.1 Nitrospirota bacterium
CATTAAATGGATATGAATTATGCAATGAAGACAAACTGTAGGTGAGTTCCATGTTATGTAGGATCGCTCTGCCGCCGGTAAGCCTCCTTACAACCGGGTAATTATTCTCTTTGCAATAGGCAGTATTGATGTCTGATATTTTTTGAAAATAGCCTATGCTTACAGAGGGTCTTTCCCACTGATAGAGCCTTAGGGTAGGCGGGCTTTCTTTTTTTCGTACAGCCTCTGATATAGACTCATCAAGGGCCATATTAAAAAAGGCGTTCTCAGGCCCATTTGTGATGATTCGCATGAATTTCATAAAAACAGGATGCAGAGTATAGGGCTCAGGGTGTAGGAGTGACCGTCAGTTAGTTTTACTAAACCCTAACCCCTGAACCCTATACCCTTACTTTCAGTCCTTCTTGAGGATGATCTTGTGTTTGATAAGGGAGATTTCTTTAATTGAGCCTTCAAAAAACTTTTGCTCGCCAAAGAGGTTTCTCATATAGATTTTGCCTTCTTCCGGCTTAAGGATATCTACATTTTCCAGATAAAGTTCTTCTTCACCATCTTTTTCAATATATGCATTTGCTTCACACATTTTTTATTGTCTCCTTTATATGTTGAATAAGCGCCTCTATAAGGTGCGGCAGAGGTTCTTTTGTAATTCCTACTATATCAACCTGCTCCTGGTTGAGAGGCAGCAATATTTTCTTTGCGGAACTTGATGATATTGCTGTGGCCATAGCTGCAGTTAGTTCGCCCAGCATGGCATTGGGCAGCATAATGCTTATTGGGCCCGTAATTATTTCGACTTTCCCGGAGTTCCACACAATTGCATTTTCACCGCTGGCTCCTTTATCAGCCCCGGCCTTCATCATTGAAGTTGTTGCAACTGAATTTGTACCAAGGGATGTGATTTCAAGAGAGTCTCCAAACTCCTTTCGGAGTCTTTTCACAATGAGACTGCCTATGCCGCCTCCCTGACCGTCAATTACCGCTATCTTAAGCATATGAAAAAGTATATAGAAAACAAGCAAAAACAGTCAATTATGCCCTTTCCCCCTATCGGATAGAAAACGCCTTTGTAATGCCTGTGGATTATATAATGATTACGCCGATGATTAAAGTTTTCCTGATTTTACCCGTATATATAGAGTATCATGACCCAGGAATTAACGGAAAAAAGAAGGCATTCACGATATGAGTTTGCCTATCCTGTTAAATTTGATTTATTTAAAAAGTCCATGGCCTCAGTGTCTTTTACCGGAGTTGTTTTTAATATCTCAATTGGAGGCTCCTGTGTGCAGTTTGAGGACAGATATGGTCGTGTAGATGTAAATACTATGCAGGGATCAAGGCTGAAACTCGCTGTTAGTATTCCTGAAAAGGAACCAATTTATCTCAGGGCAATGATCCATTGGATTAGAAGAGAGTCAAAAAAAGGATTTTCTCTTTTAATGGGAATCGAGTTTGTAGATATAGAGGACTGGCAGCTTGAGCAGATTGAAACATTCATACATCTTAAAAATAAAGATCAGAAAATGTTGTGGAACCTCTGGGAAAACTATGTGCCGCAAAAATAGGGGCTGAAGTGGAAGATACTCTGAAACAGAAATTCTGGGCTGTAGGAGGAGGCAAGGGCGGTGTCGGAAAGAGCGTTGTGTCCATTATGCTGGGCTCCATGCTTGCCCGTAAAGGTAAGAAAGTCATTCTGGTGGATGCGGACCTGGGCGGAAGCAACCTGCATACTCTTGCTGGAATAAGGTATCCCATTTACACTCTGGCCGACTTCATGCAAAGACGTGTTGAAAATATTGAAGATGTTGTTATGCTTACACCGATTAAGAACCTGCGGCTAATCTGCGGGGCCGATGATATACTTGGACTTGCCAATCCGAAACACACGCAGAAAGAACGTATCTTTAATAACCTGAAAAAACTTGATGCGGACATGATTTTACTCGACCTGGGCGCAGGCACGTCTTATACGGCAATGGACTTTTTTCTGTATGCTCCTAATAAACTTGTTATATTTACTCCGCAAATTACTTCTATTCAGAACGCCTACGGTTTCATTAAATCCAGCCTGTATCGTCTGATAATAAGGACATTCAGTAAAGACGGAATGAGTATGGCGCTAATTAATGAACTTGTTCAGCAGGAGGAAGACGGGAATATAGACTCCATTGCAAAACTCAAAGAAGCATTCACCGTGCTTGACCTTGAGGCCCAGAGAAAGCTTGACAACTGTCTGGAACAATTAAATATTAATCTTATTGTAAATATGGTCCGGACAGAGAGTGAAAAAAATGTTGGTAATATTGTTAAAGATGTAGCAAATAACTACCTTGGATTGACTCCGGACTACCTGGGGTATGTTGACCATGACCGGATACTTGAATCATCTATCAATAATATGACGAGCTACCTCTCAAAGTCTGCTGACAGCCTTGCTGGCGCCTGTTTTTATGATATTGCCAGTAAGATTATCAGTAAGAGTTTTCAGGAGAAAAATCCTGACCCTGCATCAGCACATTTGCAAATGAGCCGGTAACCCCGGTATTTAAACAATCTTTGTACACTACCAATCACGTATCAATTATGAACTAGCCTGTTCTTGAAAACTACGGTATAATGACTTTATGCACACAACTGTTGAAAATGAAAAACTTCGTGAGAAACTAAAGGCTAATTTTAAGTTTTTCAGCAACCTGGATGATGATGAGATTAAATCATTCCTCAATTATTGTGAAAACCGGCAGGTAGAGGCAGGTGACAATTTATGGATTGAAGGGGATACTGATAATTATGCTGCTTTTATTGTTTCAGGAAAGATGGGCATTAAAAAACGGACTGAGTTTGAAGGCAAATATATGATGGTCGGCACATTTGACAAGGGCACTGTAGTCGGAGAGCTTTGTCTGCTGACAGAACAGGTCAGGTCCGTTACCGCAAAGATACTCGAGCCGGTTGACCTCCTGATACTGTCCAGTATGAATTTTGAAAAGATGATAATCGATCACCCCATTGTCGGATTAAAACTATTAAAGCATATATTCCTCGTAACTTCCAAAAGACTTAGCAAGTCCTACGACAGGATGGCTTCAATTTTTTAACTTTACGGACTGATCGTTAAATGACTGTGCCTTTCGAATCCCAATGCCGCCCACTTCTTCAATGATGGAGAACCTGATGCCTTGCAGTTTATATTGCAATATATAACAAAAGCTTGAAATGATAGACAGGAAAAAGCAATACTATATAAAGGGGGCATTATTATGATTATCTTTCCGGAGTATATTCCATGTCAATAACTTCAATGTCATTGCAGACATATGTAATCCTGTATTCGTCTGCTATTCTTGTTGTTTTTGTTTTAGGAGTGGCAGTTGGAATATACTGGGGCAGAGTAAAGCGTAAGAAAATTGAGGAGGAGCTTTATAGAAGGTTGACTCTGACTCAATCCAGAGAGAATAAATTCAAAAGAGAAAATGAAAAGTTGAAAGAGAAACTGAGGAGATATTTGAATTATTTTGTAAAGATTCCTGAGGCTGTCAAAAATGTTAATACTCATCTATCCTTTGATGACCTCATAACCTCCATTATCCGGCTGGTCAAAGAGTTGATTCATACGAACCAGGTTGAAATTTATATGTATGATCAGAGCACTAACTGTCTAAAACTTGCGGCAGCTTATGGCACGAACAGAGGACAAAGCATAACATTTAAAATAGGCGAAGGCGTTATCGGAGGCGCTGCAGAAACAAAATTAATGTTAACAAAGAAACAGCTGGGAGAGAGTGGTTTGTCCAGGGATGACAATGTAATTGAAATGGCAACTCCCATACTTTTTCAGGGAGAGCTTCTGGGGGTTGTGGGCATCGGCGAGACAAAAATGAAAACGGAAGATGATAAGAGGTTTTTTGCAATGGTAGCGGACCTTGCAGCAGTTGCTTTTAAAAATTGTGAATATCTTGATACTGCAAAAGAAGAGGCCATGAAGGATTCTCTTACTGGGTTGTTTAATAAACGCTACTTTTTTGAACGCGCCCATGAAGCGATGCAGAAGGCGTCGAATTATGATTTTTCATTTTCTATTTTCCTGTTTGATATTGATCATTTCAAGAATTACAATGATAGAAACGGACACATGGCAGGAGACAAACTTCTGAAGGAAATGGGCAAGCTTTTAAAAGAAAATACGCGGTCTGTAAATACTGTGGCGAGGTATGGAGGAGAGGAGTTTATTGTACTGCTTCAAAACACTGACAAGAAGCATGCGATGCAATATGCAGAGAGCATTAGAAAAGCCATTGAACAGCATCCATTCAATCACAGGGGAATGCAGCCCAAGGGTATGGTATCCGTAAGCGGAGGGGTTGCGCAATTCAGAACGGACGGGCAGACAATAGATGAAATTATTATGAATGCCGACGATGCGTTGTATCAATCAAAGCGTGCGGGCCGAAACATGGTTACTCAATATGAGCATGTTCAGTTTTCAGCAGCAGACGGTACGGAGTGAAATTAATCGATTAATGTATCAAGCAGCCTGTCCAGCTCATCAAGTGAGTAGTACTCAATCTCAATACGTCCGCCCTTTTTGTTTGATCTGTGCTTTAAATTGACCTTTGTTCCCAGGCTGTGCATCAGCTTTTCCTCAAGAGAGGCTATTTGAGGATCTTTGGCGGCTTTAGGTTTTGGCTGTGAAGATGAAGAGGATGTTTCCTGTCTGCATAGTGCTTCAGTTTCTCTAACGCTCAGACCTTTATTAATTACTTTCCGGGCGATCAGGACCTGGTTGCGGGAGTTTTCCACCTGCAGAAGCGCCTTTGCGTGTCCTATTGTTAACGACCCTTCTGCCAGCCATTGTTTGACGTCAGAAGTAAGTTTCAGAATTCTGAGATAATTGGTTACAGTTGCGCGGTCTTTGCCGACCTTTTTTGAAAGGTCTTCATGGGTGAGGCTAAAGTCACTGAGAAGTCTCTGAAACGCTTCTGCAGTTTCCAGCGGATTCAGGTCTTCTCGCTGAATATTTTCTATCAGCGCAAGTTCAAGCGCTTCTACCGGAGCAACATCTTTTACTATTACAGGGATACTGGTAAGCCCCGCCATCTGTGAGGCACGCCATCTCCTTTCTCCGGCAATGAGCTGATAGGAGCTGTTAGAGTCTTTTCTGACGATAATAGGCTGTATAACGCCTTTTTCTTTTATGGAAGCAACGAGATCATTCAACGCATTATCATTAAATATTCTTCTGGGCTGATATTCGTTGGGAATGATTTTATCTATATTAAGTTCGAATATGTCTCTATGTTGAGATGTACTGGCTTTCCCCTTTTCAGGTATCAGTGCCGAAAGACCTTTACCCAATGCTGGTTTCATTTTCGATAATCTCCTTTGCAAGCTCCAGGTAACTCTGGGCGCCCTTTGAGCGGATGTCGTATAGTATAACAGGTTTGCCATGACTCGGTGCTTCGGCAAGAGTAACATTTCTCGGGATTACAGTTTTGTATACTTTGTCCCCGAAGTGCTTTTTTAATTCTTCAGTCACCTGGATGGCAAGGGAGTTCCTTCCGTCATACATGGTGAGCAGTATGCCCTCAATTTCGAGTGAGGGATTAAAAGAATTTTTTATTAGTTCGTACGTCCTGAGAAGCATGCTGATTCCCTCAAGTGCATAATACTCACACTGCATGGGAATCAGTAAACTGTCAGCAGCGACGAGGGCATTGAGTGTGAGGAGACTGAGTGAAGGGGGGCAATCTATAAATATATAATCATACTCATGCCTGACCTGGTCAAGAGCTTTTTTGAGAATGGTTTCACGACCCTCCTTTGATGCAAGTTCAAGTTCAGCTCCTATAAGTTCAATGTTGGATGAAATGATTTTTAGATGCTCCAGTCCAGTCCCGACTATAACTTCATCCATTGTTTTAGAATTCATATAGAGATCGTAAAGGCTGCCGGTCAGATTATCTTTGTCCAGTCCAAGGCCGCTTGTTGTGTTACCCTGTGGGTCAGCATCAACAAGGAGCACGTTCTTGCCGGCTGCAGCAAGAGAGGCCGCTATATTTACAGCTGAAGTTGTTTTACCTACGCCGCCCTTTTGGTTGGCTACTGCGGTTATTTTTCCCATAACATTCGAGTACAAGTTAATGTGTAAAGTGTATAACTAAGGGGTATAGTATGAGTGATAAGACAGCCAGGTTGCAACTAAAAAGTTGCCTAGCCCCCATCCTGAACGAATTTGAAGCCTTTCTTTATCGAAAGTTCTGCTCTTAATAGCTCTTTTCCCAGATATGCAGCATGGCTCAGTTCTGTAACCCACTTATTGTTTATAATGGTAAAATAAAGGTCCCTGCTGTTTTTACCTTCTATTTTCCTTAATAGTTTGTTGTCGTATGAGTAGTGTTCAACTAAAATTGAAGAGTCCTTTTTTGAAGGGAGTATTACGAAATAACCCGCTTTATCCAGCTTTACAGATGCTCTGCTGATTCCTTTTGCCTTAACTTTTGGAACAGATTTTACTGATTTTGAAGATGTCTTCTTAGGGACTGTCACCGGTTCGCAGCTGTCTCCGCATCCGCATCCGGAAGCAGCCAGTACAGGCATGACAACAGGCATAGCAGAAGGTTTGCAGGAATCATCACTGCATCCGCATCCGGAAGAGCCTTTTTCTGTTAATGCGATTTTAGCGAGATCTTTTACTCTTTTTGCAATTGAACGAGAATTCTCGCTACCTATCATGTCTTCAATCTGTACCTGTTTACGGAATTTATTAATATCCGTTCGTGATACATTTTTCAGAATAGGACGTCTGCCGTTAGCCCCGATAATACGCATGTTTTTATCCACACCGTTTTCACAGAGTGCGAGAATGGCCTTGCCGGGCTGATGTCCAGCAGTGTCTTTGCCTGTCAGTATCAGGTAGCTGATTGACGGGTTTGTTATGACATTCTTAACAATTTTATCTATACCAATATTCTCGGTTTCAGTTTTTCCTACAATACAAAGTCCTTTCGGGCTGAGTTTTACAATTTTATCTTCAAGCTTAGTGCTTGAAAGAGTTGATACCGCTACAGGTGCGGAAGAATTTAAAATAGTAAATTCACCTTCAACAGGAGGCCATGAACTGGTGTCTATCTTTATTTCGCATGTCGAAAGAGTTGCCGATGCAAGCGCCGGGTATTTATTAGTTAATATTGTCATTGCTTCGGGCGGTATACAGTATTTGCATCCAAAGCATGGATACTCCTGCGGTGTAAGCTGCTCAGACCATTCATTAACATTTTTGAGAAGCTCTTTAGCATCCTTTAGTTTTAATAGTGGAAGGGAGGCTTTAAGGTTTGCCAGGGTACCGCGCATACAGCCGCACTTTCTGCAGCGTGACAGTTTCATACCTCTCTGGATTTCTGAATGGACTTTTGTAAATGTAGAATTCATTTCAGTATTATGAATGATGGAGTGAAAAAACTTCAACTTTGCATCTTGATTAGTAAGTCGACAGATCTTTTTAACAGAGATAACATCCTTATATTGAACATTAACTTGTACTGTGTGAAGTCATCTATATAATAGGGCGGTCGCATTATATATACTCCGGGTGAATGAATAGGTCTGTTTTGAGTGCATTGTGTATTAACGTATCATTGCCTGGAAATACCAGTGAATATCACCTTTTGCTTGAGGAATGCGTTAATATAAAATATATATATGGGGCAATTATAATTACCTGGTTGTCCCTGCTTGATATACTGGTTACTAAAATTGAGGTTTAATGAGCTCTGATAATTATATTAAAGCACAGTCAAACATACTTAAGGCGAACATTGAAGTCGTAGATATCGCGTTTGTTGTCCTAAGAATTATTCTCTTTTGCGGTGGAATCGGATGGCTTGTTTTCTCCGATATTTCACAGGAGACATTTAAAAGCGTTAATCGGGTTTTTATTTTTTTTGCCGCATATAGCCTTTTTATCTATGGCTGGCTTTTCTTAAACCCTGTCAGCAAAAAGTCCATATACAGGGCCGCCCTTTTTTTTGATCTTGTATATGCTTCTCTGCTCGTAGGAGTAACCGGTGGTTTTGACAGTTCTTTTTTAAACGGGTTTTACCTGATTACTGCACTCTACTCTTTCTATTATGGTTTGGTGCCGGGTGCAATTATCGCTGCTGTTGCGTCCTGCCTTTATTTTTTTAGTTCTGGTTACGAGTTAAGTCTGCTGCACTGGACGGACTTTTTTGTACGTATTGCCTTTATGTTTTTACTTGCAGTACCTCTCGGGATGCTGTCCCAGAAGCTTAAGAAAGACAAGAGTCATATAGAGGGTCTGAACAAGGACCTTGAAAAGTATATTGAAGAACTAAGAAGTGTTCAGGGACAGCTTATCCAGGTTGAGAAACTCTCTGCGCTGGGCAGACTTACTGCTGATGTAGCTCACGAAATCCGTAATCCCCTGACTTCAATAGGTGGCTTTGCCAGACGCCTTAATAACCGCCTTTTCAAAGGTTCACGTGAAAAAGAATATGCTGAAATAGTTGTAGCGGAAGTGGACAGGCTTGAGCGCATTCTCAGAGATGTGCTGACCTTTTCACAGGAAACAAGAACTGAGATGAAATACCAGGAAGTAAATGGGATTATTAAGGAAGCACTGAAAACGTATGAAGGTATGAGCAGTGACCAATCCGTTCGAATAGCAACAGATTACGGTCATGAGTTGCCTCCTGTCTTAATCGACAAGGATCAGGTACGGCTTGCTGTAAATAATCTCATAACCAATGCTATTGATGCAATGCCCGGAGGAGGAGTGCTCAGGGTGAAATCATATTTGGAAGAGAGGTTTGAAGTTGATTATATTGTTGTTGAAGTTGTGGATGACGGCGCCGGGCTTCCTAATGAGGCATTAAATATGATTTTTGAGCCTTTTTTCACAACAAAGGAAATCGGGGCCGGCACAGGATTGGGTCTTTCCATATGCAAAAAAATAATAGATGAGCATAATGGTCTGATTTTTGTTGATAGTGAGCTGGGTAAGGGGACATCTTTCAAAATGATGTTCCCCCATCAGAAAGATGAAGATAAGACAAAGATTAAGTGTTGGGAATATACAAAATGCGGTGTTGAGAATTCTGAAGGTGCGGCAAATATGAGATGCCCGGCATATCCTGATTATGGACGTATATGCTGGTCTATTGCCGGCACTTTTTGTGGAAAGAAGGTCAGTGGAGCAATAGCGCAAAAGCTGGGTAATTGCAAGAAGTGCGAGTTCTATCAGCGTGTTGCCGCACATAAAAATCTGTAAGGAGTCGGCAGGTCAGTAGAGGTTGATTTAACCCAGGTCTTTATTCTTTATAACAATTTCTGAGGTCGGAGTTTACTTTTATTATCATTTTGTCATAGAATGTCATGTTAGGATTTATGTGAGGGCCCATAGCTCAGTTGGCTAGAGCCACCGGCTCATAACCGGTTGGTCCCAGGTTCGAGTCCTGGTGGGCCCACCATCAAGACTTATTTAAGGATGATGACCGTTTTTTTGGTACAAATGTATGAGAAATATTTCAATTTGTGAAAACTATCAAATGACTTTTTCTGGAGGCATAAGTGCACGAACAATTGAAACTGCTGATTGAACTTCAGTCACTAGATTCATCAATTCTTTCAATGGATGAAAGAATTGAGCAGGTCCCCCGTCAAATTAGTCAGTATAAAGCACCCCTTAAAGAAGCAACTGAATCCCTCCAGAAATCCAAAGCAAAATATGACTCGCTGGTTAAGAAGAAAAAAGACAAGGACCTCAAAGTCGATGAAGCTCAGGATAAAATAAACAAGCTCAAAACCAGAAGCGGAGACATTAAAACAAACAAAGAGTTTGAAGCCCATAAAAAAGAAATAGAGAACTTTGAGAAGAGCGTATACAAAATAGAAGATGAAATCCTTGCTGCTATGGAGGACATCGAAACTTATGAAAAATCAATAAAAGAAGATGAGGCTAAAGTTAAAAAAGCCGAAGGTGAATTGAAACAGATTGAAAGCCAGCTTGCTGAAGAACAGAGTAAACTTCAGGGTGAACTTGAAATCAGTAAAGCAAAAAGAAATGATTTTGCTTCCAGATTAGATAAGGACTTCCTGAACCAGTATATGGTGACTCTGAAAAGGCTGGGAGACAAGGCGGTGGTTGAGACAAAGAATGAGATATGCCTTGGCTGCAATACCAATATCCCCCCTCAATTATATAATGATATACGGAAAAGTGAACGCATATATACCTGCTTCTACTGCAAACGGTTCCTCTATTTCATCGAGCCTGCACCTGCTGAAGATAAACCGCAGGAATCTCCCCCTGTATCTTAATGTCAGCGGAAATGAATGAAAAAAAACAGCCTGGACTGTTTGAAGATAAGACAGAAACCGGACAGGTTGATTTGTCTGCTGTAATGCATTGTGACGGCGCGTGCAGCGGCAACCCCGGGGAATCCGGAATAGGGGTAGTAATCAACATTTCAGGTGATAAAAGACTTCCCGGATCTGAAAATCAATACACGATCTCAGAGTACATAGGAAACGCTACAAATAATATTGCGGAGTATTCAGCATTAATCAGGGGACTGGAAGAGGCCGGAGCTCTGGGTATAAAGAAACTGAAAGTGTTTCTTGACTCTGAACTGCTGGTAAGACAGATGAATGGCGTTTATAAAGTTAAGAACAGGAATTTAATGACTTTATGGGCCAGGGCCAGGGAGCTTCTTAAAATGTTTGACAGCTGCAAAATTTCCCACGTACGTAGAGAGTTTAATAAAGAGGCCGACGCACTTGCAAGAAATGGTGTAAGTAAGGGCTAAATGATTTGCCATTGCTTGTGAGGAACACTAGTAATTGCATCGAGTTGATTGAGGTCTGTCCGGCCCGTTAATTAAATATAATTATCTTGACAAACGAAAACCCTCCGGGTAATCTTAGACTATCAGTGGCGCATACTCAGTATATACGCATAAATTCACTTAGCTGGCTGTAATCTAAATAATTCTTATTCAATGATCTGAAGTTTTTCCTGTTGTTTTTTTAAATCTACCAGTGTCTTTAATTGGAGGGAGTGAAAAATGAAACAAAAAAGTGAAAAAAATATCAGAAATAATGCAATATTGTTGAGGAAAAATCATACAGAATTAGAGAGAGACGTTGAGGAACAGCCCGTCCGTCTGGGAGATAAGAGTACCGGGGATAAATTGATACATATTAATAAACACTCAGATGCAGCACTTAATGTTAATTCAGAGAAGCCGAAGCCTTCACGTAATAAATCAGGAAGCCATAGCCTGTCAGAGCTGAGGTCCTTTCGTTCTAAGTGATTGTTGAATTAAAACATGGAGTTGTATGATTGTAAGACAGGTATTACTTGAGCCTTATCGGGGTTAGGCTGAGCATATTAAAAAATGAAAACCGGGCTTATATCTGCTTTCATTTTCTTCTGGACAGCGCAGTATGAAATTGTTATAATTCTCATATCCTTCAAGAGAAAGCTGGATTATTCTTGAATTTCTTAATTGCAGAGTTTTTTTACTGCTACAGTTGTCAGCTCTTTCTAAGAAAGATGCTTTTGAGAGTATAACTAGCTGAATTATAGGATTAAATATAAATAGTACCAGTTAGGCAGTGTAATTAATATTTACAATAAGCATGTATATGTGTAATAATTAAAGATCACGGAGATTCCTGGAGAAAAAGAATAATTAATTTTTATTATAATTTGTTTGCAGCGGCGGCGGTTAATCACCCACCCCCGATTAGTTAGGCAGTAAGCTTAACAAAAGAGGCGGCGAAGTTGACCCCGCCTTTTTTTGTGCTTGCTATCCTGGACCATTACAACATATCTCAATAATTAACTTTTTAGATTGGAGCTTGTAACGTATGAAATTTATCAAGAAGCTTTACGACTGGGTATTGCACTGGGCTGAGACGCCCTATGGTGTGCCTGCACTCTTTATTCTGGCATTTGCTGAATCTTCATTTTTCCCTGTGCCGCCAGATGTTCTGTTGATTGCGCTTGCGATTTCCATTCCGGCAAAATCATTCAGGTTTGCGGCTGTGTGCGCCGCCGGCTCTGTGCTCGGAGGTATTCTCGGTTACGGCATAGGTTTTTATGGCTATGAAACCGTTGGTAAGCCGATAGTCGATTTTTATCATGGGCAGGCAGTTATGGACAAGGTCAAAATATTGTATGACCAGCACGGCTTTCTGGGTATACTTATTGCGGCCATCACGCCGATTCCTTATAAAGTATTTACCATCGCTTCCGGAGTATTCACCTTTGACTTCTGGTCTTTTGTGTTCGCCTCAATAATCGGCAGGAGTGCGCGGTTTTTTGTAGTTGCCGGACTGATCTGGAAATTCGGGCCGACAATTAAAGGTTTCATAGACAAGTACTTCAATATATTATGTCTGGTTTTTATGGTATTGCTGATCGGCGGGTTTGTTTTGATTAAATATGTGGTTTAAAAAA
>PIVU01000582.1 GCA_003354025.1 Nitrospirota bacterium
AAATCAAACAAAAACTTAACAGTTAGACTCTAGACTTTTCAAACTTGCCCTGAGTCCAACTTAGAAGTGCACAGCAAATAATAAAAACGCTGAAACTGAAAAACAAAGCAAAAAACAGCGTTTTTCAAGTTTTAGCAAAAAACAGCAAACACGAAGGTCAGGTTTGAGGCTGAAAACAGCATTTTTCGTTGTTTCCCATAGTAACCGACCACATATTCGAAAACTACATCTTCCGTAGGTGCGTTTTGAGATTTTGAACACCTGATTTAAGTCACTTAGGCCCGAGTTACGACTTGACCCAGTTGTGATCTAAATCAGCTGGTATTATTGATTTATAGCTGCAGTCTACCCTTAATGCTGACAACTGTTTTTTCTCACACAGAAAGTTTTTATTAAGGGTATACTGCAGCTATAAAACGAAAGTACTGTAACTCTGTGCTAGACTAAAATTTAGAGTTGAAACAGTGTTTTCCAATGAAATCTCATGCTACGAACACCATCTGCACTAGTTACGAAGCCGGTTTCTCAAGCAAACGCGAAATACAGCCGATTTTAGGTCAAAATGAGCGAGATAGATGACTCTAGAACACAAAAATCCTACGTTAAAATCAAACAAAAACTTAACAGTTAGACTCTAGACTTTTCAAACTTGCCCTGAGTCCAACTTAGAAGTGCACAGCAAATAATAAAAACGCTGAAACTGAAAAACAAAGCAAAAAACAGC
>PIVU01000308.1 GCA_003354025.1 Nitrospirota bacterium
ATGGAAGCGGCATACCCGGGGCAGGAAGAGTATCAGATCAAACTGGGAGCAGTACTGGAAAACTATCCCTGGGCCTCACTTTCAACAGGAAGCTGGGACCATAAAGTAATTCAGGGAACGGCACAGACTGCAGACTTCTTTATCATTCATGCATATGTCCCCTGGTTTCCAACTGACGACGGCACCGCGATTAATACTCTCATTGAGATTGGACTTGCCGGGACCAGTGGACAGTTAGAAATATACTTTCAGAGGCTAAACAGACTTATATTTGATTTGACCGGCCGTAATATTCCTATTGCAATTACAGAATTTAACAGCGGTCTTTTAAACAGCCCTGTCCCCTATCATCCAATGTATCAGCATACTCTGGGCAGCGCACTGATCAATGCTGATTTAATCCGTCAGTTCATGCATGCCGATAATGTAAAAATAGCTACTTACTTCCATCTTCCATATATGATCATGTCCTCGGGCGGGACATATAATCTCAGGCCGGCTTATCATGCATTTCAATTCTATAATAATTACTTCGGAGACATCCTTGTTGAATCAGATGTAATTAGTGATATATATGAAGTAAACGAAGAGCAGTACCGGGTAAAACCCGCTGAAGGCGCTCATCAGGATGAGATACTTTTCGGCGATGAACTAGACGCCGTGGCATGGATCATCGATGATCAACAGCCGGCCGGTGTACTGAGTGCAACTGAAGATGCAGGGGGCCTGACAATAGTTTTTGACAGCGCCGCTCCTAAAGATGTCGATTACTCTCATGCATATAAAAATGTAACCGTGAAACCCGCTACATGGTACCGCCTGTCAGGCCTGGTTAAAACTGAGAACCTTACCTCAAACAACGGGATATATCTTGGAGCAAAGGGGAATCTGAACCTGACATTAAACGGCGGTTTTGATAATAATTTTACCGGCTGGTCTCAGTGGGACAACCCAAATAGTCCATACGAGACAAGTATCGATGAAACTGAATATTATGCAGGCGGTAAATCAGCAAAAGTTGTCTTCTGCGATCCCGACGATCCGACTTATCCGGATAATTGTGAAGATACTGCTTATTCAACAACCAATCAGGAAATAAATGTGGAGCCGGACACGTCCTACTTAATTGAGGGATATATGAAGACAACGGATATCGTAACAACAGGGTTTGGTCCGATGATACAGGTAAGAGACAAAATTTCGGCAGTATACGGTAACTGGTCAACTCCATCGTTAACAGGCACAAATGAATGGACCCATGTAAGTAAAGCATTAACTATTCAAAAAGACCGTACTGCTGTAAATGTTTATCTCAGGAGATATAACGGCGACGGAACTAAAACGATTAGCGGAACCGCATGGTGGGATGATATAACTCTTACAAACGGCGTGATGACTGATCAATTAACCGGGACAAATGGGAACAACCAGTACTGGACATATATGTCCGTTGATTTTAAGACAAAGAGTACGCCTGACAATCCGGACGGTAGTGTTGATGTCAAAGTATTTGCCGGGAGAAACCTGGGCGGCGCTGTTTCCGGGACCCTATGGATTAAGGATGTGAAGTTGAGAGAAGTAACCGCAGGCAATTATGGAGCAGTACCATATCTTTCGGTTAACACGAGTAAAAACACCGCCGGCAATGAAGTGTCCCTCATGGTAATAAACAGAAGCATGACGGATTATATAGCTGCACCGATAAACCTGAATGGTCTCATTCCCTCCTCCGCTCAGTCCTGGTCTCTAGATGGAGATGCCGTTGATGCATCCGGCGAACATGGTGTCGTATACAATGCAGGCTTTGAGGATATCATAGATTTCAAAAGCTGGGTACATGCCGCTAAAGCAGGAATATCAATTGTAGTCGATAAGACGGAATCTTATGCCGGAAGCAGATCAGTGAGGTTTGATTTTGATGGTACGGACGTGAGTTATGGTGATACATATCAGAATGTATATGTTGAGCCGGATACAACATATAAGGTAGAGGGGTA
Organism: Nitrospirota bacterium; assembly: GCA_003354025.1. Classification (GTDB taxonomy): domain Bacteria; phylum Nitrospirota; class Thermodesulfovibrionia; order UBA6902; family UBA6902; genus Glo-13. The sequence continues at coordinate 1,998 of PIVU01000308.1, forward strand.
TGGAAAAGCAGATATCAGCCAGTCGACTAACGGCATGATGATTTATGTTGCCGATTATAACAATGGAGAAGATTTTGGCACTACGGAAGAAATAATGGATACAGACGTATGGGCATATGTAAGCCATGAATTCACAACAAGCACGAATACAAGACGGATTCAGATACGATTGAGAAGACGTAGCGGCGGAGGACCGATCATCGGTAGTGCATGGTGGGATGATATAAAACTATCAAAAATATCCGGAGATAACGGGAATTATCTTAACTTGGATAATAATGATCTTGGCCAGGTAACAGACGGCTTTCAATACACATTCCCCCCCCATTCATTGACTGCTATAAAAATAAATGGTTTGAAAGACAGTGACGGAGACGAAATGTCTGATGACTTTGAAAATCAGTACAGCTTAAACCCGGACGATCCTTCAGATGCAGCCATCGACAGTGACAGTGACGGGCTGACCAATCTTCAGGAATTTCAGGCAGGCGCAGACCCCAGAGATCCTGATACGGATGATGACGGTCTTTCGGACAAAGATGATCCCTGTCCTCTTGCTCCTCCTGTCATGATATCAGACACATCAGAATATTTCTCCACACTTCAGACGGCATATGACGACGGGACTAACATGGATACATTTAAAAGTCAGTCAGGCGTATTTGATGAAAATCTGACCTTAGATCTGAACAAAAGCATAACCCTTCAGGGCGGTTATAATTGCAGTCATTCTGTACAAAACGGAGTGTCTACGATGAATGGAGATATCAGGATAACTGATGGAACAGTTACGTTATCGGATTTTATAGTGCAATGACATTTAAATATATTAATCTTATCTCAAGAAACATGGCAGATAATTCTGGCTGTTACAGGAGGCGTTCATGAAGGTTCATAAATATGAGTTTGTCGTAATCTCAGCTCTGGCAATACTTCTCAGCTTTACATCGATTGCACAAGCTGACAGCATAACTATAAATATGAACCCC
>PIVU01000583.1 GCA_003354025.1 Nitrospirota bacterium
GTTAACTGATTACATGCTCAAGCGCCCAGCGAAGTTTTCGCCTCAGCAAACGGCTGCAGTGAAACTGCAGCGGACAAGTCACTTGCGACGCATGTTAACTGATTACATGCTCAAGTGCCCATGCCGAAGACTAAAGATAATTCCGTTTTGTTAGCAACTAATTTCTTAAATAGTGTTGATCCTAGTCGGTTGTAAGTGTAGTTGTGATTTATTTTATCGCTTCTTGTGTGTGTGGTGGCTTCTAGTGTGGCCACTTGTGTTTGAAGCCAAGTGCTTACGCAGTACATCAGCCCGTGAACCCGAAGCAATTACAGTTCAAGTCGGAGAACTTTTTTCTGCTGGAATTCTATGGGGGGAGAGATTTCGACCCTGGAATAAATATATACTATTATATATAATCAAGGGGAGAAGCTCTCCCGGGTTACTAGCCTGTGTGGCTTCGCAGAGTTGCCACGTTAGGACTCTAGAGGGGGAAGGGGGGACATTTCCGATTACATGTGCCAGTGTGTGGGACGGCGGAACAACTTTAGTACACGCTTAGCGAAGTTTTCGCCTCACAAACGGCTGCAGTGAAACTGCAGCGGGCAAGTCACTTGCGACGCATGTTAACTGATTACATGCTCAAGCGCCCAGCGAAGTTTTCGCCTCAGCAAACGGCTGCAGTGAAACTGCAGCGGACAAGTCACTTGCGACGCATGTTAACTGATTACATGCTCAAGTGCC
>PIVU01000007.1 GCA_003354025.1 Nitrospirota bacterium
AGGCAGTTGATAAAAGTTGTTTTTAAACTGCTGAAAGAAGATCGTGACTACGTTATGAAGGAGGAAATAAAGAAGGCTGCTTAGAAAATTAACTTGATTTTTTAGATGGGAAGTTCAGGGCTCCATTCTTCACTTCCCGCTAACTTCATACACCCCTCTCTCCTTTTTGGTCATCACAATTTGTGATTTCCAAATTTCCGGATCTTTCATTGTGACAGGACGTAAAACAATTACCAATTATCAATTACGAGAATTGGTGACACCACCTGTTGGGGTCATGCGTTCAAGCGTAAGTTATGTTCATAAACAGCTGCTAAGCTAGTCAGGTGAGGTAGTAAATGGGTGGTGTCAGGTCTACTGGGTGGTGTCTATAATAGCAGTGCAGCTTTCCACTTAATTAACGTTGAGATAGTTTATGAAATGTATGTCATCGGCCACACTCTGATTAGTGAAGGTTCTCGTTAAGAAACTCCGTAAAACGTTTCCATGATTTTTTATCCGCGTCTTCCCGGTACCGGCTGGAACCAAATACAGTAAAGGCATGCGGTGCTCCACTATAGGTGATCATTTCATGGGATATTCCTTTTTCCTCCAGAGCACCGGCAAGTTTGGCAAACTTATCCATAGTTATGTTTGCATCTGCTGTACCATGCAGTATCAGCAGGTTTCCCTTCGTTATGGAGTAGTCCTGCCCTTCCGGCGTACTTAATCCACCATGAAAAGTGACAAAGCCTTTCAGGTCTGCTCCAGACCTGGCAAACTCAAGTACAGCTGCACCACCAAAGCAGTATCCCATTGCCACAGCATTATTAACATTAGCACCTTTAGATTTTGCAGTATCAAGTGCACTTTGTATCAGGGAACGCATTTTATTACGGTCTTTATACAGTTCACCGGTGTGCTGGCGTTTATCCGTTACTTCTGTCGGCCTTACTCCGGCGCCGAACAGATCAGCGGCAAAAACCGAATACCCCATATCAGCCAGCATGTTAGCACGTTTTACTTCGTAATCAGTCAGACCATCCCAGTCATGGATAAGCAGTATAAGCGGGGCTTTCGGAGAAGGGCTGATGAAATATCCTTCAAAAGGTTTTCCATCAACCTCGTAGGTTACTGCCGTCCCGTCAGCACCGGCAGCAGTTGAAACAATCACTATAAAAATAACTGCCAAAATATATTTCATGCCTTTCCTCCTTTCTTTATCCAAGACTCACTTATTCTTGCTTACTTTTTCCTTATCCCCGAATATTTCCTTATGGGCTTCGTGTACAGGACAACCTTGTTTCCAATGATCAACTACACGTTTGCCTATAAATGAATTTGGGTATTTCCTTCCAATATTACATCCAGGACAAACAGCACCCCAATACGCCATAGCTTTTTTCTTATCCATAAAAAAGTGTCCTCCTCTAAAACTGATTATTGATAACATAAATACATTATACCACTGTTCAGCTGGACTGTCTGTGGGGTCAAAGTCTTGAATTTTTAGCGTTTTGCAAACAGCACAACTAAAAAAACCAATTACAAATTACTACTTACGAGAAAGGAAAAGAGGATTAACAGAGAATGACGATTGACGAGTAACGAATGACGAAGGGGTAGGCGTGAAATTTCATTTCATGCATATATTTGTGATTTGTATAACTGAAAATAAAGCTCGGGTGATGAATAATTATGTATAGAGGGAGCTTTTAAATGTATGACAGTAGTGATCCAGAAGTCCAATATACCCTTAGATTTGGTGAGATTGCAATTCTAAAGGGTTTCATATCGATCATCGAATTGGAAGAAGCTTTAGCAGAGCAGATATCTACTGATCCTTCAGATGAACTCAGCTCCAGGAAAAGAGCTGGTGAGATACTTTTTGATAAAGGATATATTACGTTAAATCAAATAGAGATCGTTCTGGAAGAAATTACTCAAAACAAGAGTCAACCTTTCTGATATTAATCATTTGGGTTATATCTTTAACTTTGGCTGTGTATCACTAGTAAAAAATACGGCCCTACCCAAAGAATTATAATTATTGTTAATAATGGGGCTCTGCCCCTAACCCCCTCGATACGAGTCTCCGTAAACTCCGACTTTTCTAAAGAGGGAACTATATTCTAAAGGAAAGTTTACTTTCTAAAATAATATCTTTCTTCCTTTTACTCCCCATCTTTGATTGCTTCCGGAATATTCAGGACTGGACGCGTTAAGAATTAAAAACTGTCTGAGGGAGGTACGACCGAGTTTTTTTAATTTAGCGGGAAGTGCTGAATATGCAGGAAATTAAGCAATCATTCGGGGTGCCCTTTGTTGGTTCGTTATTTGGGCACGCAAATAATGATCACGTCGTTTGGGGGCGGAACCCCATTTCTTATAAATCAATTACAAATTACGAGATAGGATTGTTTTGAAAGATTAACGTCGAACACTTAACTTCGAACGTCCAACGTCAAATGAATTAAGGGTGGTGTTTATAATAGTAAATTAAAGTAAAAAAAGGATAAAAGAACAAGCAGACTTCTTTATGGAATAAGATAAATAAATGGCAATGTGAGCACCTGTGGCTGGTAGTGTCCGTCTCATAAAAGTCACTCGCCCTGAATTGACACTGCCCGATTCTGAACTTGACAGAGAAGGCAATATGTGGTAATTGTTAATTAGGAATCATTCCTATTATGATAAAACGTAAGAAGCCTCGTGATATTGAACAGACTCTAATAAAACGTCTGCAGGATAAGGGATACAGGCTTACTCCTCAAAGGCGGGAAATTATTAAGCTACTGTCACGTGACAAGTCACATCCCGGGGCAATGGATATTTTACATAAAGTCAAAAAGATCGTTCCAGGGATTAGCATGTCCACTGTTTACTACACCCTTGATATGATGAAAAAAGAAGGCTTGATTCGAGAGCTTGAGTACTACGACACAGATAACCGTTATGAAATTAACATTAAGGATCATATTAATTTAGTCTGCACAAAATGCCGGAAGATAACGGATTTTACGGGTAACGTGCCTTCGTTTTCAAAGGCAGTAGAAAAAGAAACAGGTTTTAAACCTGCAAGCATGCGCTTTGAATATTACGGCATATGCAGGGATTGTGAGAAGTGACAGGAGATGATTTTATTGTTTGATACCTGGGAATCATTTCTGATTGAATGATGAAAGTGCAGTATATTGTACCTAGCAGGGGTCATTAATCTGAGCTGCAATACTTTTGCAGCATATAAACAGAAAGGGGAACGGATATGACAGAAAACAGCAATTGCCCGGTAACGGGAAGAGAAAGCAAAAAAACAATTATCAGAGGCACTTCGAACAGGGACTGGTGGCCGAACCAGTTGAACCTGAGGATTCTTCATCAAAACTCGGACATGGGTAATCCGATGGACACGGAGTTCAACTATACTGAGGAATTCAGGAAACTTGACCTGGATGCCCTGAAGAAGGACCTCTATGCGCTGATGACCGATTCGCAGGACTGGTGGCCGGCGGACTACGGTCATTACGGGGGGCTCTTTATCCGGATGGCGTGGCACAGTGCAGGCACGTACCGTACCGGCGATGGCCGCGGAGGAGGCGGGTCCGGCAACCAGCGCTTTGCACCCCTGAACAGCTGGCCCGACAATGCAAATCTCGACAAAGCACGCCGGCTGCTCTGGCCGATCAAGCAGAAGTATGGCAGAAAGATCTCCTGGGCTGACCTCATGATCCTGGCCGGCAACTGCGCGCTTGAGTCAATGGGATTCAAGACCTTCGGCTTTGGCGGCGGACGCGAAGACGTCTGGGAGCCGGAAGAGGATATTTACTGGGGAACCGAGAAAGAGTGGCTTGGCGATGAACGCTATTCCGGTGAACGCAAGCTGGAGAAACCCCTCGCTGCCGTGCAGATGGGCTTGATCTATGTGAACCCGGAAGGACCGAACGGCAAGCCTGATCCGGTTGCGTCGGGCCGTGACGTCCGCGAAACCTTCGGACGTATGGGAATGAATGACGAGGAAACAGTCGCTCTCGTTGCCGGCGGTCACACATTCGGCAAATGCCACGGCGCCGGCGATTCGGCGCTTGTCGGCCCGGAACCTGAGGCTGCCCCCATCGAAGAGCAAGGCCTCGGCTGGAAGAGCAGCTTCGGCAGCGGCAAAGGCGGTGACGCAATCACCAGCGGCATTGAAGGTGCCTGGAAGTCTAACCCGGTTAAATGGGATATGGGTTATATGAAAGTGCTGTTCAAATACGAGTGGGAGCTGGTCAAGAGCCCGGCCGGCGCACATCAGTGGATGGCAAAGGACGTGGACGAAGATGACATGGTGGTAGATGCGCATGACCCGTCTAAGAAGCACCGGCCGATAATGACCACGGCGGACCTTTCGCTTCGCTTCGACCCGACCTACGAGCCGATCTCGAGACGTTTCCACGAGAACCCGGAAGAGTTTGCGGACGCCTTTGCTAGGGCGTGGTTTAAACTGACGCACCGCGACATGGGCCCCCGCTCTCGCTATCTCGGCGCAGAGGTACCGGCGGAGGAACTGATCTGGCAGGACCCGTTGCCCTCAGTCGACCATGAACTTATTGGTGCACAGGACATTGCGGACTTCAAGGGAAAGATTCTTGCCTCGGGTCTGTCTGTTTCACAACTGGTCTCCACTGCCTGGGCTTCGGCATCTACTTTCCGCGGCTCCGACAAGCGCGGCGGTGCCAACGGTGCACGCATCCGTCTTGCGCCGCAGAAGGATTGGGAAGTCAACCAGCCGGACCAGCTGAAGACTGTTCTGCAGACTCTTGAGGGAGTCCAAAAGGATTTTAACAATGCTCAGTCCGGCGGAAAGAAGGTTTCTCTTGCTGATATTATCGTTCTGGGTGGCTGCGCCGGCGTTGAGCAGGCTGCGAAGAATGCCGGTCAGGATGTGACTGTTCCCTTCACGCCGGGACGCACCGATGCTTCGCAGGAACAAACCGACGTGAAATCCTTTGCCGCACTCAATCCGATTGCAGACGGGTTCCGCAACTATCTCAAAGCAAGGTACACTCTGTCAGCAGAGGAGCTGCTGCTTGACAAGGCTCAGCTGCTTACGCTGACCGCCCCTGAGATGACGGTTCTCCTTGGAGGTATGCGTGTCTTGAATGCCAATTTCGGTCAGTCCAGGCACGGCGTCTTTACTAATCGGCCGGAGACGCTTACAAATGATTTCTTCGTGAATCTGCTCAGTATGAACACTGAGTGGAAGGCTGCACAGGACGACAAAGACGTGTTCGAGGGACATGATTGTACATCGGGTGAACTCAAGTGGACTGCCACCCGTGCGGACCTCATCTTCGGTTCGAACTCCCAGCTCCGGGCCCTGGCAGAAGTCTACGGCAGTGAGGATTATCAGGAGAAGTTCCTGCACGATTTTGTAGAAGTGTGGAACAAGGTAATGAACCTTGACCGCTTCGATCTTATATGAGCGCGGCATAAATGTCTTCGAGGGCTTAATGACAGAGCGTTAATAATGGGATGTGGTCGCAAAATGCGACCACATCTGATATCCCTTTGCTATTCAGTTGTCCGTGGGGTATCCGTGAGGGGTCGTGGGATGGCGAGATCGTTACTCCACAGACAGCATCCAGCCACTTTTTACATTTCCACTATTGATCTATTTATACTTTCACGCTTAACTGCTGTACTTGACCCACAGTACCGTCCTCAGCAAGGTAAACACCTGACTTTTCTAACTGACCTGTGGTTTCGTTCTGGTCATTTTTAAGAGTGTAAGGAGAGTCCACACTACCGAGATTAATAGCCCCGATATTACTTTCCTTCAAACCATTGACTTCACTATTGGCTAAAGATTCCTCACTCAGGATATGTAATCTTTTATATACCGGATCATTTTCATCAATCCAGCCATTGCCGTCCAGGTCATGGGCTGCAAGTTCCTCAAATCCATTACCGGTTGATGTTCCCACCATTTCATTCATGGAGTCGATCTTCCCGTCATTGTTCAGATCGATAGTCAGAATGCCAGACCCAAGTGCAAGGTAAGACAGGCTTTCACCGGACTCTTCTGGCTCAATTGCGAACCCGAATGTTGTATCTGTAAGTTCAGAAGCAGGACCTGCAAAGTCCACCAGCATGTTTAAAGCATCTGTACCACTTGCCTCAATACTGATTTCTTTCTCCTCCATATACTGCCTGCTCATCATCATATCAAGGGAAAAGTTTATCTCTCTTCCATCAGCTGTCCTAACTATTCCGCTGCTATTGAAGTTCATCTGCTCACTTTCATGAAGAGTTTCCTTCATGTTATAGGAAGCCTCTATTTGCTGCTCTCTAACTCGATCTCTCCCTTGGCCTCGCCCTCTTTCTATCACAGGATGATCGTCGTCGCCACGCCCTTTATGATGCTTATGGACCCTATCATCCATATTGTGGAGTCTTACTTTCCCACCGGTTATGTCCTCCAGTAGATTTTTCAAAAAACCGATCTGATCGGTTGCTTGCGACTCAATGCTTCTGCCTCTTACATCCCCAACCTCATCATTAACCTCTTTTCCGAGATGTTCGATGGCCTTGTCCAGGTCCTTTACCAGATGATTAATTGCCTTCTTGTATCCACGACCAGGATGCGCTTCAGCTTTATCCATGTTCTTCTCAAGATGTTTCAATGCCTTTGCAAGGTCCTTCTCCAGATGCTTCATGGCTTTTTCAGAAATCGAAACTCTATCCGAAGGAAAAGTTTCTGCTGCATGTGGCTTTGAATTACCGACCTTTACAGTCAGTTCTTCTGTCTTATTATATTCCCGCAACAATGAGTGCCTGGATTCCATCGATACCATTGAATTGTCAATTATCATACTTCTCCCTTTGGGCTATTAGATAACTAACTCTTCGACAGCCTGTTGAAAATCTTTAGTAATAATTATTCTACGGATGAACCCATTAGAATTAAAAGGAATTATTATATTTTTGTCACGCTATAATGAGTGATGCCTACGATCTTCAGTGGGTGGTGTCTGGGCGCCATTCTTCACATAATCCGATTACATTTTTGCCCGCGGGGGAGAACACCTGCCAATGATGGGCTATATTATATCAGTTCGTTTATACTCAGTGTAGTAGTTTGGGCAGTAGCTTGTAAATATTTGACCCCACGTATTTACTTCATGCCGTTATTCGTATGTTATCCAATAGGATATTGATCCTGCCTGTAAATTTAGAACTCTGAATAGAAATCTAAAAAGGGAAATTAGTGGTAATTAAAAAAAACTCCAACCTTGTTGTCTCAAAAGATATTAATGCAGAGCTACAGGAGATAGAGGAGTTAATAGGTAAATTATATACCGCCGCTCGCCTTGATGCTCTGAAAGAATTAAAAGCGATAATTAAGAAATCTTTTAAAAAGTTAGGATCACTTAATAGAAAAAAGATAATTTCTGCTTTAATAACTTCATTAAACGGTACTCAATTTTGGGGAGGCGGCTTTACCGAGACTGTTGCCGACATTTTAGTTGAAATAGGCAAATCGGCCGTACCTGAATTAGTGACTGCACTAAATCATCAGGAAAGAGGGACACGCTTTGGTGTCACTTTAGCATTGTATAATATGACCCGGAGATACCCTGAAGCTCTTAAGGGTATCAGCATGATCGATTTATTTTTCAATCCTGAGCCATATATTAGACGTAATCCATACGACAAAATAGTCTCCAGTTATCAGAAAAAGGCATTTAACTATTGGGAAATTTCCATGGCGCTGCTTGAGGGCAGCAAGATAGAAGAAGTTCTTTTGAGTCCGCGCCTTGGTTTAATAGATAGAGAGTTCAACTATAAGACTCTTGAAACCTATGACAGCATCGATGAGCTTGTCCGGCTTAAGTTATCTTCCGGCATAAAATCTTATAAAGAAGCAGGACGTTCATTGATTATTATCACAGATGATGATAGAACGTTAGTTATAAAGTTCCTGGTAGATCGTCCGGGAATGGATATGGAATCCAGAAGGCCTGAGAACCTGGAAGATGATGCAAGATGGATGGCTTATCTTCGGCTGGATAATCCTGCGCTCTCACTTAAAAGTGATTTGCCCGAGCCTCTGGTTTTCAGTAATAATAGATATATTTTTGCGACAAAAAATATACGCTTAAAAGACGAACTACTGACTTCTCTGGGTAACGTAATTTTAGATCCGGATAAACACTATTATGCGATCTGCTACCTTCCCGATGAATCTTATCTGATTTATTTAAATGATAAAGGACTGCAGGAGAAAGAGTTTTATCAGGCAGCTTTGGTGAATATCTCTGATCTGGCGCAGCTTGCCGTTAATGGTATATTCCATAGCGAACCGATTAATCTGTATCATAATTTAAGTCAAAATACAAAATATAACATTTCAGTTTCAAGCGGACCCGGCAGAGTAGATAAGTGGCTCTGCGCGACTGAATATCCTAACATGAGATTATCCGGCATTGCGGATTTTGAGCATCTATCAACAGTAGATAGTATAGAAGCGCTGCACCAGGCAATAAGCAATGAACTCTTTGCATGGGTTCTTGTTGTAGCCAGTTACTACAGACTAAAATGTTTGTCTAAAATAGATGGTAAAGACCTATTCCAAAACTATATCCGGATCCTGCTGCAAAATAGTTTTAATATGTATTATTCAGTTTTTGCAGGAACCTCTTCATCAGAATTAGACCGCTGTGTAGACTGGGAGAGATTAGCCGATGAAATGACAAAGTATATGATGACGGATAAATGGATGCATGATAAGATAAATCCGGATCTGGGAAAGTATAATGGCAAACTTCCCATTGAAATACTGGTAAGAGCGATATACATCACAACCACTCTCTCTATTTTAGCTATGGGGTCAACAGTTCCCCCTCTATACGATTAATGCGTGGGTGGGGTCGTATCTTTCATCGTGGCAGGTGTTGATGATTTGCCAATGAAAGATTAGAATAGACGGAACTTATAGTTCAAAAAGGGGACATATTTATAGAGGTCATTATCAATGCTGGATGATAGAAGGAAATTTGCAAGGTCGGATACTCTTCATGTTGTTGAAGTAAATTCATACACCAGGTTGATGGGATTAATCCGTGACTTTTCTAGCCAGGGCTTCAGTTTTGAGATGGACAATACTGATTTTGTTCAAAAGGAAAAAGTCGAGTTCAAATTAATACATCCCCAAAGTAAGCTGGGTATTACTTTTTTTGGAGATGTTGTGTGGGAAAACCGGAATGCCCATACACTCATGGCTGGGGTGAAGCTTAGGTCGATGGACGAAGCCATTAAGAAGAAGTTTATAGAAATACTGTCGGCAATCAGGGATGTACCCGCTGAATGGTTTGTCAGTGCTAAGAATTCCGGCCTGTCAGGAATAAAAAGAGAAGAAGAAAAAGCTGAAGAACATGCAGCATCTTCAAGCAGTGGAACTGATAACAGCTCATTAGGGCGTATTTATATTTTGGGTTTTTCCGTTATGCTTCTTATCCTGTCAGGTCTTATCATGGTTAAAGTAACGGGGTTGCCGGACATTATTATGTATTTTCAAAATGCGCCAAAACAGACATTACCTATAGACTACCTGCCTGTATCAGAAAGCGGTTCAATAAAAGAAGCCAGGAATAAGGCGGACATAATAGCTTCAGGTGAAGAGGTGTCCAAACAAATTTATAGGGAAATACAACTTATAGTTAACAAAGCTGACTTGCAGCTAAAGGCAGATAATAATTTCAAAGATATATTTAATTTGAGCCAAACAGCAGCTGTTGATGAAGTGGAGTCTTTGTTTGAGATAAATAAATTTGTTACTGCCGGGAGCATCGAATACAGAAAGCCCGTTGAAATTACAAACAGATATTCATCCTTGACTGAAAAAGCGTACTGTTTTTTGGACGCAAGGCATATTGTCAGAGAAACAAAAGTCAGTTTTGTCTGGTTCTATGAAGGGAAGGAAGAATCGAGGATTGCTTTGACACTGAAAAAGGGCTACAGATGGCGGACCTATTCCACTAAGAGGCTGGAGGGGATGAAAGGGGCCTGGAAAGTTGAACTTCATAGCGAGACTGGAGATGTACTGGCTGCATCAAATTTTGTAGTTGAGTAATGATCATACACCCACCCACTGGTCTGGATAACTAAAAGACCACACGGTCCCGGCCCATTTTTTTAGCCTTATAAAGATTGTCGTCAGCACGCTTAAGCACTCTATCAAACCTTTCACCTTTTTCACGGAATGCGATCCCGGCACTTATAGTAATGGCGAATTTCTCATCACCTTTAATTATCATTGTATTGGACTGCTGCCTAATTCTTTCAGCAACCTGTATAGCGTCATCATTGCTGTCGCATAACATAACTACTACAAACTCCTCACCTCCATACCTTATGCCCAGGTCATCCTGCCGTATAACATCATTTATCGTCTTTCCAACACCGGCAAGAATTTGATCACCACCGGAATGGCCGAAAGTATCGTTGACACTCTTAAAATGATCTATATCAAAGAAGATCACCGACAGGCATTCACCTGGATTACGGTCATGTTTGGCAATGAAGATCGGCATTACTTCAAGCAAATACCTTCTTGTAAAAAGCCCTGTCAGAGCATCATGGATAGCAATGCTCTTAAGCTGCTTCATAAATTTGTTCGATAACATAACAGAAATTATAATGAGCAAAGAAAATGTAACAGATATAAAAACGACTCCCTGAATAGCAGCGGCCCTGACTTCCTTTTCCATGTCATCTAGATAGAGCCCTGTGCCAACGATCCAGTCCCAGGGCGCAAAGAGCTTGACATATGATAATTTCCTGAAAGCCTCCGGACTGCCCGGCCTGGGCCAGTAATACTCAACCCATCCGCCACCTTGAGATGCAACATTGATAAAATCTTTGAAAAGATATTTGCCATTTATATCTACAGTATTAATGACATTGGTTCCTACCAGGTCCGGAGTATTTGGATTTATTAACATCACTCCCTCAGTATCATTCATCCAGAAATAACCCGTTTCCCCAAACAGTGCTGAATTAAGAGAGTTCATTGCCATCTCTCTAGCCACTGAGCTGCTCAGGTCACCGCTTTCTTCAAGGCGGTGGAAATAGTTAATCACTCCTGTCGCCGATTCAATCAGCCTTTGAGTTTGGGCTTTTTTTTCTTCATACAAGTTTGCAGCTATTGTATGCACAAATACTACAAGACTGATTATCATCCCCAACAAACTAATGAGTGATAATATAACTAACTTAAACCTGATGTCTGTCTTTTTAAAATCAGCCACGCTCCGCACCTTAACATAGGAAACTTACTATAATTCAATTATAAGCCCGATGAGACCCCAAGAATTTACTCGGTTTCTTTTCCCCATATTTTCCACCAGGGCCTGCCTTTCTTCTCACCCTTCCCTTTTCCGGTTGCTTTCTCTGCAGCCTTTGCTTTTCCACCGGATATCACATTTCTGTCACTGGTATTAACTTTCTGCATTCTTTGTGACCAGTACTTCTCTTTGAGGAAATGGAATGGTGAGGCCGGCTTCTTTGATGGAATTAAATACGGCAAGGTTTACAGTGTGCATTGTCTCGAAATATTTCTGTGTCGGCACCCAGTACCTGTAGCCGATATCAACTGATGAGTCACCGAAGTTCTCAATACCTACCTGTGGTGCAGGGTCTGCTGTGATACCATCAATTTTACTGACCGTTTCCTGTATGGTATTTATAGCTTGTTCCGGGTCATCGCTGTAGCTTATACCGACCATGCCCTCTATGATGCGAAACTCCTTCGAATTATGCATGATCTCACCGACAATATGCTTGTTAGGTATTGTTATCGCTACCCCGTCCTCTGTGGTGAGGGAGGTATGAGCCAGCTTTACAGAGTCAACAATCCCGAATACGCCAGCGACATTTATCGTGTCCCCGATAACAAAAGGCCGCCCGAGTATGATGGCGAGACCTGCGCCGTAATTTGAGAGAGGCCCCTGCAGGGCATAGGTTGCACCAAAAGCTGCGGCACCTATCATGGCTATGAACGGGGCTATGGTTATCCCAAACTTGCTCATGGCTATAATAACTGCAAAAACTATTACAAGCATTTTGGCAATAGCGGCCATAAAGCCGCTGAGTGTCACATCAAGGTCCTTCTTTTTACAGAGTTTCTCTACGAGGTTCCCGACCCATTTGCCGATAATAAAACCTGCAATAAGTATTATAATTGCACCGACAACCTGGAAGCTATAAGTAACAAAAAACTCAGTTACCGTGTTCATCATCGCCTGGACTGTCTCTATCTGATCACCCATTTTCACCCTCCTTTATTGAGAAAGATTTGATTGATTCATAAAGATATCATAAATGCCTTTATAGGGCAACAGCCCCACTGCCTGTTGGGTGACACCACCTGCCACCCATAAACTGTTCAGGCCTGCCCCCTCGGGTTGCCTCATATCAAGTCAATACCATTTTCAAAGGTCATTTATCATGCGGTGATTTAACTCACTTCTTTGTTCTCATAAAATAATGAATAATATTAATATTGCAGTCCTTTGGGATTAAGCTCGGGGGAAGAGAATGGATAAAATGAAGGTAGTCGTTCGTTTACAAGATAAAACATTGTTGAAAGGAAAAATCAGCAATTTTTCTCCATTTCATAGCTTTTTTCAGTTAGATCTTCTGAATGGAGATTCTGTATTAGTCAAGATTGATAAAATCAAGGCGATGTTTTTTGTTAAGAGTTTTGACGGCAACAAACACTATAAGTATAAATATGAAGATAACCTTAGTTGGATAGGGGATAAAATTACTCTAAAATTTAGAGATGGCGAAAAAATGGTTGGATATTCGCAGCATTTTGATTTTACTCCCAAGGGATATTTCATTACTCCCGCTGATGTGAATGGCAATAACACATATGTTTTTGCTTCAAAATCAGCTATCGACAGTATGTCATTTTCATGATTATACAGTTCAATCAATAACCCTCAACTTTCAAATCCTCCCAGCTGAAATCCAGCAATTATCATTCCCTCTTCTTAATTCATAATCTATAATTAGTGCCCTCCTGATTATACTTTCTTAGCAACAATAGCAATCTATGGCGATTCAGGGTCGGCTGTTTAATGGAGGAGTTACTTCTCAGCCTTTAATAACGGATATGATCTTGATCATATCCGTTATTCCATTGAAGCGATATATTCATATTGCTTCAGTTTTATTAAACCTGTGCTATCCCAAACAGAGAATCTCTATTTATAACAAGTTTTATAGCAAGGAGAAATGATGAGAAAATCATTCTTATATGTCGGAGTATTTTTGTTAATTATTATTTCAGCCCCTATTAGTGCGGATCAGATTGTTCTTGAAAACGGAGACAAATTGACGGGAACGGTTGTCAATATTGACAATGGTACAGTAACTTTTTCTACCGATTATTCCGACCCTGTCAAAATACAATCATCAAAGATCAAAGAAGTCATAACAGATACTCCGGTTGAAGTACATCTATTAGAGGGAGAAGTATTGAAGGGTACCCTCAGGACTGTCGAAGACGGTAAAGTAATCATTGAATCGAATACGGACAGGGAATCAGCAGTTGTGCAGAGGGCTAATATTAAGTCCATTAATCCACCTGATACAAGCAAGTGGACTGGTAACATTACAGTTGGCGGAAATCATCAGTCGGGAAATACAGACAGGCTCAGTACATCAATCGGAGCTGAAGCTATGAGGAGAACAGATGCTGGATGATGACTGGATAACAGCCAGGCTTACTGCTAACTTAAGTTGGAAAATTAAAGAATCGCTTATATTTACAGATTCTCTCGTAATATATCCATCACTTGATGATACTGGTGAATATCAGTTGCGCAATGAGGCGGCTATAACTTCTCCTCCTATTGCAGGCTGGTCGCTAAGATTAGCTAATATTATCGAGCACGACAGCAATCCTCCAGTCAATATAGAAAAAGACGATATTTACTGGATCTTAAGTCTCTTATATGGGTTTCAATAATCGTACCGGCATTTCTGATATTCCGGACTTCTCCGTGCCATTCTCTATTTTTTAGGACTTCCAAAATTTCTTTGTTTCTTTTAAGGGGCATGGAAGTCCATGCTCCCTGAGTTTACCTGCGATGCCTGTCACGACGATTATGTCTGTCATGCCTGTCATGCCTGTCATCGCGATCATACCGGTCATGTCTATCATATCTCTCACGCCATTTATGACGGTCATGTCTGTGCCTGTCATATTTGACAGACTTCCAGTACGGCCGGCCATTTCCATTTCCGTAGAACCTTTTCTTAATGACAACTCTCTTCCCATAGGGCCCGCGCTCCTTATAGACGGTTTTTTCAATATATCGTGGACGAGAACGTCTTTCGCGATAACTGGGATATGTGTATGAACCAATAATGAGCTTCACGATAACAGGAGAATTATGGTCATTTCGATCCCTTTGCCTTTCATGGCGGTCACCGCGGTCTGCATATCCTGCAGATGCAATAGACAGAAGCGATACTGCAGTTAAAGCTATTAGTACTTTTTTCATCTCATACCTCCTTTTATTAGTTCTTGAGTTTAGAATACGCCAGGAGTATGAAGACGGAATGAAAATAAAGTGAATAAAATATGAAGACTGCTCACATCCGCTCAAGACCAAAAGCGCGCAAGTACGCCAAATTAAACTTTCGTGCTTTTGGTCTTGAGCAAATGTTATCATACTCAAACTCTAAAAATGGAGAAATCGTATGTCAGAAAATAATTCACAAACTGCAGTCTTCAAATCCAAGCGGGACACCTGGATAACAATATTTATTTGGACCTCCGCACTTCTGCTGTGTCTCTTTGCATACGGTATTATGGTATCACCGGGCCCTATCATTGAACGACTTTTCGGAGCTTCTATTGCATTATTAATAGGACTGATCGGGCCATGGTTCTGGTTCACAACATATTACAGAATAACGGAGTCCTCTATTCACCTTCACAGCGGCATATTTCATAAGGAATTAAATATAACTGATATCAAAGGAGTTACATTTAAAGGAGATGGAAGCGGATACAGCTTTGCCTTCTCAGGAGATTCCATACACATCGAAGTAGAAGGATCGATACGCGGATATAAAGTATCGCCACTGGATCGCCGTGGTTTTATGATTGCACTCGATGGAATGAGTGACCACCTGCAGATTTGTGAAGATGATCTGGTTCCTTTAGCTACTTCTTAATTTCATCATTTATCAAGTTGTGATCTTAATCACTTCAAATCCGCTAACTCATTGTCTATTATATGTAAATATGTTCATTGATTACATAATCCTATGTAATGGATTACATAGTCTGCGTTTACACTTGCCTCAACCTCACGACACAAAAGGATTATCAATGTCCGGCATTATACTTGCAATATATTTCACCATGAGAGCAAATACATTTCATGGAGGATGCAATGAGAGGCGATAAGATCGTTGTAAGATGTAAAGACAAATCTTTATTAAAGGGAAGGATCTATGATTTCACTCCCGATAAACCGTTTTGTACCATGAGGCTTTTAAATGGTGATCGATTACAGTTAAAACTGGAGAATGTAAAAGCAATATTTATTGTTAAAAATTATGACGGTGATATGGATTATAAGTATACTTACAAGAATGTTCTTCTATGGGGCGGAATGAAAATAAGAATCTCTTTTAAGGATAACGAAGTAATGATAGGTTACATTCCATTCCATATTAACGGTGCGAAGGGATTCTTTGTTACACCGGCTGACATAGACGGCAATAATGAAAAAGTCTTTGTTATTAAATCCGCTATCAGGGAAATATCTTATCTCTGATTAATTGACAGTTGATCTAAAGCCGGTTATTCTTTAATTAAGAGCGGAGTAAATTATCATATGCAGCTGTCTCCACTTAATCAAAAAGGAGAAACCATAATGAAAAAAGATGAGATCATTAAAACGTTTCAGGATGAGATAGAAGTTCTCCATACTAAATTTGATGAATTAAAAGTCCAGGCCAATCTTGGCAAACATGAACTGAAGCAAATAATCCAGCCGGAGATCTCCAAAATCGAGATACAATTGGAGGATATCGGCAAACGATACAAACAGTTTTCTCAGGTCTCTGAAGATGCAATTGGTGATTTAAAGGAAGGATTAAGCCTGACTCTGGAAACTGTTTCGGAAGCTGTTAAAAGCGCATCTCAACGATTCAAACGATAACAGGATTTAAGGATGACTAAGATTCATTACCAGATCCAGTAGTGTCCTGAGTTGATGTATCCGTACTTTTTTCCAGAACAACCTCAGCAGAAGCTTCAGACCCGAGCAGCACTGCAATCCAGCGTGTATCTTCATTACTGTCAAGAGCAATTTTAAGGGTCATTGTAAGGGGTACGGAAAGCAGCATTCCAACAGGCCCCAGCACCCATCCCCAGAAAACGATGGATAGAAAAACTACAAGAGTTGAGATACCCAGCCCCCGTCCCATGACACGAGGTTCAAGTATGCTGCCTATTGATATATTTACTACCAGATATCCAATAGCTGTCAGAATTGCAGAGCCGGTACCAAGTTGTATCAGCGCCAGCAAAACAGTCGGAACAGCTGCGAGGATCGAACCTATGCTGGGAATAAAATTCAGCAGAAATGCAAGAAGGCCCCAAAGCAATGCATAATCAACACCGAGTATTACTAACCATATCGCTATAGCAATACCAGTAGCCATACTCGTTAGCGTCTTTATTCCCATATAGCGGTTTATGTTGCTTATAAATGTATCAAAATGAGTTTCAGAGGCTTCTTTGCTTTTTGAAATTGCACGCAGCTTCGTTGATAGACTGGAAGCTTCGAGCAGGATAAATATGACGGTTATTAGTATCAGGAATGCGTTTGTAAAAACACCCCCAAGTTTTTTCAGAAGCACTGCCACGAGGTTCATAGCCGCTCCCGGATCAAACATATCTACAATTTTGTCCTCAGGGATATCAATCCCCTTCTGAATCACCCAATCAATCATCTCCTTTGCTTTCACCTGCAGTTTAGCCTGGTATGTAGGGATATCACGGAGAAGGTCATCAAGAGATGTTCCGATAAGTTTTGTAATCAGAAAAGCAACTATTGAAATGCCCGATATAACGACCAGCATGGCAATGCCTTTTGAAACACCCTTTTTCTGAAGCCAAAACAGTGAAGGCATGCAAACGACTGCTACAAAAATTGCTATGAGAAATGGAACAAGGATAGCTTCAGCTGCACGCATTCCGGCAACAACAACTACAAACGCGGCGGCTGTGATAACAAAGCTAACCCTTGTTGTCTGTTTATTTATCTCCTGCATAGGAACATTCTAAAGTATTTGATTTGAAATCACAATCGATCATTCAATATCAGTTTTAATGTTAAGTGCATCAATAACCGTTTTCATCAATAAAAATAAATATCCCATGTCCTCTTCTCCAAGCAAAATAGGATCATCACCCTGAGCTGCTTCGAATAGTGTCTCTACAACATATCTGATCACATAGGGCTGTGAAGACATATGAACTTCAGCTATTCTCTCGAAGAACTTCTCATGAACCCCGCCTAGACGATTCAGAAGATCTTCATTCTCTTCATAACACTTAATAATTGTATCGGAATCAATTGCCTTAATGGTCTCTCCGTAGGCACTCTGGAACATGCGGTATATCGGCACGAACATAAATATCGCCAACTCCCGGATATCCTTGTCAAGGTCTTCCGTCATTTCTGCGATAAATGCGATAATCTCAGGCTGTTCCTTTGATACGGCAATCGATTCCTGATAACCAGTCTCAGGAGTCAGCTTCGTTACTTCAGCATATATTCCATCAACTAATTCTTCGGGGATAGGATCCATTATATATTCTCTCCTTTGCACAGCCAATTGGCATTTCTATATTTTCTTAATAACATTGAATATAATAATTTTTCCGCTGACTGTTTGCAAGAAACTGAGCTGCGCCGCCTCTCCATGATGCATAATTACACCTATATGCAAATCCTATTATATATTAGTGGCTGAATTACTCTTTTTATTCAAATGGTTTCATTAATTCATTTTACCTTCACAATTATATGATTAAAAATATATATAACATCGATACGCTCTGAGACATGCTCCGTGTACATAGGTTAGGTAAGAATGCTAAGTACATTTATCGGCAACTTTTCAAAAAGCTATTGTGAAGGAGGTTCCATAATGTTAACAAGACTGATTATCATGGGATTAGTACCCATGCTTATTTTATTAGCTATAGATAAAGGAGGTAATACAATGGCTATGACAAAACAGCCGGAAGTGCTGAACACTTCAATACCGCCTATTGATATAGGTAAACCGGTGGAAACAGAAACAGCAACATTCGCATTAGGCTGATTCTGGGGACCTGACTCCCGGTTCGGGAGTCTACCCGGTGTAGTCCGCACTCGAGTAGGTTATGCAGGAGGTACATCAACTGACCCGACATACCGTAATCTCGGGAACCATTCTGAGGCAATACAGATTGATTACGATCCTGATAAGATTTCCTACAGGGAATTACTCGAAGTTTTTTGGGACAGCCACAATCCAACAACTCAGTCCTGGTCACAGCAGTATAAAACCGGAATTTTCTACCATAACAAAATGCAGAAAAGAGCAGCTGAAGAATCAAAAGACGCGCTGACCTCTTCACTATCTGGCAAGATCCAGACAGGGTTGATCCCATTTTCAAGCTTTCACCTTGCAGAAGCCTATCACCAGAAGTATATGCTCAGAAGCAATATGGCCTTTCTGGTTGAATATGAAGCTAAGTACCCTGACAGAGAAGGCATGGTATCTTCAACCGCAACTGCCCGGGTCAATGGCTACCTTGGAGGAAACGGTTCATGCGATCAACTCAAATCGGAAATCAGTGGTTTTGGTCTGTCAGAGGAGGGGAATAAAAAGCTTCTGGGGGAAGTCTGTATGGGAATTGAGGGAAAATCCTGTCCATCAAATAACTGTTCAGCTAATTAATGGTAAAAATAAGGGGCGAGGTGGCCTCGCCCCTACAGCAACAAATATCAATTCATAATTCGACTATCCTTTAGCCCGTTCTTCAAGTACTGCTACTGCCGGTAGTTTCTTTCCTTCAAGGAATTCCAGAAATGCACCACCGCCGGTTGATATGTAGGACACTTTATCTGTTATGCCATACTTGTCAATTGCAGCAAGTGTGTCCCCTCCTCCGGCAATTGAAAACGCCGGGCTTTCCGCGATAGCCATTGAAAGCGCCTTTGTTCCCTCTCCAAACTGGTCAAATTCAAATACTCCAACCGGACCGTTCCAGATGATGGTGCCGGCTTTCATCAGCATCTCGGCGAATTTTGCAGAAGTCTCGGGGCCCACGTCAAAGATCATGTCATCGTCCAGAACATCGCCTGCTTCCTTTAATGAAGCACCCGTGGTTTCTGCAAACTCTTTTCCGCAAACGACATCTGTGGGTACAGGAATGTCTCCTCCACGCTCCTTCGCATTTTTTGTCAGCCGCTTAGCCTCTTCTATAAGATCTTCTTCGTAGAGTGACTTACCGACTTTGTTGCCGGCAGCTGCGATGAAGGTATTTGCAATACCGCCTCCGACTATGAGCTGATCTACAATGTCTGAGAGCGATTCCAGCACAGGCAGTTTAGTAGACACTTTAGATCCGCCAACAATTGCAATCATGGGGCGTGCAGGATTATCAAGGGCCTTTCCAAGGGCCTCAAGCTCTCCTGTGAGAAGCGGCCCGGCACAGGCAACAGGAGCATATTTAGCTACCCCGTGTGTTGAGGCCTGAGCGCGGTGTGCAGTCCCGAATGCGTCCATTACATATACATCGCATAATGATGCCATTTTTTTGGAAAGCTCGTCATCATTTTTCTTTTCTCCCTTGTTAAAGCGTACATTCTCCATAAGCGCGACCTCTCCTGCCGCAACTTCTACACCCTCCAGCCAGTCTTTAACAAGTTCAACCTCTTTCCCGAGAAGTTCAGTAAGCGTATCAGCAACGGGCGCCATGGAAAACTGCTGATCATATTCGCCCTCCGTCGGCCTGCCGAGATGTGACATAACCATCACTTTTGCCCCAGCCTCAATTGCAAGTTTAATCGTTGGAAGTGAAGCACGTATTCGCTTATCACTGGAAACTTTTCCATCTTTAATTGGAACATTCAAATCCTGGCGAATAAGCACACGCTTTCCGGCAAGCTCCATATCGGTCATTTTCAAAACAGACATAACTATTCTCCTTTGTATATAAGTTCTTTATTTGGTTTTATTAAACAGAAAAATATTATGTCAGAACATGGATAATGAGTCAACGACAGTCCATGTTTGGAGGAATCTTTGTTATACCGTTCAATGATCTCGATGATTGATAGCCTGCATCACTCATAACTATTCAAACAGTAAATCTCTGGTTTCTTGTCTACAATTCAAATATGAGCTTAGACATGACGCTATTCATGAAACATGTTACTGCGTTCTGAAATTACTAAATATAACTATTCCTTCATTAATGGTCAAAGTTCCGTTATTTGTGGTTATTCCACTATTAATCGAATAACTGCAATCATAGCCGCCTTCAATGGTCACTGATTTGTCGAGGTTAAAGTTAATGTCTTCGCTAATTACTGTTGCCTTAGCCTGTAAAATGCCTCCATCTGCAACTCCATTATAGGCAATCTGGAGTGATGAATAATAAACAGGCGTTGTTCCTGAAATCCTGACAGGTAGCCCTCCCGGGTAAATATTAGCAGCATTATCATCACAGTCAGTGTTATCCAATACAAAGCCAATTGGCTGGTCACATTGCTGTAAAGACATAACGGGATTCCCAAAACTGTCTCCATCAAAATCACGAAACCAGTATGTATCCGGATTAATAGCAGGGTCCGTATCATCACAGTCAGGGCCAAGGCAGTCAGCACCTGCCCCATATTCATCGCCATCAATGTCCGTACAATTATTAGTACAGATATCGTCCTGTCCATCGCAATTTTCATCTATACCGTTTCCACAGATTTCGGTTGCGTCCGGATTGACTGCTGCATCTGAATCATTACAGTCAGCACCCAGACAGTCATCACCAGATCCGTAACCATCAATATCATTATCATTGCAATCTCCGCCCAAAGTACCGGACCTCGAGGAACCACCCAGCGATGATGCTACATCAACTATCGGATAATACGGGACAGACTGCAATTTAAGCTCGAATCGATTCTTGCCGGTCTTGTAGGTCATAGGATAGCTTTCGCTTCCATAAGTAACTGTGAGTGAGGCATATCCATTTTCACTACTTTTTGCCCTGACACTGAGCTTTTGCCTTCCTCCATCCCATTGAGCGGTTGTAATTGTGACCAGATCGCCCTGGGGACATATATCGTCCTGTCCATCACAATTTTCATCAATACTGTTATCACAGATTTCGGGATGCGGGTTACCGGGAACACAGGAGTCAACTTCGACACCAAACTGGCACTCAAGTTGTCCTGAAGCTGTACAGGCCCCAACACCACAGCCTGTCGCCGATGCTGAATATTCATCATCAGATGTCCCTGAACAGTTATCATCAACATCATCACAATTATCATCAGAAGCGCCGGGATTAATATCAGGGTTGTTATCGTTACAGTCAGTTGCCGGTCCATTAAAACAAGTCAAATCTCCTGGATTACCGTATCCGTCACTATCGCTGTCTACACAAGTAGAGAGACAATTTACCGCATCCGGATCAGCAGCATCGGTAAGACTGTCACAGTCATTGTCTATACCATCAGTACAGTCCTCGACAGCTCCCGGGTTGACAGCAGGATCATTATCATTACAATCAACTCCAATAGCATACCCGTCACCATCATTGTCGACTATGTCGAGGTATACAGTTGCTCCCAGATATCCGTCACCCCCTCCAGGGACAGGATAAGGATTGGAAATGCCATCTCCATTATCATCATATTGGGGAACTTCACTGTAGGGATCATTAAGAGATGCATAATTAAATGCCTCTAACATTGATATCAATCCGTCACCATTAGCATCAGCATATACTGGCGCACCCCATAAATCTACTCCGTGAAATGCGCTGGTAAAATTCCTGATAAAAACATTCCCATAGGAAAGGGTTTCTTCTTCGGTTACGGTAGATATTACCCTGTTAGGACCGCTTAGATCTTCAACGAGACCTCCACTGAAACATGGCTCTGCAACTATAGATATAGCTCTGGCATTGAGTCTATTTAAATACACAGCCAGATCATCATCAGACAGTTTATCAGCATATAATTGAATCATCTCATCAATACTTACCCAGTCGTTCATGTCGTGATCGCTGTTAATATCGATTCCATCAAACAATCCCTCATTATCCAGATCGGTTCCATCAACCTCCAGATTATTGATGTCATAGTCAATATCTATATCCAGATGATTATCAAGATTTGCATCAAAAATAATATAACTGTCACCAGGCACCTGGGTGCTCAGATAAGTCTCGTCATCGTTATACTTATCCACACTACCCCAGTCATCCTCATCAAATATATCAGTATATTGATTATAGGGAGCTATGCCATCTTCGTCATAATCATAGACTTCCCCTAAACTCGTTTCAATTATTCCGTTTCGATTGTAGTCACCTGCCAGATAGTCAATAAGCCGCTCGATGAAAACATCACCATCACTTCTTGATGCGCCTATATCCTCGAAATAAATCTCGTTAAAACTGCTTACATATTTACGTCTCCACATCCTGTAATCACCGGAAGCATAGTAGGAATAATAGACTTTCCATACATCCATACCATGATCGGATTTATAGTTCCCTCCGTTATAAAAACTACGTAATTTAAATTCACTTTCCAGATAGTCTTCTTCATCGCCGGGGTCAACAGAAGCATACCCGTCCAGGTATCCGTAATACATACTTTCCGGGCCATGATATCCTCTGCCGTGGCCTGTGATCCAGATGAAAAGCTCGTCATCTGCATCCATAATATTTTCTAATTCTGTGAATACAAGATCAATATTAATTGTTCTGGCTGCATAATCAATCATATTATCCGGATTTTCATTGGAAGGATTTTTGCCATTATAGTTAAAAAGATAGATCGATTCAGGAGTAAATTGATAATCATCAATTAAAGTAGAATACATAAAAGTCACATCATCCCAGTAACGGCTTTCACTTCCTCCGTTTATCATAATAACGAATTTCTTTTCTTCCCCGTCACTTCCCACTGTCATTTGTTCTGCTTCTGATGACATGAGCATTTCTTTCGCTAAAGAGTCCAGGGGTCCATTTATACCAGTCACTCTCTGTTTCTCATACCTTGTTTCAACCATCACTTCAACGATATCAATACTGTAATTACCGTATGAATCGGTAACTCTTAACATGGCTTCATATAAACCGGAACTCCTATATTTGTGATGAGACAGCCCGGACTTTTCAGACTCCCAGTCGTACACTCCATCTCCATCAAAATCCCATTCATACTTTATTACATTGCCGTCCTTTGATGAGCCGTAACCGCTAAAGATTGTTTTAGCAGAAACATAGGTAACAATATCATGTCCTCCGTATGCAGAAGGAGTAGTCACTTGAGTTATCTCTGATAAAGACATTTCAGAAACACCGGTAAGTGAATAGCCGCTATATGCCAGTTGTGAAGATACTATCAGGGCCGCCAAACCCAGGATGCTTAATATTGTCAAATTGATTATTTTTATTTTTGTTCTCATATCATTAAAAAAGGGACAGTGAAAAGGCATAGTCCTTTTTCTGTCCCCTATACATGCAGCATTGTTTGTGAATATTTACTGAAATCAGCTTGATATTTGAATGAATCTGAGTTTTACAGCTAATTTAAACAAGAGAATGATTGACGTAAAAAAGTAGATTTGTCTTTGTTCGCTGGAACTGATTAATCTAATAGTGTGAACATAAATTAATTAGAAAGATAATATCATACAAGGCCTTAGCTGTCTAATATGAAATATTTATCTGTCCTATAAGATCTAAAAATAGGGCTACATGCGCAATCGTACAAGTAACGCGTTACCCATGTTTTCATTCGTTCATTTCCTGATTTTGATTTATTTTCTGCAGGACCTCTTTATCATTCAACTCATGACCAAGCCACAGAACTCCTTTTTGAGCACCTGCTAAAACGGCCAGGTCCTTTATAACTCTTTCCTCGACCTGTGATAAGCCGCCTTCAACTTTTTCTATGGGATGCATTAAGAATATTGGCGGAAAGAACTTCTTCCCCATGACAATTTTCAGGCCCTTTTTTATAAGTGATTGAATGACAGTAAAATTACCAATAAGCAGTCTTTCAGATGTAAAAGGTGTCGTAGTTGTAAGTTCAATTTCTTTTTGATCATCTATGTTCCTGATATGAACTCTATTAATATAAATCTTTATATAGATTGTGTTGCTAGGCAGCATATTTAATACCTTCCCTCATTGGTATAACAATTTATTATCTGATGTCTGAGTATCTACAAGAATATACATTATATTTCAGTCAATTAACAAGATCATCACAGAAGAACTTCATGTGGTGGGTGTTTTGTGAATTAAATCGCTTCCAAAATCTTACTCTGCAAGCAACTTAGATTGGCGAGGACAACCTTTTCGTAATTCCTAATTACTAAGGCTCTAGATTCGACAACTCTCCCGGAAAGATGCTTAGCCGCCCCAGCCAACGGCGATCCCTATGGCATCTTCGGGACAAATATCGGGGCAGTTGCCGCAATCGATGCATTCGGCCGCCCGTTGGGCCCAGCACTTGCCATCCGACACTTCAAAACAATTGACCGGGCAGGCTTTCACACAATCGCCGCAGCCCGTGCACTTTTTCCAATTCACTACTGCTATAAACACTCGCTCTCACCTCCGAAATTCGCTTGCTCTATTATACCCATATGATGATCTATTCTGGCACAAAGTATAGGATAGATCTATGATATTTATCATATGTGTTCTCCAGGACCAGGCCTTAATATGGAGTGTCATCAAGCCCTGAATAGTCAACTACCGGTTTCCAAATAAACCAGTCCATTTTCCCCTTGAGCGTAGCGTTACCATAATGACCCTGTACGTCAGTTCAAAATATACTGATAAACCATGAGGTTTTCATTTTTCCTGCTATCCTGGGGTTATAAAAACTCCCAAATTTGAGTATATTCCCTCAGTTAATACCGTAATATCCGCTCAAGATATATATGCAATAATTTTCTGCTTAATCTATCCTCCTCTGATAAAAAAAGTTCTCAACCACAAAAAAAGGTACTACAATTAAGTTAAGTGTTCTTTCACCCGAGAAAGACACGGGGACATTGCTGAATTAATCCAACTAGCGTGGGCTATGTATTTATCTCTATATCTCATTATTATCGGTCAAATATCGTCTAGGGCAACCCGTTTGGTGTCCAGATCTCCACCTGTCACCTGCCCAATCAATAAACATGCTATAGCCTTCAGGCATAAACATCAAACAATTAAACGATGGGAGAATACACTATGAAACTCACACTTGATGAAAAAAACAGCGTAGAATTACAAAAAATATCCAAATCCATCCGCCCTGAACATCTTGGCCAGTCAATCGATGAAGATCATTTGATGAATGTTTTTATGGACTCGCTTTATAAAGACTGTGCCGCTCTAATCGGGTATACAAAGCAGGTCCTGGCCCATAACATTAACTTTGATTTTGTTAGAACCATTATGGACAGGGTTGTATTTGGGCAGAACCGTTTGTTTGTCACAGGCATTGGCAAATCCGGAGCCATTGCACGACGCTTTGCCGGTTCAATGAGTCTCGTAGGTGCACCTTCGGTTTTTGTTCATGAGGCAGAGCTGTACCATGGTGATTTTGGTATGATGCGGTCGGATGATGTTCTTGTTATTGTATCCAAGAGCGGTCTGACTCCTGAAGCGGTAAATGCGGCAAAACATGCAGACGAGTATGGAATCATTGCCATGGCAATGACCGGAAACACCGGGCGTCCATTGAATGAAAATACCAGGGACAGCTTTGTAATCCCTGTACCTGAGGAGCTTATGAACCGGCTTCCATCCAGGAGCATTGTAGAGTTCGAAGCGGCTGTAAATGCCTTTGTATCAGTTGTTGCTCACTTTGCCGATGTTAATGAGCAGACATTGCGCCGAACTCATCCAGGCAACTTTCCAGAATGGATCTCAACAGCTGAACAGCACGCTAAGAACGTTGAAGATGTAAAAAGGCTGTTGCACAACTCATGATCAGACTGTGATGAATCGTCATTATGCAATAACGGTTGGGACATGGAGGTTAAAAACAGGGTAACCCATCCCTTACATTATTCAAGGACTATAAGCGAGGGCGGCTTACAGGCTGCCCTCGCAGTCTGGCCATAGTATATTGCTGAATAGTGATATATTCACACAATATATGCTGCCCGTTATTACTTTTAATCACTTGCTCTGATTTTTTACTTGACTTAGACATTCGTTTCTTAAATAATACCAACGAGCTGAATTCGGGGGATAGATGCTGAAACATTAATTATTTCTCCTGCTATGTCCCATCTTCTCTAATAAACACTGTACACATTAGGGGTGACGCTTTTATAAAGACCGTGAATCCAGTTTACAGTCAAAAGGGAAATGGTTATATGAAAAACGCTGTTTTCAACAAACCTTCAACTACAGATACAAAAGACAAAATCGATAATTCAGCACAAACAAGATCTGTCTATACAGAGTTCAAGCAGGTAGAAAAAGTGCTGAAAACTGCTAACGCTGCACTGGAAGAAAACGTAAAATCACCGAAGGTCAATATAGACTCGGTAGTGGCATTTCTTCAAAGGGAGATAGAAGAGCGCAAGAAGGTGGAAAAGGCCTTGAGCCAAAAGAATTTTGAGTTACATTCCTTCATTAATAATATCCCGGATATGGCATGGCTCAAAGACATTAAATCCCGCTTTATTGCAGCTAACAAGGCATTCACAGATGCAACCGGAATTGATTCAGACACCCTAATTAATAAAACCTGTGAAGTCTGTTTTGGAAAAGATAAAGCTCAGCAGTTCAGAGAAGATGATCTGAAAGTAATGGAGATGAAAAAACAGGTCATCGTTGAAGAAAAAATCCTGACCATTCAAAAAGAGGAAGTCTGGCTTGAAACAATAAAATCCCCCATAATGGATAAAAACGGGAAAGTCATTGGAACGGTAGGCATTGCACGTGACATAACCGTTCGCAAAAGGACAGAAAATGACCTCAGTAAAGCAGAGAGTCAACTTAGGTCCCGTGCCTCAGAGCTTATGGATATTAATGTCGCCTTAAGAGTTCTATTAAAACAGCGGGAACAGGACCAGAAAGAGTTCGAAGCTAATATATTATCTAACATTAAACATCTCATTATGCCATATATAGATAAGCTAAAAAAGAACAGGGTCATGTCAGATGAACTTGTTTACTTAGACATAATTTCAGATAACCTTAAAGAAATAGTATCTCCATTTTCATCCAACCTGTCATTTAAAAACCTGGATTTCACGCCAAAAGAACAAATGATAGCAGGCCTTATAAAGGATGGTAAACAGGATAAGGATATCATGGCAATTCTTAGCATTTCTCTGGACACTATCAAAACTCATCGGCGAAACATTAGAAAGAAACTGGGCATTTACAATCAAAAAGTTAACATGAGAACAAAGCTTTTATCCTGCACTTAACGGTTAGAATACCTCACCCTTTTTTAAACCATTATTCCTCCTTACTTTATAAGAAGTCCGTGTTATATATTAAATACTGACTACCCGATGTTTTCGGGGGCTATGTTCTTTGTGTAAAAACAAAATTGTTAGGGGAAGCAAGACATTAGCCGTTACATTGGTTTACTTATGCGCCATTGCTATGGGAATATTGCTGCAGGACATTTCACTTATCACTAATTCAGGCATGGACCGTACCTAAATCGAGCCAATGAAAAGATATATTGTATGCTATACAAAATCAATCCAGACACTATAAAAAAAACGGTCAGGTGCAAATCTAATTTCTCCTGTTTATTCGGGAATAAATCCTGCCTTTGTGATATAAACAAAATAGTTAAGGATGACTACATCTCCGTTCAAACGTCCAGCCCTCAAAGTACATGCAACTACTTTCTATTTTTTGACAGGACTAATTATTGTGTTTGTCCGACAAGGAAAGAACTTTATATACTTTATGGGATTTAACCTTGAAGCAAATATTAATTAATTAGTTTGAATTACTTTCTCTTCAATAGTCCTTATTGTGTATGGTCAGAGCTTACACCTGCACCTTGTTTTTTTGTGCGAACTGTCCGTTTATACTGCAGATATAATTACACGAATAAAACATTGTAATTGAGTAGTCTCATCTGTTATCCTTTTTTATTCCATCACATAATCCTTACAGACAATATGAAGCTGCATTCCAGAACGATTTCGGAAACAATGACAGACTCACAATTGAACAATGAATATAATGAGAGATATAATAAATTATGTTAGATAAAATCTTAGAGGCATTCCCTCTTCTAAAGTCCTCTGAAAAAATAGTCATGGAAGAAATTCGGAAGCATGCAGTAATTGCCAGCATTCCAAAAGGTCAAGTTGTTTTTTTTGAAGGGGATGAGTGTAAGAATATGGCATTAATCCTTTCAGGTTCAGTCAGGGTATACAAGACTGCGGAAAACGGGCGGGAAATAACTCTTTACAGACTTGGCGCTGGAGAAAGTTGTGTCTTGACCGCTTCCTGCATTTTTGCCCAAAACACTTTTCCTGCAGTTGCAGTAACCGAGAAAGAAGTCGAAGCGGCAGTTGTTCCATCATATGTTTTCCGTGAGTGGATCGACCAGTATAGTGTTTGGAGAGACTATGTGTTTAATCTACTTTCAAAACGTCTTTCCTCGGTTATTATGATGCTCGAAGAAGTTGTGTTCCTCCGCATGGATATTAGAATCGCAGAATTTCTGATTAAAATATATGGTTTAGGGGAAAGCGATGTTATAATTACTCACCAGGACATTGCTATGGAACTGGGGACATCAAGGGAAGTGGTGAGCAGGATTTTGAAGAATTTTGAAGGTGAAAAACTTATCTCACAAAAAAGAGGAGTTATTACTGTTCACGACATCGATCGACTAATATCGAAAGTGGAATCCGAGAAATAACATAGGTAGTCATTCACCGAGTTCCTCACACTATTATTCCTAACAAAAAGTTATACGACATAATCCCGGTATTCTTAATTAAATCTAATAAGTTTCTTATGTGACTTTGTCACATACATTAATAAATGTATCTGATATTCTTATACATTGACTATATTGCGCTATAGTATCTGAGCGAAACATTAATCTAATTAATACGTAAAGCAGCAGGGGTATAGGGTATGTTTAAGCGGCTTTCTATTATTGTTCTTGTATTTGTCATTCTCTCTTCCCTGCTCGGAATGTTCTTCCTTCACCATGGCGCAAAATCGGACTGCCCTTTTTGTTCCAGAGGGATGTATCAATTGGCGGTGATTAATGGAATTTCGAGTGACCTTTTTGCATCTGATTCAATTTTCCGGTTCTCTCCAGTAGAAAACTCCCCATTATTACAAAGTATTATCCTGAAGTCTTACTCCGGCAGGGCACCTCCTTCATAACTTTCCTGGTGATTCATTACAGGCGTATCAATTGCTCGTAATAAATCTAAAGCCACGTCTGCGCTCAGTTGTTGCACAGCGACATGTTGAATAAACTAAACAATAAATGCTCATAAGCAAAGAGAGGAATATTATGTTTAGAAATAAAAAACTGTCAGTATTTACTGCGGTTATTATAAGTTTTGCTGCTCTTCTTATCCTGATGACCGGCAATCCGGCTCGGGCCTCACAGGATGTTAAAGGTCAGGAAGAACTCATTTCAGTCAAAGGCAAGGTCAAAGGCTTTGCAAATCCGAGTCAGTCAATGACCATATCCATTGCTGTTAAAGAAAAAGGGGTCATGGTATTTAAGTACACTGACGCTACGATATTTAAGAACTTCAAACAGTTGCCCGAACTCAAGGGAGAATCGGCGGTAATAAAATATAGAACAGCAGGTCCTGATAAGGTAGCAGTAGAAATCAAAAAGGCGTTTGTTAAACTCCCTAAAGGGGTCGGTGAGCTTAAGGTTGAGGAGATGGCAGCGCTGATTAGTAAAGGACCTGAAACAAGCCACTATTTCTTAGTAGATGCAAGACCTGCTAAAAGATATGAGGAAGGTCACATAAGAGGGGCTGTTTCCATTCCTGTTCCGAAATTAAAGAAAGAGGGTGCAAAGCTGCTTCCTCAGGATAAAAACATGCCTTTGATTTTTTACTGCGGAGGACCGACATGTGGCATGAGTCCCAAAGCCGCTGGAATGGCAAAAAAGCTGGGACATACCAACATAAGGGTATTCTTGCAGGGAGAGCCCGGATGGAAGAAGGCAGGTTTCTATACAACTTCAACTACCTCGTATATTAAAACAGCAAATATCATACTCATTGATCTTCGCTCGAGAAATTCCGTAAGCGCAGGACACATACCGGGAGCAGTCAATATTCCCTCTGAAGAACTCATTAAAGCCGGAGACAATTTCCCTTCCTATAAAGGAGCACACATTGTCTTCTATTCAGATAATGAAAGAGACATGATAGCCGCCGTAAAATTAGGCCGTAAATGGGGATATAAGAAAACGACTGTATACCTGGGTGGTGCTGATGCATGGAAACAAAGCGTTAACAATCTTGCAAAAGGGCCTGCTGCTAAAGACATCAAATATATTAGGAAGATATCTCCAGGTGAAGTTAGTATTGCGGATTTTGAAAAAGCCATGGAGTCCGGCACTGCCGTTATAGTGGATGTGAGAACTCCGACTGAACATGCTGCAGGTCATTTCAGGGAAGCAGTGAATATTCCGGTTGACGAAATAGCCGGAAGGTGCACTGAGCTGTCTAAAGAAAAAACCATATTGACTCATTGCATAACAGGGGTAAGGGCGGAAATGGCTTATACCATTCTTAAAGAACGGGGATACAACGTAAAATTCCTCATGGCAGAACCTGTTTTCAGTTCTAATGGGACGTATGAAATCATTGAATAAGATGGTCTAAAAGTGTATGTCATTCCGGGCTTGACCCGGAATGACAAAAGTACAAAACGAAAACCATATACTTGAAATGAATAATCTTGATTTTAAAACCGTAAGTAAAAACATCCCTGAATGTGTTATCGGTATGGATTTGGATAAAAGAATCACTATCTTTAACAAAGCTGCCGAAATATTAACAGGCATGTCGGAGAACCAGGTCATAGGAGAAAAATGCTGCGACATTATTAAATCAAATGCATGTAAAAACAGTTGTCTCTTCACAATATCTCTAAAGGAAAACAGGACCATTTCAAGAGATGATGTATTTATTGAAAAAGGAAATCAGAAGGTTCCCGTCTGTCTGAATGTCACTCCGTTGAAGAATGTCAAGGGGCAGGTAGTGGGTGTATTAAAGACGCTCATTGACAGGACTGAAATGAAGAGACTGTATGACTTAGAGAAGGCAAATATTGTAAATGCCGATCAAAAAAGAAGGTTTGAAGCTGTGGTCAATAATATTTCTGAAGGCATAATTGTCCTGGATAATGACGGCAGGGTAACAAGTCTGAACCTCTCTGCAGAAACAATAACCGGTCGTAATGAACAGGAAACCCTGGGAAAGCCTTTTAACTATTTGTTCTCAACTGATATGCTGGGGCCATGGGCTGAAATCAGGGAAGGTTTATTAAAAGGAAACAATATTTCTTCTATTGAAATGAATATTACCTCAAGGGATGGGAAAAGAATACCCATTTCCTTATCTCTCGATTTGCTTCAGGATAACAGGGGAAATATAATCGGCTATGTTACGACCTTCAGGGACCTTACTGAAATCAATGAGCTGAATAAAGAGATAAGGGACAGGTATGATTTTTCAAATATCATCAGCAAAAATCACAGAATGCGTGAGATTTTTGATCTTATTGAAACAATATCGGACTGTGATGTTTCGGTCCTGATCCAGGGTGAAAGCGGCACAGGCAAGGAACTCATTGCACATGCAATTCATAATCACAGCCAGAGACGCGACAGGCCCTTTATAGTCCTTAATTGCGGCGCCATATCTGAAGCACTTTTGGAAAGCGAATTGTTCGGCCATGTCAAGGGTGCTTTTTCCGGAGCATACAGGGATAAGATAGGAAGATTTGAGGCAGCGCACGAAGGAACGTTGTTCCTTGATGAAATCGGGGACATCAGTATCAATATGCAGGTAAAACTTCTCAGGGTACTGCAAACCGGTGAATTTGAACGAGTGGGTGACAATGATAGTGTACAGGTAGATGTAAGAATTATAGCAGCTACGAATAAAAACTTGAGTGACGAGATAATGAAAGGCAATTTTCGCGAAGACCTTTTTTACCGCTTAAATGTCATCCCTGTTTTTCTGCCTGCTCTAAGAGAGAGGGTTGAAGATATCCCCCTGCTTGTCCAACAATTCATAACCATGTTTAACAGAAAGAATAAAAGAAATATAAAAGAGGTGTCTTCCAATGTTATGGGTCTTTTTATGAATTACGACTGGCCCGGGAATATAAGGGAACTCAAGAATATTATTGAATGCTCGCTTGTGTGTACAAAAACAACGACAATCGAGGAATCGAGTATGCCTATTTACATAAGAGATAAATCTGACGCTAAAGAGAAGGCGGACAGGTCGGATCCTGCTTCTGAGAAGGAAAGAATAATATCCGTGCTGAAGGGCTGTATGGGCAATAAAACCATCACGTCGAGAATGTTGAATATGGATAGAACAACACTCTGGAGAAAAATAAAAAAGTACGGGATCAGCCAGTATTCTCATGAGGATTGATTTAGCAAATAATATTAGCACTGTTGCAATACAACATTTCTGTTGCAATACCTGCAACACACCTTTGGCCAATAATATTAAGCAGTTACAAAATCCTCTCATAAATACCACATCATTACAACATATGAAATCTCCTCTCCGTAAAATTCAAGTTAAATAAAAGCTATTCACTAAATCCCATAATCTTTTATATTCCAGTATGTTACGGCTTCCTGATTAATTAGCCGCTGATAAACAATATGCTGGCATGCATCATGCTTATATTAGTAAAGCCAGTCTAGTAAAAATTCCTTTAAATGAGAGTAAAAGACTTCTTCTGATTTATCAGATACAGGAGTCGGCATGACATTTTCGACATGCGGCATTTTTTATCTATGCTGCATTAATTATCAAACAGGAGAGGAGGGACCTAACTTAAACAGGTTGGTCGATGACTAACATAATCCATAACACAGGAGGAAAGAATGATAAAAAAAGTACCGGCTGTACTAAGCATTTTACTATTTGCCGTATTCATACTTGTCTTATCAATGCCTGTCATTTCTGAAGCAGCAGGATCGCATGACGCTTACATTGACAGCTATGAAGGAACGAGCACATGTATTGCCTGCCATGAAACCGAAGCGCTGGAGATGCACGATTCAGTCCACTACCAGTGGAAGGGTGATTCCAGCGCGTTAACCAATGATACAGGAGCAGCCAGCGGCAAGATTACCGGAGTTAACGATTTCTGTATCTACCCTAACATCAACTGGATAGGGAAGCTTACAAACGCCTACGGAGACAAACTTGACGGAGGGTGTGCAAAATGCCATGCAGGCCTTGGTTTAAAACCTTCAGCAGAGGCAAGTCAGGAACAGCTGGAAAACATCGACTGCCTGATATGTCATTCAGCTTCTTACAAGAGAACAGTAGTACAGCAGGAGGACGGATCATTTCGTTTCGAGCCTAATGTACCTGATATTCTTGCGACCGCAAGGGACATTATATTGTCAAACAGAGATGTCTGCCTTAATTGCCATACAAAAGCAGGCGGAGGGAACAATTTCAAGAGGGGTGATATAGAAGAAGCCCACCGCAATCCAACAAGAGATTTTGATGTACACATGGGATCCGGCATGATCTGTATTGATTGCCATATCTCACAGGACCATAAGATCGCCGGAAGAGGAACTGACCTCAGACCCACCGACATAGCCGTTAAAATGGGATGCGAAGATTGCCACACATCTTCCCCACACAATAAAGAGCGTCTGAACAGGCACACAGCGAGAGTCAACTGTACGGTTTGCCATATTCCGGAATATGCAAAAGTCGCTGGTACCGATATGTTCAGGGACTGGAGCGCTCCCGGAGAATTCAACGCAACAAAAGGCCTTTATGAACCGGCGATGGAGAGGGAGACAAACGTAATTCCGGAATATGCATTTTTCAACGGCTTTTCAAAAATCCCACAGTTCGGAGATGATGCCAGAGAATTCAGCAAAGACGGGATTGTTCAGATGGCTGCGCCTGACGGCAATATTAATGACGGAAAAATATATGCTTTTAAACGCCACACAGGCAAACAGCCCATTGATGCACTCGGCAGGCTGCTGCCTCTGAAGATCGGGATTTTCTTCATGACCGGCAGCGTCGATGCGGCAATTCAGAAAGGAACAAGCCTTGTAGGATGGGAATACAACGGCCATGATTTTGCATCAACCGAGCGGTACATGGGACTTTTCCATGAAGTATCGCCAAAGGAAGAAGCCCTATCATGCGATGCTTGCCATAGCGAAGGCAGCGAAGGACGCCTTGATTTTGATGCACTCGGGTACGCGACAAAGGAGACACATAACGGCAAGCCCCTTTGCGAAAGCTGTCACAATAATAATAGAAATCGATATCGTCATGGATGGGCCGATGGTACTGACGACAACGGTTTTGAAAGAATACACAGGAAACACGTAGATGCAAAGAAATTTGACTGCAGTACGTGTCATTACTTTAATTCGGCCAACTAATCAGGGTTGATGTTAACAAAGAGAAACTCCCGGATTTATTATTTGGGAGTTTCTCTTGTTTTATTAGTCCACGCAATTCATTAATTTAGGCAAGTAACTGAAAACTATTTTTATGGTAACCAAGAAGGAGAGAATTAATGAGAAAATTGTTGATCGTGATGTGCTGTCTGATTTCAGCTCTTGCCTTTGCGCCGTCTGTATCTGCTTTAGCAGGAAACATGGGCCCGATGGCCAAGCTATGCACTTTTTGTCATCAGGCTAAAAAAGGCGTAATGAGGGGCTTTCTTGAAAATATTGCATTGGAGTCCAGTACAATCCAGATGGACTTTATGTCTCACAAGGATATCGTCAAATTCAAGAAAGACACAAAGCTCAAACATGTAAGGGACGTTGAGGACATTGCCAATTACAGGAACAAGGGTTTCCGTATAAGCTATATCGAGAAAGACGGTGATAAAATCGCCACTGAAATATCACGGTTTGACATTCTCAGGGTACTGAAAGAAAGTGAGAAGCTCGACCGTGATAAGTTCAAAGAGCTTCGCAATGACCCGAATGTAAAAGTCTTTGATGTCCGGCCTCCAATGAAATATAAAATGGGCCATATACCCGGCGCTGATCTCCTGCCTGCGCCTGCCTTCAAAAAATTCGTTAATAAGCTCCCAAAGGACAAGTCCACACCAATTGTCTTTTATGGAGTCGGAGGCTGTCTGAGCCCGGACGCTTCCATAAAGACCAAAGCGCTCGGTTATAAAGACGTACGGATATATACAGGAGGTTTTCCTGACTGGAGCAAAAATGAATATGGCTTAGTTGCGCCTGACTGGCTGAAAATGGCGATTACCAAAGACATGCCCCATGTCCTTATCGACCTGCGGACTGCATCTGTTATAAAGAAAGGTCATATCAAAGGCGCAGTCGGCATTGAATACAACAAGCTCGATTCACAACGCTCACAGTTTCCTGACAAGAAGAACGCACCGATTATTTTTTACGGAGATCACAGTAAAAAAGCCGCGGCCAAAGCTGTGAAGTGGGGATACAGGGCTGTCCGTATCCTTCCCATGGATTTTCAGAAATGGCAGAAGGCCGGCAATCCTGTGAGAAAAGGTGAGGCCAAAACCGTCATCGCATACGTCCAGAAAACACCTGAGGGCGCTATTTCCGGTGAAGAATTCGAGAAGATTGCGGCAAGGACACCGGAGAATATGCTTCTTGTAGATGTGAGGAACCCTGATGAGTTCAGGTCACAGACTATACAGGGGGCCATAAACATTCCGCTCGGCCGGCTTGCCCAAAGGCTTGGAGATCTGGACAAAAGCAAAGAGCTGATATTCTACTGCAACACAGGCATAAGGGCTGAAATGTCCCGGAATATTGCGAGTAAAATGGGTATAAAGAACAGATACCTCAATTCTTCTCTTATCGTAAAGCACGGCAATGTCATGGTTGAATAACATTAAAGAAACACTCTGATAATTAATCAGATGGTCTTAAATCAGCAGGCGTGAAGAGTAATTCTTCATGCCTGCTGAATTTGTGAAATGTGTAGTTTCCTCGGAAGCATAATATCTTGCCAGAAGATTACCTGAAACAATAATAAGTAATTTGAATTGACTATGAAAACATATAATGTTATATAATTAATATATTTCCTTAGGCTTTAATTTAACATCTGATTAAGCGTTCAGATATGAGGTGAGTCAATGAAGACAGCCTGTAGAAGAAAGGCCATAGCATACTTATTCCCTCTCATCATTAAATTGCGTAGCTGTGAAAGTCAGAAAAGAAGAAAATCTCCATCTACATCAAAAATAATCATCGCCTGTATCTTATGAAATAACGACGGATATTGCTGTTTTTTTTGCATATGCAGAGGAGAAGATCAGCAAAGTTAACGTTGCAGCACTTAATCCAATTGGAGGACGTTCTAATGCATAGAGCAAATGTATTATTAGTCATGTGTATGATTGCTTCTTTGATTGTTGCTCATGCAGCATTTGCCACAGATGGTAAGGAGCCGAGAAATGAGTTGTTAATGGGTGTAGCACCAATCATGAGTCCCGAAGCGCTTTTTAAGCGTTTGTCACCTTTGAGAAATTATCTGAGCAGTGAGATGAAACAAGAGGTGGTTATTGAGCTAAACAGAAATGTCGATCAGCTAATCGAAAGAACGGATGCCGGACATTACGACATGGTATTTACAGGCCCAAATTTTGCGATACGTGCTTTTGACAGCGGCTTGTATGTACCCGGAGCGATTCCGGGGAATCTCACTTCAGCTGTCCTTATTGTTGTCTCATCAAGTCCTTTAAAATCTATTGAAGAGCTTAAGGGTAAAGTGATCGCAACTCCTCGAAAAAAAGGTGCTGTATCAATAATTGCACCGGTTTTTTTTCGTTCCAATGGATTTGGTCATAATGAGGTCCCCGAGTTTATAGATTACGCAAGCCACAATGCGGCATTCATGGCTGTACAAAACGGAGATGTTGATGCTGCGTTTATTGCGGAGTTTGGTTATCGTAACTTACTGTCAAAAAATGCTTCTGCTTCTATTAGAGTGATTGGTCGTACCAAACCCTTTCCGGGCATCAGCATGATTGTTTCCAGTCGCTTATCAGATGATGTGCGTGAAATGATAATTAACTCTATAGTTAATCTGGGCAAGAGT
Source organism: Nitrospirota bacterium (assembly GCA_003354025.1). Taxonomy (GTDB): domain Bacteria; phylum Nitrospirota; class Thermodesulfovibrionia; order UBA6902; family UBA6902; genus Glo-13. The sequence goes on from PIVU01000007.1 coordinate 37,624, forward strand.
GAGAAAGGGAAAACTGTGCTAAGGAAGATTTCATTCCCGCCATTCAGGCGCAGCTCAATAAAGGAATTTGATGGTGTCCGGCATTACTTCAACAATAAACAATCCGAAAACAAGAATGGTAATAGTTTTTAAAATTAGAAAGAATAGAAGATGAAACTATCATCACGCATGGTTGTTACCACTGTAGTCATTCAGATATCAATGCTGGCAATCCTGGTTTGGAACAGCGGGCGGATCATTAAAGAAAGCCACATTGAGCAGCTTGAACGCACCTATGCTGAAGGGCTGGAGTATCTGTCTAAAACGGTTTCCATCGGTTTACTCTTTGCCGACAGAGCCATGCTTGCAGAGAGTCTCTCTCATATGGAATCGAGAGAGGATTTTAGCTACGCAATTATTTATGGTCGGAAAAATCAAATAATGGCTTCATCAGGTGATGTCCCGGAAAATATTTCTCAAGTTGACGCTAATATCGCATATATGGACGCAATTGATATTGGCATATACCACCTCTCTTCTGATATCAGCAAGAGTGGTCAGTTTCTGGGTAATCTGCAAGTCGGTTTTAAGACAGACCAGGTTAAACGGTTAACGCTTGGCTCCCAGAAACAGAATATTGTTATTGCCGCTATCACCTTCTTTCTTACTCTAATAGCTTCAATCTTGCTGGGTAGATATATAACTTTAAATTTACGATTGCTGGAGCAGGGTGCCAAACATTTTAGCGAGGGTGACTTCGATTACCGCATCAAACAGATAAACGATGTTGTTATTGATGATGTGGCCAGTGCGTTTAATACACTGGCTTCAAATCTTCATACAACAATTGGAGAATTAAATAAAAGGAACAGAGCACTGCAGGAAAGCGAACAAGACCTGGCAATTACATTGAACAGTATCGGTGATGCTGTCATCACGACTGGTGCTGATGGCCATGTCACCCGCATGAACCCGGTAGCCGAAAGGCTCACCGGATGGACTCTGCAGGAAGCCCGGGGGCAAGCACTAAAATCTATCTTTCCTATCATTGATGCATCGACCCGCAAGCCAATTGAAAATCCTGTTGAAGTAGTCATGGCTACCGGTCAAATTGTCTATCTCAGCAACCACACAACACTGATTGCCAGGGACGGGACTGAGTACCAGATTGCCGATAGTGCCGCGCCGATTCGTAATGGTGCTGACACTATTCTGGGCATGGTGCTGGTCTTTAATGATGTCACAGATCAATATAAACTACGTGAGACCGCTGCCAAAAGCAAACGTGACCTGCAAGCCATTATGGATCACTCACCCGCGGTTATATACGTTAAAGATACTAATGGTCGTTTTACTTTTGTCAATCAGAAATTCGAAAAGTTGTTCCATGTAAAGCGTGAGGACATTTCAGGAAAAACTGACCATGATATTTTCCCCAAAGAAAATGCTGACGAGTTTCAGCAAAATGATAAAGCTGTGCTTGCAGCAGGGCATGCTCTGAAATCAGAAGAAGTTGCCTCACATGATGACGGCTATCATACCTATGTTTCGATCAAGTTTCCTTTATTTGATGATGCGGACAAGGTTTATGCTGTATGCGGAATCTCTACTGACATAACAGAACGTAAGCAACAGGAAGAACAACTCCGACGTAGTCAGAAAATGGAGGCCATCGGACAGCTTTCAGGGGGCATAGCCCATGACTTCAACAATCAGCTTGGCATCATCATCGGCTATCTGGATTTCCTGAAACAGCATATTTCAGAGGAAGATGAAGCGAGCCAATGGGTACAAATCTCCATAAGAGCGACCCTTCGGTGCATGGATCTGACCCGTCAACTACTAGCCTTTTCACGTCGCCAGACTAAGGAAAAAATTATTCTAAATCTCAATACTACATTCAATGAACTGGAGACCATGATTTCACGTTCCGTTACCCCTGAGGTGGAAGTGTTATATTTTCTGGCTGATGACCTGTGGCTGACCGAGACAGACCCCGGCGAATTCCAGGACTCTATCCTGAATTTGGTGATCAATGCACGAGATGCCATGCCCGATGGCGGCAAACTGCTGATTGAGACTACAAATAAATATCTGGATGCTGACTATGCCGAGTTCAATCCAGGGGTCGAGGCAGGCGATTATGTGCAGCTGATGTTGAGCGATACCGGTGTGGGCATGGATAAAGAAATCATGGAGCATATCTTTGAACCCTTTTTTACAACTAAGCCTGAGGGCAAGGGAACCGGCTTAGGAATGGCCATGGTCTACGGTTTTGCAAAGCGTTACAACGGTTACATCAAAGTGTACTCGGAACCCGGTGTGGGCACTTCAATCCGACTGTATCTGCCACGTTCATCGGCTGGCGAAGCAGCCGTCAACGATAATGATAGCCAGAAAACCCAATTACCCACCGGCAGCGAATCCATCCTTATCGTTGATGATGAAGTCGATCTGCTGCAAATAGCAGATCGGTATCTGTCAGAGCTGGGTTACACCACTTTCCAGGCCGAGAATGCCGCGCAGTCCCTGGAAATACTGGAAAAAGAAGAGAGGATCGATTTGATATTCAGTGATGTGGTAATGCCCGGAGGGATGAATGGTTATGAACTGGCTCAACAGGCAACACTAAAAAGACCCAACCTTAAGGTACTGCTGACTTCTGGTTTCACTTTGAAAACCATTGCCCATAATGGCCTGGCCCGGTTTTCCTCCAATATTCTCAGCAAACCCTACCGCAAGGCTGATTTGGCGCAGCGAGTACGGATGGTCCTTGATGAGGAGTCAGTGCCATGAACTATTCAAGACTGGTAGTTATAGATGACGAAGCTGATCTGGCGGGCTTTGTCTGTGATGTGGCTGAACAGGCAGGTTTTGATGTTGAGCAATTTCATAGTGCCAGACTATTCATGGATCAATATAAAAGGAGAGCGGACGTTATAGTCCTTGATCTCATGATGCCGGGGGTGGACGGAATTGAAGTAATTCGATTCCTTGCAGGGATCGACTGCGATGCTCTACTTATTCTGATCAGCGGATTTGACTCAGGAGTTCTCCATTCAGCACAGAAACTGGCTTCAGAACAGGGGCTCAATGTTGCTGGCAGTTTGAGCAAACCCTTCCGCCATGATGCACTGTATCAATTATTGAGAGGACTATCCGTCACACCAAACAATCTTCCCTGCCATATCAATATCGAAACTCCTTCTGTGGATGAACTAATCAAAGCCATGTCAAATGATGAGCTGGTTGTTTACTACCAGCCAAAAGTCGGGCTAAATGGTAACAATGTGACAGCCGTTGAAGCACTGGTTCGTTGGAATCACCCCAATTATGGATTGATCTGCCCCGCTTTTTTTATCTCTACGGCTGAACAACATGGCCTGATTGATGAGTTAACATGGATTGTGTTGGAACATGCCATGGCACAATGTCGGTCATGGCATGATCAGGGGTTGGAAATGAGGGTTGCGGTGAATATGTCTGCGAACACTCTGAAGGAACTGAATTTGCCTGAACAAATGGGTCATCTGGTTCAGAAATACAATCAAGATTCTTCTCAATTAATCCTGGAAGTCACCGAAACAGCCCTGATGCAGGAGTTAACTAAATCACTGGATATTTTGACCCGGCTGCGCATGAAAGGTTTTCATCTTTCCATTGACGATTTCGGCACCGGCTATTCCTCACTGCTACAGCTTCACAGGGTACCCTTTTCGGAGATTAAAATTGATCGATCATTTGTTTCGGCAATGGAAAGTGATCCTGAGGCCACTGCAATTGTCGAGACCATTATCATGCTTGGTCACAAACTTAAAATGAAAATTGTGGCTGAAGGAGTGGAAACAGAAACATGTCGCGAGAGTCTAACAAACATGGCATGTGACCAGGCACAAGGCTATCTCTTTGCCAAACCCATGCCAGGAAATGAAATCTTTTCATGGTTTTCACAGTATAGCTAACTGCCTCGACAACTGAGAGTTTTCTGATAAAATCATATTATTCTCACTGAAAAGAATATTTAGTTGATTTAGTACAAGCCGAGGGAGCTCAAAACCTTAATTATTTAATGGGAATATGCTGAAGGCAGGTCTGGCCCGGAAGTCGGTCAGTTTACCCGAGTAATGATGAATCAGCAGTTTTAGAAAGCGATTCTTCCTCATTCGCCGGGACTCCATCATTATTCTCAGTCTTAAAGTAGGCAACCTGGTCTATGACCTTTTGTGCAAGTGAAGAGAGACTTGATGCAGACGTTTCTACTTCCTCTGCCAGAACGCAGTGTTCATTAATAATCCCCGCTATATGTTCCATCGCATGGCTGACTTCATCCGCTGAAGAAGACTGTTCCGCAGTAGCAGCGGCGACTCTTTGCACAATATCCATGACCCTGTCCGAGCTTTCTACTATCTTTTGCAGCGCCTCCCCTGCCTTTTCCGCCTTGGCCACTGATTCCTCTGCCAGTGCCGAACCCTTCTCCATTATGGACATTGATGCCCTGCTGCCTTTCTGGATTACAGTTATCTTTGAAGCTATTTCATCAGTCGCTTTTGCGGTCCTCTCTGCGAGTTTTCTAACTTCATCTGCAACCACGGCAAATCCCCTGCCGTGTTCACCTGAGCGAGCGGCCTCTATAGCCGCATTCAGTGCGAGCAGGTTTGTCTGGTCCGAGATATCCTGTATGACCGAGACTATTTCATATATCTCCTCCAAGTCCCTTCCTAGTCCGTCGATCGTACCGGATGCTTCACTTACGCTTCCGGCAAGCTTGCTTATAATATCCACCGCCTCACTCACGGTTTCTTTCCCGGATTTGGCTGCTTCAAAGGATTCCTTTGTCACCTCAGACGCTTCATGAGTATTGTTGGCCACGTCCAGAATAGTCTGTGACATCTCGTTCGATGACTCGGCAACCTGATCACCTTTGGCACGCTGGTTCTCTGCTCCTTCGAGAAGTTTTCGTGAAAGGCCTGAAAGCCCCTCTGTATCGCCGGTCATTTGTCCGACCGACACAACGATTTTCTGGAAAGCCTCTCTCAGGTTTTCAATCATTCTGTTCAACCGCCTTGCCAAACGTCCCATTTCATCTTCTGATTTAATATGAATTGTGCGTGTAAGATCTCCGCCGGAAACATGCTCCGCTTCATCAACGATAATATTTATGGGCTTTTTTATAGAGTTCACCGTTGCCAGGGCAAGGGCGGTAAACAACCCTATTCCGACTGTTGCGATAATCGCAATAAGCCTGTTCATCTTTAACGCCATAGTTTGGCTTTTCTCATAACGCGCTTTTACGGTTTCTTTCAGAATCTCCGCGACCTGATCTATGGTCTTCATTACCAGCGGTTTATAGTCAAGCCACTCATCGTAGACATCTTCTACCTCATCCGGTTTTCCGTTTTGATAAACGTTGAGGAGACTACCTGCAATATTTTCTTTAAATCCCATATACCCTTTATCATATGTGTCCATCGCCTTTCCGGCTTCATCTGAAAGCTCATAATTTCTCAATGCATCTTTTATGCTGCTCCATGCAGATTCTATATCTTTCAGTGACTGTTTAAGATGCACTTCGCCGGTAACAGGGTCCACAAGATCAGACTGCACCGCTGCCATCCTGAACTCGATCTCTCTATAAATGGATTGTATATTTCTCATATTGTCCAGGGGGGTCATGTTTTCATTGTAAATACTTGATAGTGTTTCCGTACTTTTCTTGCCCACTATAACCGCCCATGCGGCAAATGTGATTGATATTGCAATCCCAATAATAATGACAATCAAAATCTTGTGAGTTATTTTCATTTTCTTTCCTATCACTGGATATGTCCTCCCAAATAATCCATCTTATCCACTGAGGCATCACAAATCTAAATTATTCAGAAACATGATCCCCGCCCATGTCAAAATGCTTCTCTTTCATTAACCGCAAGTGTATATACTTATTAAGTATCGGAATACGGGCAACAAACCTTTACAAGGCACATCAAGATCTTTCCTTGTTTTTGCACTCATTTTACTGAAATCAACATTCAAACTCTTTTTATAGCAGGGGAACTAAAACATCGGATCATCAACTCCGGAATAATCAACTATCGGCTTCCAGCTGAACCAGTCGATCTTGCCTCTGAATATTCCATTATTGGCAGCGCCCTGAACATCCGTATGACAGCAATTATCGCCAATGAAGAGATACCTGTCCAGAGTTTTCATCTCAATATACTGCCCTGCCGGGCGCCAAGAAAAGCCCCGACGGAATAAAACGCCAGGGCTTAAATCTTTGTGCTAATCTAATGTGTATTTATAATATTCTTTAATTCATCAATACTGAATAGTTGCTAACGGCAAGGCGATCTCCCAGTATTTAACATCATCAAGCTCCCCTACATAAGTAGCGCTGTTTAGATCGTAATATCCGTTAGCGTTCCAATATACAGCGCCGTTGGAAGGAGAACCGCTTGCTGAAAAAAGCGGGCGGGCGCCTGCAGCAAAAAATGAGCTTACATGCCTGAAAATAGACCCGTCGCCAATCAGGTCTCCACCCCAAAGATGAGGGTCGGAAACCATGATATAATTACCGCTACCACCCATATCTGTTTCAGCTGCAAGCTGAGCGTCAATATAAATTCTGATATAGCGTCCGTCCCATGTCCCTACTACATGCTGCCACACGCCAGGCTGCAGAGCTACACCACCATATGTTGAAGCGCCGGAAGCTGATGTCTCTGTCTGGGCAAATGAGTGAGCTTGAGTGTTAGTCGGCAATATCGGGTTTGATGAAGTATCGCAGACAACCTGATCGGTAGGCATCAGCGTACTACCCTGAGTGTAGCCTGCCGGACTTACCGGATGGACATACTCCGGCCAACTGCCACCCCAGGCATCACATCTCATATCGTTAGGATCTCCTACCGCAACCCAGAACCGTAAGACATCATGTGTCGAGTCTTCAGCTGTGCAGTTGCCATTGAGGGGATCTCCGTCATCACTAAAACGCATTATGCCAAGGGCCCAGTTCTTAATCCAGAATTGGGTAGTCAGAACATCTCTTCTCAGTTTATTGTTCAGGCCGAGTGCTTTACCTTCGTCGCAACCAAGGGCAGTCGGTTTTATCCATACAGAAAATGAGAAGTCACTGGTTTGTTGCATCTCCTGGACAATAACAGGGGCGCCTCCAGTACTATATGTTGCCGGCGGAAAGTTATCATCAGCGTTAATTGTATAGTTCAATTGAACTGCCCCTCTGTCGCTGACCCGATCCATGTTGACCACGTTATCACCTGCAGCCGTACCTGGTTTAGTACTTGCCGCCCACTGGACGTTCCGGGTAAGCACACCATGCATATCCTCTTGTGTACCCAAAGCGCCGCTGCTATTGGCAACAGTTCCGGAGCCTTCATTAAAATCCCAACGCAATATCAGATCATTAACAGACGCTTCCGATGGTAAAGCAAGAGTGACAGCAGCAGTCCCGGCGGGGTTACCATAAGAGTCGAAAATAGAGTTAGGAGCAGCAGCAACCGTGCATACTCCTACTTCTGATTGATCTACAATAGTGTCCAGTGTCAGAATAGCGAAACTCTCTCCAGTTGTGTGAGTAACGGTCGATATAATCCTGCCGCCGCAATTCAAAACAAAGTCTCCTTCATATAGATTAAAACCACTGATCGAGTAGGCGCCTTCAGCAAAAGTTACATAAATCTGATTACTGTCACTAATTATCCCGTTCAATTTCAGTTGAGCACCTCCATAGAGGACACTCTGAATATCAAATGGAGGCGGTCCGTTTATTGTTTCAGGCCATGGTCCGCCAGATACTGCCTGGGCCTCGATAATGCCGTTAGCAGCGTTATTATATCCTCCCGCATACCAGTTCCATACAGATGCCGGCTTCATTGCAATTGTATCGGTAGACAGATCACTCTCTGTCATATCCTCGCTCATTGTAATCGTAGCTGTTGATGATCCGGATGTATGTACAACACTCTCAATTGTTCTGGGATTATTGCCGTTTACATCAAACAGCCAGAAATCATCTTTATCCAGAAATCCTGTCAGATCAATATTCGACCACACGCCGCTCTCAAAGGTTACCGTAAGAATATCGCTGCCAATATGACCTACAACTGAAATTATATCGGGAGTAAAATCAGGTCTTTCATAATTACTTTCATAACCGGCTGCCGTGAGATTCAACTGTGTACTGCCGCTTCTGCCGGAATGAATAATCCTGTGAATTGAATTTGTCTCATGACATGAAGCATTCCCGCAGCTCATGCCGGCATGCTGACCGCCGTAATAGTAGTGACATATATTGCAGAAGGAGTTCCAGTTGCTGCCGTCATTACAGTTCTCACCGTTGGGGTCCGTATCTCCGCCCGCACCACAGTCGCCGTAAGCATTAACATTGAGCCTCTCCCTTATCATGGATCCACGATCTGCACCATGAGCTTCATGGCAGTCAGTACAGGACAGGACAAAGTTTATTCCTGCGTTCCTACTGGCTGAATCATAGGGCCATCTCATAAAGTGTCCGCTGTGTCGTCCGCGTGTTACATAATTCATCCCGAACAGGACATCCGGATTTCCACTGGTGCCCCAGAAGCCCGCAGTACCTTCATCACTGATATAACTTGGATTATTGGCGGCCCCAAGCCCGTGCTTTGCACCGCACTCTATCCTCTGGTCAGGCGGATCAACTCCATTATCCGTACATGATATACCCTGTCCCCAGTTTATTGGCGGACTGGCATCACTCACCCTGCTTGAATGGCAATCAAGACAGAAGGATGTATAGTCCGGAAGCACGTCTCCGCTAAACTCGGCCCCAAGCCCTCCTCCGTCTTTAGGCGGCTGATATACCGCAGACCTGTCAGAAGGAATACCTGTGGCACCCAGCTGATAGCCCTGTGCCGTTTTCAAATAGAACCCACCGCTGCCTGATCCAAGTGCTGCAAAGTCATTCATCTTCTCGCCTGCTTCATTTCCCCATACATTGAGATTATCAGTAAATCTGGTTACAGGACTTTTACCCTGCTCCGCATCCCAGTACTTTCCTGTAACAATATGCACGTTATGGCAGGAAATACACTCCAGTGTATAATTACCGCTGCCCAGTGAAAAAGTTGTACCTAAGTTGTGTATCTCTGATTTACTGAAGGCTTCCTGAATATCATCTGCAGAAACATATCCGCCTGTCCGATTGTTTGCCAGGGCATCGTTTTGAATACCGCCTGACATCGGGTCTTTGTGACATCTGTAACATAGCGTTTCCTGGTTGTCCAGCGTCATTGCCGGATGATTACCCGATGCTCCATGTACATCATGACAGTTGGAACACTTCTCAGAACTATGCGCTGAGCCGGTATAATCATCATACGTTGTATACCACTGAGGGTCGCCTGTCGCAACAACTCCCGGTTCATGACACTGCCTGCAGTTGCTGTTATTGATATCGTTTTCAAACCCGGCTTTTAGCCGGTCTTCAGTATTATTAAAATGCTTTGTCGTAAGATCGTGGCAAGAAGCACACTGCCTGTTTGCCGCCGGATTGCCGAAAGCTGAGAATTTCTGCCATGAAAGCTTCTGGTACGTACCGGATTCTTTACCGTGTCCTGTAACAAAAAAACCGTAGGTACTTTTGTCGCCAGCTACGTTAGGTGCATTATCTCCTCCTCCGCCCTGATTGCTGTTGCCGGGAGTATCATCATGACAGCTGCCGCAAAAGCTTTCTTCGCCCACTGTTGCAATCCATGTCCCCGGGTCGTTCGTCCAGTATAATTTTGCTGCAGTTACACCATCGAGTGAATGGCAGTTATTACAGACATCTGTTTCATTTAAGTTATATTTTCCGTCCCCATCTCCATCAGTTCCTGACTTGAACAATGGAATATCCGATACAATATGGCAATCACTACAGTCAATTTTAGGTCCATTAACATTCAGCACATGTGTTTCATGAGCGCCTCCGCCCATTCCTCTGAAACCATTAATATGCTGATGACATGTTGTACAGTCCTTCTGTGCAGGAAAGCCCATATTTGAATGCAGCTGGTCATCGGCATTACCGTCATTTCTGAAGTGATTGGTTTGCGTATGGCAGACTTCACAGATTCCGTCATGAATTTCGTCGCCGTCGGAAAATGAATTCATGCCCGTTGGATAATAAAACTTGACCTTCCTGGTACCGGTTTTGTCGGCCAGGATTTGGAAAATATCTCCCGTTTCAATAATTATATCTCCCGTTTCGCTATCTATTAATTCCATAGGACCATCCACTGTCAGAGTATCAGAGGTGTTACCGAGAATTGTATATGAAAGAAGAGGCATTGCCGCAATATTGGGAACGATAGTACGCCCTATGAATTTATTCACTTCCCAGGAAGCATCGAGGTCCACAAGAGTGTATTGGTCAGGAATATCCGTTGAAGCTCCGATATAGAGCATAATCCTTTCCAGGTTCACCTCATCTCTCACTAGATTTCCGTAAATAATTGCAAAAGTGTCTGTTGCCGGGTCCACATAAGACATATCAATAACGCCTTGAATTACTAGCGTATCAGAGCTGTTACTCAGTATTTTATAACCGTGCTTCGCCCTGTTAAAACTATCATTAGGGATCAGGATTAATCCCTGATATTCATTTTCAGACCATCCTGCGCCTGCTTTAACGAGCTGACTTTTTCCCGGACCAGGTTGATTAATTTGAATTACAGGCAGAACGCCGGAATAAAGATATGATTCACTTTCATATTTTAAACGTTGTCTCTGTACATGAGGATGATGGCAAACCCTGCATTCATTAGACCAGTTTCCGTAGCTGTCATCAATCTGAAGACTTGAATGAGTTTTCACATAAGGGGCTTCATAGTTATTGTGGCAGCTCCAGCATAGGACATTATATGGTGAATCATCTATGTCCTGAGGTTCATGACTTGTCCATGTAGGAAGATGGGATGGTTCGTCTGCGTAAACATAATGGCATGAATCACATCCTATATTATTAATCCATGTATGGGGGTAATCGAGTGCAAACGCCTTATTTGATAGAAGAAATACTGAAATGATAAAAACACTTACTTTAAATATAAGTCTGATATTCATGACTTGCCCCTCCCGCAGTCATAGGTTTATTAACGTAAACAGGACTCAATTACAAGTACTAATTGATAGAGTACTAAATGTATTATTAATGATATCTAATATAGCCTAAATCTATATCTCTTTGTCATATAACGATATAATTAATTGTTTAATTAAGGCCTACCCCTTTAAATACAAGCAAAAAACATTCCATTTTTCAACTTACTGAATAATAGGCTTTTTAGAAATGATCGACAATGGGAATGATAAATAAACCTCAGGTACATGTGAATTCTCACACAACAACTACTCAAGCCCGAGGTCACCGACTGCTACGTTAACTCCATATCTAGTCGTGAATGCCTTGAACCTGGTCTCTTCCACTCCGTTAACATCAAATACCTTTACCACTGCCCTGTTCCTTGATCCCGCCCCTGCTCCCGTTACTATCTCCGACACTCCGTCCTTGTCCAGGTCTCCGCCGGCCACCTTTGCCCCGTGGCTCCTCACTATATATGCTTTGAACTTCGACACAAGATCTCCGTTTCTGTCATACACGTTGATCTCATCTCTGGCCCTTCTGTGAGGTCCTGAGGCCGCTAACACTTCACTGTATCCGTCTCCATCTATGTCCCCGGCTCCTATGTTAACACTGTAGCCGTACCTGGAAGGTACTGTATATTCCTGTATCAATGTCGCACTCCACTGCCCCACTCCCT